>JAHEJT010000012.1 GCA_024638765.1 Verrucomicrobiales bacterium
TGGATGGTGCGGATTGCGGTGTTAGAGGCTGCCAGGGAAATCCAGGTGATGGGGGACTTGTAGCGGACCACCTGCCAGAGGGGCCGGCCCGCCCGGTAAACGGGCTCGAGTTTACTGAGGTAAGATCGCGCCTTCTGGACCTTGGGGTTTTGCAGCATCTGCCGGCTTTTCTGCCAGACGCGCACGGGCTGGTTCGCACTGAGATCGATGAGACGCCCCATGCGCTGGGACTGGAGAATTTCCGCGATGTCCATGGAAGCGTATTGGACCGCCCGGGCGAATTCGCTGACGCGGGGGGCCTGAATGGGATCGGGGTGATCCGGGTAATAGACCACTGCGATTTCACGGACGAGCCGCGGGACTTCCTCCACGAGAGGGGACACCCATTCGGGATTGGGCGTGAGATTATAGCGCAGGCGGCGGCGGCAGGCGCGGACCTGTTCCCAGGCGGCATCCGCCCGTGGATCGGAGGCGTGCCTGGCCAGTTCCGCAGTGACGCGCTTGGTGAGGCGGAGGTCGTTCCAGAACCGCAGCAGTTTCCAGAGCCCGATGACGAGCACGGTGCACGCAATGCCCGTGGCAAAGTAGACCGCCGGATGGAAATGCTGTTCGAAGAACGTCATGGGACGCCCCTAACAATCGTCTCTGGTCACGACGTTGTCCACCAGTCGGCAGATTTCCCGGGAATTCCGGTCGCGCAGCTCTTCGGGCAGGGTTTCCTGCGGGGAATCCTGGTAACACACCGGCCGCACGAAACGGTAAATGCAGCGCGTCCCGATGGAGGTGAAGTGGGAGTGCGTGGTGGCGGGATAAGGTCCGCCGTGGTGCATGGAGGGACAGACTTCGATTCCGGTGGGATACCCGTTGAACACCAGGCGCCCGACTTTTTCTTCGAGAATTTTTATGAGTGTTTCGTGCGCCGCCAGATCCTCCGCGGTGCCGTGGACGCTGGCGGTAAGGCTGCCTTCGAGTTGCCGGGCGAATTCTTCGAGCTCCTGCGGAGACTGGCATTTCACCACGGTGGAGGCCGGGCCGAACACTTCTTCGAAGAGCCCGGGGTGAGTTTTTAGTGAGGTGCTGTCGGTTTCGAAGACATAGCAGGCGGCTTGCGATTTCGTGGGATCGGGGGCGTCGCTTGATGCGCCGGCTAGATTGACGCCGGAAAGGGTGCGGATTTCTTGCACGCCGCGGTCGTAGGACTCGTGAATACCGGCGTGGAGCATGGAGGCGGGAGCCACGGCGGCGGCTTTTTGCGAGGCTGCCCCGACAAACTCCGTCAGTTCCGCGCTCTCCAATCCGAAGACCAGACCCGGGTTGGTGCAGAACTGGCCCACGCCGAGATTGAGGGACTGGATATATCCCTCGGCAATGGGCCCGCCGCGCTCCGCGAGCGCGCCGGGAAGGACAAAGACCGGGTTGACGCTGCCCATTTCGGCATAACAAGGGATTGGGTGGGGACGGGCGCAGGCGGCGTCGAACAGCGCGCGCCCGCCGCGCAGGGACCCGGTGAACGCGACTGCGGTGGTGGCCGGGTGATTGACCAGGGCCATGCCGACATCGTTGCCGCGGCCATGCACCATGGAAAACACGCCCTCGGGGAGCCCGCATTTCGCGGCCGCATCGAGGAGCGCCCGCCCGACCAGTTCGCAGGTCCCGGGGTGGGCGGGGTGCGCCTTGACGACCACGGGACAGCCCGCCGCCAGGGCGGACACGGTATCGGCGCCGAAGACCGAAATCGCGATCGGAAAGTTGCTGGCTCCGAAAACCACGACCGGACCGATTGGCTGCATCATGCTGCGGACATCGGGTTTCGGCAGGGGTGTTCGATCCGGTTGCGGGAGATCGATGCGGGCGTCCACCCACGAACCTTCGCGAAGGAGATCCGCAAAGAGGCGGGCCTGGTTGACGGCGCGCGCGGTTTCGCCGATGCAGCGGGGGGGTGGATGCCCGGTCTCCGCGCCGGCCATGTCGTAAAGTTGATCGCCGAGGGCTTCGACTTCGTCTGCGACGGTCTCGAGGAAGTTGGCCCGCGTCGCCGGAGTGCTGGCGCGAAAGGGACGAAAGGCATCCGCTGCCAGGTGGAGGGCCCGGTCGACCTCTCCGGCGGTGGCTTCATGAAATGCTGTCTCCAACTCCTCGCCGGTCTTGGGATTGTGGCTGTGAAAAGTGTCCGCGCCCTCCGAGGAGCGGCGGGTTCCGATTAGATTCTGTCCGTGGAGGTCCATATTGGTGGGAAGGGATTTGTGTAAAAAGGTGCACAAAAATCTGAGACAAAACGGTTTCCCCTCACCCTAACCCTCTCCCCTGGGGAGAGGGGATCAGAAAATAAGGCCCGGGGGTGGGCTGCAGGGGAGAAGATCGTGATCTCCCCAGTCTTTTACCAGTCATCTCACGTGGGAATTATTGAGGGCTGCGGGGCGATTTGGAAAGGGTCAGGGCCGCAAATTTCACCGAATCGCGCTCCGTGCCCTCAAGATTGGAGAGGAGAGGGAGGATGGGACCGGTCTCGGCGATGCCGGCCAGGGCCACGGCGTCGTGGAGCACGCGGACGGGATGAATCGCATTGCGGAGATCCTCCAGGGGCCGAAAAACTTGGCGGATGGACTCGGCCCGATCGAAATCTCCGGAGCGCAATGCTTCGAGCATCTCCTGCGAGAGGGCAGGTTGGACGCAGACGCAACCGGAAGTGAATCCTGCGAGGCCGAACTCCTGCATGTGGACGATGGCGGGTTGCTCGCCCATGCCGCTGACGATGATGGCCGGATCGACGAGATCGATCAGCTTTTCAAGATAAGGATCCGCCGCGGGATTTTTTCGGACGATGGCGTACTTGATAAAAGCAACCAGTCCGTCATCGCAGAGCCGCTTTGCTCCCTCGGGGTCCAGGTAATTCTCTTCTTTCAGGTAGAGGACCACTGGCTTTCCGATGGCTTCGGCAAACTGACGGATGCCCGACTCCACACCGCGGGAGGTGGTCATTCCCGAATGGGGGAGCACCATTGCGGTGGGGAAACGCGTTTCCCTGAGAATGGCCGCCTGGTCCATCATAACGCCGAAGGCGGGGCCGGCGGATGGAATGACCAGGGTTTCCGGAGCCCCGGTCTCCTCGAGGAGAGTAATCAGCCCGGTGTATTCGTTGAGAGAAAGGTGGTAGAAATTGGCGTTCCCGCCGTAGAGGAGCGTCGTGAGCCCGCCGGCCTCGATATGACGGATCAGCTTTGCGTTCTCTTCGCGGTGGAGGGTGAGGTCGGCGTGCCGTGCCAGCGGCGGCACGGCGATGACGGACTCTCGAAGGGTTTTGGATTCGATGGGACTAGTCTGCATTAGATCATCCACGAAGATTCAATTGCCTCGGAACTCTTGGCGAGTTCCGCTACATTCGTCAAAAGTGAGACTGTAACCATCAATGGATTTCGGGTTCCGGGGTGACTGGGCCGGCGTGGAGGAAGCGGAAGTCGCATCCTTCGTGCGCCTGGGTGATTTCCTCGCAGAAGAGTTTGCCGTATCCGCGGCGGTAGCGGGGCTGGGGGGGCGACCATTCTTTGCGGCGCCTGGCCAGTTCCTCGTCGTTGACATCGAGGTGGATGCGTCGCGCGTCGATGTCGAGTTCGATGAGGTCGCCGTCGCGGACAAAGGCGAGGGGACCGCCGATCGCGGACTCGGGTGAGATGTGGAGGATGCAGGTGCCGTAGCTGGTGCCGCTCATGCGCGCGTCGGAGATGCGGACCATGTCGCGGACGCCTTTTTCGAGGAGGCGTTTGGGGATGGGGAGCATGCCCCACTCGGGCATGCCCGGCGCCCCGACGGGGCCGGCGTTTTGGAGGACGATGACGGAGTCCTCGGTAATTTCGAGCGATTCGGCGTCGAGGCGAGCGTTCATGTCGTTGTAATCGGCGAAAACGACCGCCGGCCCGCGGTGCTTGCGGAGCTTCGGGTCGGCGGCGGCAGGTTTGATGACGCAGCCGTCGGGCGCGAGATTGCCGCGCAGGACAAAGGTCCCGCCGCTCTCGACGAGGGGTTTTTCGCGCGGGAGGATGACCTCGGGGTTGAAGACTTCCGCGCCTGCGATGTTCTCGCCAAGGGTTTTTCCGGAGACGGTGAGGCAATCGAGGTGGAGAAGATCCCCGATGGACGCGAGCAGCGATCGCAAACCACCGGCATCGTAGAAGTCTTCCATGAGAAATTCGCCCGCGGGGCGGAGGTTCGCGATCACGGGCGTCCCCTGGGAGAGTTCGTCGAAGCGATCGATGGTGAGATCGATCCCGGCGCGCCGCGCGATGGCGATGAGGTGGATGATGGCGTTCGTGGATCCGCTCAAGGCCATGTCCGCGATGATGGCGTTATCGACGGATTCCGATGACAGGAGCGTGCTCGGCTTGGCATCTCCCCAGACGAGATCGACGATGCGCCGGCCGCAGGCAGAGGCCATGCGCTGGTGGGCGGAATGGACGGCGGGAATTGAGGAAGCCCCTGGAAGCGATAGCCCGAGCGTTTCGGCGAGCGCGCACATGGTGGAGGCGGTGCCCATGGTCATGCAGGTGCCGGGCGAACGCGCGATGCCGTCTTCGAGTTCGTTCCAGGCGTCGCACCCGAGGTTCCCGGCGCAGCGCTCGGCCCAGTATTTCCAGACGTCGCTCCCGCTGCCGAGAGTTTCGCCGCGCCAGTGGCCTTTGAGCATCGGGCCCGCGGGCATGAAGATAACGGGGAGATCCATGGAGATGGCGCCCATGAGCAGGGCTGGCACGGTCTTGTCGCAGCCGCCCATGAGGACGGCCCCGTCGATGGGATGGCATCGCAGGGTTTCTTCCACTTCGAGCGCGACCAGGTTGCGGTAAAGCATCGAGGTCGGTTTCATGTAAGTTTCGCTCAACGTCATCACCGGGATCTCGACGGGGAAACCGCCTGCCTGCCAGACGCCGCGTTTCACTTCCTCGGCGCGCTGGCGGAAGTGGGTGTGACAGGTATTGAGATCGCTCCAGGTGTTAAGAATGCCGATGACGGGTTTGCCCTCGTATTCACAAGTATCGTAGCCCATCTGTTTCGCCCGGGAGCGGTGGCCGAACGCGCGCAGGTCGTCGGGCCCGAACCAGCGATGGGAGCGGAGTTGATCGGGAGGGATGCGATGGTCGGCAGCGGAGGGCATGGACGGAGGGTAGAGTGTATGTGAGTCGAAAGAGAGCATGGCACAGTGGAGCGGGACATTGCGATTTGTCATCCCGAGCGGAGTCGAGGGATCTCACTAATCGTCCAACGCCTTCGCGAGCCGAATCATCCAAGCACCGTCCAGGAAGTTGCAAAAGCTTTTCCGCGAAGAGATAACTGATGGCAAAAGTGGGATCCCTCGACTGCGCTCGGGATGACAGAACAGGGAAGAGTGGATTATTGGATTGTTGGGGTCGGGCAGTAATGACACGAATGGACGCCGACGGCAATCTTCCGGAAACCCATCAATCCGGTAATCCGACAATCCAATAATCCGTTCTGTGCCTCCATGAACCCCCTCCTCATCCTTCTCGCCGGCATGGTGGTCGTGCTGGGTGGAATTCTGTGGCTCCGGCTGCACGCCTTCCTCGCGCTCTTGCTGGGGGCCTTTACCGTTGCGGTGCTCACTCCGCCGGACGAAGCCCTTTCCGGTTCCGCCGCGGAAAGGGTGGCAGATGGTTTCGGCACAGGCTGCGCGAAGATCGGGATTCTCATCGCGATGGCGGCGATCATCGGGAAGTGTCTGCTCGAGAGCGGCGCGGCCGAACGCATTGTGTTGTCGCTGCGCCGCCTGCTGGGAGAGAAAGGCACGCCCGCGGCATTTACGGCCAGCGGCTTTCTCCTGGGGATCCCCGTTTTCTTCGACACGGTGTTCTATCTCCTCATGCCACTGGGAAAGGCGCTGCGGATGCGGACGGGAAAGAATTACCTGCTCTACATCCTCACGATCGTGGCGGGAGCGACGATGGCGCATTCCCTGGTCCCTCCGACTCCGGGCCCGGCGCTGGTCGCGAGCGAACTGGCGGGCGTGGAAGTAGGGGAAATGATGCTTGGAGGACTGGTGGTCGGCTTTTTTACAATCTGCGCCGGTTACGCGTATGCCTGCTGGGCTAATCGTCGCTGGGATATTCCGCTGCGACCATCCGCGGAACTCTCGGCGGCAGATCTCGAGGCGATGCGCACGCGCGATGAAGCTGACCTGCCGCCGCTGTGGCTGTCGCTTGCCCCGATTCTGCTGCCGGTGGTCCTGATTGCGGCGGGCACGTTCAGTAAGAACCTGGACGTCGCCCTTCCGGGGGGGCTCGTCGCCCTGGGCGATAAGAACGTTGCCCTGGCGCTGGCGGCCGCCCTCGCGCTGGCGATGCTGGCGAAACAGAAAGGGATGGCGCTGCGCGCACTGTCGCCCGCGGTGCAGGCCGCCCTGTCCAGCGCCGGAATGATCATATTGGTAACTGCCGCCGGGAGCGCCTTCGGCGCGGTCCTGCGGGAGAGTGGATTGACGCAGACGCTGGAGGGAAACCTCCCGGAATCGCATTTTCTTCTCCTGCTCCTCGCGTTCGGATTCACGACGGTGGTGCGCATCGCCCAGGGATCGGCCACTGTCGCCATGATCACCGCCGTCGGGATCGTGGGTCCGCTGGTCCAGGCGGCGGGTCCCGTTTTGCCGTATCACCCCGTATACATAGCCCTCGCGATCGGCTGCGGCTCCAAACCGGTGATGTGGATGAATGACAGCGGCTTCTGGATCATCGGGAGGATGACGGGGATGAAAGAAGCCGAGACGCTCAAGACGGCTTCAGTGATGATGGCCTTGATGGGGCTGACCGGCCTCGTCGTGGTCCTGCTCGGGGCATGGCTTTGCCCGTTTCGGTAGGAGCAGATGCCGTTCCTCTTGCAATCGAGCCCGGAATCCTTTGGACTTGGCTCGACGGCGGATCGCGGCGCAGCGCGCGTGTTGCTGCCTCCTTCTGCGATGCCATCGAAGCAAAATCAGACTGAGACCGACGTTTCGGACCAGGGGGCCGAAAGTAATGCTCCTCTCGGGGTGCTGATTTTCGACTTCGACGGCACGCTCGCGGAAACCCTCGAAGAAGCATTGCGGATCGCCAATGATCTGGCACCGAAATACGGTTTTCCCACTATGGACGGAGAAAAGGTCGAACGCCTGCGTGGGTTGCGCACCCGCCAGGTCATCCGTGAGATCGGAATCAGGCCGCGACTGATTCCGAAATTTCTCGCGGAGGTCAAAGCGGAACTTCGCCGGCGCGTGGAGCACATCAAGCTGGTGCGGGGAATTCCCTCGAACCTGGAAAAACTCCGGAAGCAGGGGGTCTGCATGGGAATTCTCACTTCGAATTCGCGCGATAACGTCGAAGCCATTCTGGAGAGAGCGAAGCTCTCCGGCTATTTCGCATTCCTGGAGACGGGTTCGCCTCTCTTCGGGAAAGCCCGCCTCCTGCGCAAGATTCTGCGCTCACACCTCGCCGGACTGCGAGAGCGGGGGGTTCCGGTGATTTACGTGGGCGACGAAACCCGGGACATCGAGGCGGCCCGCAAGGTCGGAATCAAGACGGCGGCGGTATGCTGGGGAGCCAACAATCGCCAGGCATTGGAATCGATGGAGCCTGATTACCTGCTCGATCATCCCGCGGAACTCGCGGAGCTGGTCGCGGCGGCCCCGTGAGACCGGCCCGTGGGTTTTCCCCGGTGGAGAGATGTCTATCCGATGATCGCCGCTTCCACAGGAGGAAGGAGCAAGACGCCGGCGCCTCGCCGGATCGCGTGCATTTCCGCGGCATGTGCCGGGGCGCTCCTGGCTGCGTGGCTGTTTCCGGGATGTGGCACGATTTCGTATTACACACAGGCGGTGGGCGGGCATTTCGAAATCGTCCGCCTGCAGCGATCCGGGGCTGAACTGCGCGCGGATCCGGAGACGCCGGAGGCGCTGGTGCGCAAACTGGCGTTGATTGAGGAATTGCGGGAGTTTGCAGGACGGGAGCTGGGGTTGCCGGCTGGAGATAATTACACGCAATACGCGGATCTCGGCAGGCAACACGTTGTCTGGAGCGTATTTGCGGCCCCTGAGTTTTCGCTGGAACCGGTGCGCTGGTGGTATCCGGCGGTGGGGCGTCTCAGTTACCGCGGATTCTTTCGGGAGGAGGCGGCGCGCGAGTTCGGGGCGCGGCTGGAAGAGCGTGGCCTGGATGTCTATGTCGGTGGGGTGGACGCCTACTCGACCCTCGGGTGGTTCGATGATCCGGTGCTCAATACCTTTGCGTCAGGCTCCGATGTGGAGGTCGCGGAACTGATCTTCCATGAGTTGACTCATCGCAGGCTTTATCTGCCGCACGAGACCGAGCTGAACGAGGCGCTGGCCACGGCAGTGGCGCAGGACGGCGTCCGGCATTGGCTTCGATCTCGCGGCGATAGCGGAGCGCTTGCTGAGTATGAGAAGAGACTGCGGCGGCGTAGAGAGCTCTACCGATTGATCGATGAAGCGCGGAGGCGATTGGCTGTGGTTTACGCTGCCGACGACGAGTCGCGCTCCTCTGTGGAGCTTCGGCGACGCAAAGAAGGCATCCTGTCGGGCCTGAATAACGAATACCGGCAGCTGAAACGCGGGTGGGGGTCGAGCGGCGCCGGAAGAGCTCCTCTGCACAAGTGGTTTTCCCGGGAGCTAACCAACGCCCATCTCAACGCGGTGGCGACTTACCATCGGCGGGTCCCTGAATTCGAGCGTCTGCTCGCCGAATACGAGGGGAACCGCGACGGTTTCTTCCGTGCGGTCAAAAACAAGCGGCGGAAACCCGCGGATGGCGGTTGAAAGGGGCGCGGTGAGATTCCCCGGGCGGCGCGCTGTTTCGAATCATTCCGCCAGGCTATGGCCGGGACGGACCACAGGCTTGTCGTCGAGGACGATCTGGAGGCTCAAGACGCGGCTGGAGATTTCATCGTGGCGCGCGTAGGTGCCTTCCCCGGCGTAGGTATTGAGGCCGTAATGGGCCCGGTCGGCGCCTTTGAGCCGGAATTTTCCGCGTTCGGCCCGGCTTCGCGCGGCGGGCGAGGTATCTCCAAAAAGGAAATCCCCGAGCCGATACACGAGGCCTCCGCCCGCGGGCGCGGGGGTAGTAGTGTCTTGGGCCAGGGCGGTGGCGCTTTGAAAAACAAAGCAGGTGAGGAGGGCGGTTCCGGCGATGGTGAGGCTGTTCCCGATTGATTGAATTTTCATGTCACTATTCCTTGTTTGTGGATGATCGCCTGGAGCGGGACGACTCTCCGTTTCACGCGTACTCTAACGCGTGCCGTGGCTTGAAGTCAAAGTGTTCGACGGGGGGAATCTGGTTGCAATCCCGTATAAATGGGCTATTCCCTTTAAGTGCCTGTCACGCGGGTATAGCTTAATGGTAAAGCCCCAGCCTTCCAAGCTGGTTATGCGAGTTCGATTCTCGCTACCCGCTCTCCACGGTAAAGTCTGTCGCAGGTGCACCTGAGGGGATGGTTTTTTGATGCCGGCATGATAACACTTTGCGGACTCCTCATTTACTGCCTCGCCATCGCGCTCGCATGGCTCATGTGGCGCCACGGGCGCGTTGGGAAGACTTCCTTCGAGAGCTTGCTCGAGAAAAGCGAAAAGGATCATCACCTCGTGATGCGAGTTACGGCGAAGCATCCGCGAGGCGGCGCTTGGAGGGAGTATCGAGAGTGGTCGCGCGAGGAATTGACGTGCGCCCAGTGAAGGTGACGCGAGCAGGCTCACGGACGGATCACGGGGTGTGACGGTATCCCCTGGGGCTGAGGTTGAGATCTTCCGGATCGGAAGTCTTCGGCGCAGGCTCCTGGTTTTTGGCGGCCCGAGGAGCGGGACGCAACTCCGTCAGGCTTCCGATGATGATGGGCAGAGATTCGGTGATCATTTCCTGTCCGAAGGGTTTTCTTACTTTGAGAGGCGTGCCCTCCACGACGTGGACCAAGGAATTGCCGAAACCCACGATACGCCGGGTCAAAAGGTAAAGGGTTTCGCCGTCGTGAAATTCCTCCATCCTCCAATAGTAAACTTTGTCACCGGCGGTCGCGATGGGCCGGCCCAGGGACCGCGCGAGAGCCTCCACCATCTTCGTTGCTTCCTTTTCGGTGGGTTTGACGTCCTCCAAACGCCTATCCAGTGAGACGCGCACCCAGGGTGTCGGATCCGCACTAAAACCCCGGGGGGTGATGAGCAGTTCCTGGCCGTTTTCGTATTCGTAGCGGAACTCCGGAGGCAGGACGAGGGAGAGTTCATCTTCCGAGAAGCGGATCTCAACCGGTTCGCTGGGTAGAGACGCCATTCCGGAGCGATCCTGTGCCGCGACCATCTGACTCATGGTGTCTCCGAGGTCTTCGAGCATCGCTTGGGTCCTCTCGATGGCGGTATCAACCATCCCGAGTCCCCATTGAAGAGCCAGCTGCGGCTCCTTGCTGGTCATCTGTAGCGCCGGAGCCGGGTTGAACATGGGTTCATCGAGGAGAACGAGGTCGTTGCCGACAATCTTTAGAAATGCGGAAGCCGCTTTCTGGTCTTTCTCGCTGAGATCCGTCATCCCGAAGAAAGCGTCTTCGCCGGACGGTTTGAAGCGTTTGGCGACAGCTCCAGCAACGATCTCCGAGATAGTCGCTGACAGGCTGTTGTTTCCCCGCATTACAAAATCGATTTTAGCTTTTTTGGCGTCGGATGTGATCTCCGCCAATTTCTCGGCATTGGCCCGGGCGATGGCGGTGCTTTGCGCGTGCAGAATTTCTTCGAGTTCCTTCACCATCTCCTCGGGAGAACCTTCCGGGCTCTCGTCGTATTCCGGCTCCGGATCGCTGGCGGGATTGGGATTGAGTTGCAGGGTTTCGTCCTTTACCTGGAGTAAACGGGAGACACGCTTGCGCTCCCATGTATTGAGACGGCGATGAGCGAACCGTTCACCCTCGAGTCCACTCTCTGGATCGCTGACGACAGCGCCCTGTTCCATGGCAGAAACAATCGACTCCATAGAGCCTCCGCCCTTTTGCACGAAATCAATTCCCGAAGCTTTGGCTTTTTGGAAAAGGGTGATGAGTTCGATTGCCAGTCTACGGGTGTTAGCTTTGAGGATGAGGTATTTGAGATCTGTGATTCGCCGGTCGAGTTCGACGATTTTCTTGCGAGTTGCGGCGTCGAATTTTTCCGGAGATCCGCCGGATTGAGCCTGGTTACCTGATTTGATTCCCGAGTTTGGTCCGTCGTGCTGCTTACCGCCGCTGCCCTTCAGAAAAAAGCCGCCCAGACCAAGCAGCAGCACGATACCTGCCGCCGCGGGGACCGCCACCTTGGGAGGCAGCTTCTTGATTCGGGCGACCAAGGCTGCGGGGTTACTTGAACTGGTCGCGTCCTCGTCCTCGGGGTCGACTTCCTGATCCTGGAGGGCCGACTCCGGGATCGGCGGGGGTCCGGAACTCGGGGCGGCGGCTTCCGTGCCCGCTTCGTCTGAACCGGCGGCTTCGGCTTCCTCCGAGGTCTCTTCCTGCGCTGAAACGGCTTCTGCGTCCGCCGTGCCCTCGGGAGTTGCAGCCTCTTTAGTGAGAAAGCTGGCTCCCTTTTCCGTGAACAATGACTTCTTCTTCTTCTTCTTTGCGGTGTCTTCGGAGACCGCATTCTTCTCTTTGGCTTTGTCTGGAGCCTCGCCTTCCTCGGGCGAGGTCTCTACGGATTCGGAGTTCGTTCCGAGTGGCGCCAGCTTGCCTACAAAACTTTCTCCCGCCGGCGAGGCGGCGGCGGCTGGATCCACCGGCTTGGCGGGCGAGACGTTCGGGGGCTCTGCCGGAGCCTGGGAAGGGGGGGCGGCTGGATCCACCGGCTTGGTAAGGACGGGACGCTCTGCCGCGACGGGCTCCTGCTTGTTCGGGGGCTCTGCCGGAGCCTGGGAAGGGGGGGCGGCTGAATGCGCCGGCTTGGCGGGCTCGACGTTCGGGGGCGACTTTGCAGCGCTGTCTTGCACGGGAGGGGGAGACTTTGAAGTGGTGGTCCCGCCTCCCACTGAACCACCCACGAGTCGTGCCACGGTTCCGGCGGCATCGCTGGCCTCGGCCGCACTCCGCTGCGCGGGAACGGGAGAGTCCGAAACCGGAGCAGCGGCCGGCTTGTTCTCCAGCTTTGGCTCGGGGGTGCCCGGGCCACTGGGGTTGGAGGATTGGGCACCGGTCACTCCGCCTCCTACGGATCCACCCACGAGGCGTGCCACGACGCCGGCCTGCTCGGGATCAGGTTGGGGGGCGGCGGCATTCTCAGCGGCTTGATTTTCCTGGGGTGCAAGGCCGGGAGCTTGTGGCGGGGATACAGCAGCAGGTAAGGCTGGTGTCATTCCTCCATCGAGCGGGCCAGCGGAATCCAGTTTCTCGATCCTGCTGACGATTTCAGCGCCATTGAGCAGAGCGATGGGTTTGTCTTCGGCAAAGATGATTATTTCGGGAGAGAAATCGGATGCGCTGGCCAGGATCGCACCGTCATAACCGAAGCCCTCCATGGCGGCCTCGATTTCTTTCATCAAACCCATGTCCGCGCGTTCGTTCTGGCCGAAGCAACGGAGGCCGACCATGAGCGCCCCTTTGGCATCCTTCTTGGACAAATTGAAGCCGAAGGGCGAGGACCCGGGTGGGTCCACCGGCTTGGAGGAGTATCCTTTCCCTTCGAAAATCGAGAGACAAAGAGTGCGGAACTGCGCCATATCGATGGATCGCAGGCGCTCTAGGGACCAGGAAGAGTCGTTCATTCGTGACAGAAGTTATAGTAATTATAATAAATAGAGACTATTAAGCAAGTCAAAATGGTTAATTTTTGACGATTAAAGCCACTTTTCTGCTCTGCACCGCCCTCGTGAGCCTCTCAAGGACCTTTCTTGATCCCTCACCACCCCCTCGACGCGCCGTCCATCGGCGTGGACTCTCTAAGTCTAAGCCTCCCGGCGCGGCTGCGCGCCCTCGTGGAACTTATCGATGCGGAACCGCAGCAGCTCGATACCGACGGATTCATCCTCCCTGAGGCCGGCCTTCCGATAGAGCGCTGCCAACTGGCCCTCCACCGTGTCCAGCCCTTCAATTCCCGGGAGCAGCAGCCCTTTCCGGCCGTCGGCTGCCCTCAGGTAGACTCCGAACTCGCACGGGTCCAATGCCTCGCGGCTCTGGACAGGCTCCAGTTCTCCCAGGACGCTGACCTCAAAGCGCAACTTCTCAAGCTCCGATTCCGTTACCGGTGGACAGCGACCATCCTCCAGCGCCGCAGAGAGGGCGCTGGCCCGGGTTTCTTCGATGAGATCGCAACGAGTCGGTTGGACCGTGCCCTTGCATCCTCGAAGATGGCCTTCGGTGTGCCAGATCGTCACGAACACGCCGCGGCGCAAACCGAGATAACCCTCGGCCTGTGCGGAGCTCGCAGACGCGGCCGCGGCGGCTTCTCCGGAAACTTCCACGCGCACGCGGTCGCGGGCGACCGACGGCAGCACTTCTCCAGTTTGAGAATCGCCGTAAGGATCCCGCGGAGGCTGGTCCGGAGGGTTGGGCATATCTAACAGAATAACCGACTTACACGGGATGCAACTCGATTCGGGATCACTGGCCTGATGGGCCGGTTTCGACCCCGCTTTTTTCTCGCCGCCGACCCCGGCGGGTTTATTCTGATTGAAGGCCAAGTCCCCATACCGCTCACGTTTTCCCGTGCTCGGGGGAGTCGGGTGGACGGGCTAAACCGCACGGCGCACCTCGTGATGGCACCAGACCTCCCCGAATCCGATCCCGACCACCAACCGATCAAAAAGGTCGGCATTTCCAAGACCGTGCGCCCGGCCAAGGATCCGGGTGCAGGTTATCGGCCCTTGGAGAAATTGCAGAAGGAGCAATCGGCCGAGGCCCGTGCGAAAGGGAAGAAAAAATGGCTCAGGGTACGCAAACACCGTCCTGACTCGGACCTGAGCGAACTGGTGGCCTTCGATGAGCCCCGGCCGCAGACGAAAGAGAAGCGGCCCCGGGCGGGCATGATGGTGGCGATGGTGGTGATCGGCGTGGCCTTTCTTGCGATTCTGGACGCGGCGCTTCGACGCAGGGTCGAGACTTTGCGTCCCGCCTTGCCTGCGATTGAGGAGGAAGTGCCGGAAGAAAGTGATTTGGCCGCGGCAATGGACGCGCGGCTTGAAGCGGTGCGCGAGGTTGCCGGTGATTATTTTGCGGCGGCCAATCTGGAAGCACAGCTGGAATTCATTCGTGAGCCGTCAAGAGTGCGGCCACTGATGGAACGCCTGCAAGCGGACACGTCCAGGACTCCGCTGGGGGCGCCTCTCCGCGTCGGGGTAGGGGAGGCTTACCTTATGGACGATACCAAGCGAGACGCGAAGTTTTTCATGACGCGTGCCGAGATGAAGGATTATTCACTACGCCTGATCGCTTTTGAGCGGATCGGAGAGGGACCGTGGAAGTTGGATTGGGAAAGTTTCGTGGCGTATTCACCGATGTCCTGGGAAGAGTTTCAACGCCGGCGGCCGGTGGAAACGGTACGGTTTCGCGTGGTCGCTGGTGCCGGCGACTATTACAATTATGATTTCGCGGACGCCGGCGAATTTGCGTCTTTCAAGCTCAGTGATTCTCCGGAGACGATCGTGATGCACGGGTACGTGCCTCGTGAAAGCGCCCTCGATCGTCAGCTGCAATCTTTGCTCGGCAGCCACGATCTTGTTTACATTCTCCTTGACCTCCGTTTTCCGGAAGATGCGCAAAGCGATAACCAGGTGGAAATCGTCGATGTCGTCTCGCCCACGTGGGTTCTGGGGCTCGAAAAATCGTCCTCGGCCGCTTACAGGATGATGCTGCCGCCTTGAGCAGTCACGAGTCGGCGCATGGGAGCCGATACTGCCCGGTCTAGGGGAGAAGGGTAGTCGGATTTGCCGGAGCTTTGCCGCGGCGCTCGTCGGCCAGGGTGGCGGCGGCGGCCACCCCCCCGAGGGCACCGAAAATATGCCCCGCCCAGCTCATGGCGGGATTCAATCCGGGGACCAGGCCCCAGAGCATCCCCTGGAAGGCGAATAGCACCACCGTCGTCATGGCGAGAGCTTTCCAGCTGCGCACGTAAAAACTGCGCGCGATCAGGAAGCCGAAGTATCCGTAGACGATTCCGGAGGCGCCCGCGTGGACGCCCGGCTTACCAAAAAAAAGAATGCCGAAGCCGCTGACGGCAATGGCGCAAAAGGTGACGATCATAAGAGTTCGCGGTCCCAGCAGTAGGACTACTCCCCCCAGCATGAGAAGGCCCAGAGAGTTCCCAAACACATGACTCCAGCCGTCGTGGAGGAAGGGAGCGAAAAAAATCCGGTACCAGTGATCGAATTCGCCCCTGCGGATCCCGTACTCAAAAAGGCGATTGGCGAAAAGAATTTGGTCAATAGCTTCAATGATGAGGAGCACGCCAACCCAGAGCAGCAACTCCTTGATAGAATCCCAGTAGGTGCGCAATTGTTTGTCCCAGGCCATCCGGATTACAACTCGCCAGATCCATCACGGACGCGAGGCGTCCACAAGATAACTCTGAATTCGAAAAACGAAATCCCGGTTCTCGCGTGCGCCCCTCTTCAGGGGTCGCGGCCGCTTTCCCTGAGGCGGTTGACGCCCGCAAGACCAAGTCCCGGGACAATCCACCACGGAGCCGTGCTCACCCGCCCCGGCAGGGGAATCCTGCGGTCCCATCTAAAATCGCCCGGGGTGCATGAATAGCGGTCTCGGCCCGTGAGTCTAATCGGTATGAAGAATCGAAAAAACCAGAGTCAGCCGGAGAGGCCACTGGTGATTCGGATTACCTTGGAGATTCGCGATGCGAGGACCTCTTCCCTTGCGGAACGGAATGCTATCCCCGGTGTCCGTCGAAAGCCGGCACCCGGAAATCGGAAGCGGGGCCTTCTCCCTGATTCCCGTGAAAATAGCCCGGGCGGATCCCCCGGCAATCCCGTCCCCGAGAGTCCGGCGGTGCAGTTTCCCGCACTGAAACCGGAGGGGACGATCGAGCGGAATCGACTGGTCGAGGAACTTGCGAAAAACGTCCCTCTCCCCTCAAATCCGGCCTCTGCGGAGGCGGCGGATATCGAGATCACGCTGGTGCTCTATGTGTGAGCCGCGGTGCGGTGCACCGGGCCCCTGCGTGCTAGGCGGCGCCCGCCGCTAGCGCAAAGGATTGCGCCAGTTCGGCTTCCGCATCGTACCAATCGGCGATCGGATCGGGGTGTTCACCGCCGCTGGTCCGGTGCTGAGACTTGTAATAGGCGGCAACGGCGATGTGGTCCGGTTCGAGCGGCGCGACCAGTGATTTGGGGCGGCTTGCGGGCTGCTTCCTGGCGGCGGCAGGACGTTTCCTTTTCGCGGCGGTCGTGGTTCTTTTCTTGGCAGACCCATTTTTCGCGGTCGGGCTCGTCTTTTTTGACTTTGGGGTTTTGGTGGCGGCTTTGGTGGCCTTGCTCTTGGTTTCTTTGCTCTTGGTTTCTTTCATGACGTTGGTTGGTATGGATTGAGTGAGAAACAATACACGCATCGTCAAGTCCGCGCATTTTTTCATCGAGCGACGGGGCGATTTTCCGGCCCCTGTCCCCAGATCCCACACAGAGCAAGAAGCATGCCTTACCCGCTGGAAATGAGCGCCTGAGGGCGCCCTTACACCCGCCCATCCGGGTCGCCGGCAGGATCCCACGGCAGCGAGGGCGGGGAGGACGTAATCCCGGGACGACGAGGCGATGCTTTTTTTTCGGGCTCCGCCTTTTCCGGGGGCGGCGTCTCCCCGGATTCCCCTGGAGCGCGGGGCTGCAGGCTCCCGCCGCTGTCTTCGGGCCATTCCGCGCCCGTCGCGATCCATTGATACAGCAGCCAGGTGTCTCCTTTGCTCAGGCGATGTCCGTCTGAGCCGCGCGGCATGGCTTCGGCGTAATGATCCGGGATGACCGTGACCAGGAAAAGGCTGCTTCTCTCCGGTTCACCCGGAATAATCAGCTGGTATTTGCTGTTCGCCTCAAGCACGTGCCGCCGGGATTCGAAGCTCAATTTGGACTCTCCGGAGCCGGTGTGGTGACAGCGCAGGCAGTTCCTCTCCAGGAGTGGTTTGATGTCCTCCGCGAAATCGACGTAAAAGCCCCCGCTCATGGCGCCGGGATTCACCCCCTCGGGCAACAGGACGACGACCTCCGGGGGCGTTTCCGGCTGGACGGCACAGGCTCCGGCGAAAAGGGCACAGACCGCTCCGGAAAGAAAGATGGTGCCGCGCGTCATCACGAACTCACGTTAACGCCGCCAAAGGGCGGCGCGCACGAAAAGATGCCGCAAATTTTGTGAATATTCCCGGGTAGGGCTCCGTCCAAGCATCGATCACGCCTGTTCGTGATAGAACAAATCCAGCGATGCTATGAAAAAGAAATCCTCAACAAATCGAAGGCACTCTGATCGCAAAAGGACCTTGGCGCTTGCGGGGCTGGCCATCGGTGGCCTTCTCCTGCTTTCAAGCTGCCATTGCTTTACCGGGCATGGCTACGGGCATGGCTACGGGCACGGCGGGTATAGCCATTCCTACGGCCCTTCCTATGGGCATCACGCCGGATACGCCCCCTACTGCGGGGGATATTGAGGCGAAGCACTCCCTCCGTCTTCAGCGGTCTCACGGAGGCCCGGCCCCCGTTTCCCGGCTCTGGGACCCGGATTTGCCCGTGGCAGACCCCCGTTTTTCGCGCAGAAAACCCCTTGCGCGGGGTCCACGGCTTTCTTAGGATGATAAACCCCACTGCTTCCATTAGGGAGCTATCCTCAACCTGTCCCAACCCCTTCCGGCGGGGAATTTCTCATGAAACCGTCGCCTAAAAAACCCGTCTTTGTCGTTGTTCCCCTGATTGCGCTGATCGCAAGCGTTTCCGCGATCGCCGTCCTGGTCTTGATCTGCCTCGACATCGGCAGCGCGCTCGCCGAGGAAGAGAAAGCCAGATTGGTTACCCAGGAAATCCTCGTCGCCGAAGAAGCGTCGAGGACCTCGAAGGCTTATGCCCCGGAGAATTTTTCGGAACGTGCGAGCAGTCGGGAAGTTCCCCCGGCGCGTGCCGAATCCGCGGTGCGCACTGTTGCGGAGAAGAGTCGCCGCAACCAGGAACCCCGCGAGCCGCGTGACCGTAGAGATGCTGCACGTCCCGTCGCGGAGGCACGTGCCGTGGCCGACTCGCGGAGCGGACATGCTCCCGGGCGGGGTGCGGAAAATGAGGGTGCGGAGACCGGGGCGCGCGTGCGCCATCTGCGTGAGGCGGCGGAACACCTGGAGCTGGCCGGCTTCCAGGGAGAATCGGCAGAGTTTTTTTCACGCGCCGCACGACTGGAGCAGGAGCACCGAGATCGTATCTTGAGCGCGGGCGTCCCCTTTCCGGCCGAGCAGATCGAGCGACTCCACCGTCAGGTGGAGGAGATGCAGGGGCTGATGCGCCGCGTCCGGGCGGAGGTTGAAGAATTGCGGCGCGAAGTTCGCGGGCGCCGCTGAACCACTTCGGTTTTGGGTTGCCACCGCGCGCGTGAATTAGAGATACTTCCAGCGTGTCCGGAAAGGCAAGCGTGTGGTTAAGGGTCGCAGTTTCTGTTTGCCTGCTGCTGTCGATCTCCAGCGGAGTTCTCGACGCGGCCGAGGAGAAAGGAGGAAAGGTCATTCCAGCAAATCTCATGGTGGAAATGGACTGCTCCGTCTGCCATGGCGAGAGGGGAGAGGGCAGAGCCGAGCTGAAAGGTCCCGCCCTGGCGGGTTTGCCGGAGTGGTATCTGGAAGCCCAACTGAAAAAATTTCGCAAGCACGCGCGCGGAATTGATCCGGAGGACAAGAGCTCCGTCCAGATGCACGCGATGGCGGTAGTGATGAAGGACGAGGAAATCGCGCGGATTTCGCGCCTGATTTCGCAATTCAAGAGAATGCCGAGCGCGCAAACGGTATTCGGCAACGCCTTGCGGGGAAAATCGCTCTTCTCCGCGCAATGCGTCAGCTGCCACGGCCCGGACGCCATGGGGATCAAGACGCAGAACGCGCCCCCCCTCGTCGGCTATCAGGACTGGTATCTCAAGTCGCAGATCGAAAAATTCCGCAGAGGATCGCGCGGCGTCCATCCGCTGGACACGGAAGGTATCGAAATGCATAAGGTCGCCAAGAAACTCGCGGGCGATCAGGACATCCGGGATCTGGTCGCTTTCATCGCGGATCTGGCGGAAAAATAGCGCTCCGCGCGGGATCCGCGGCCCCTTGCTGGAAAGGCTGGCCTTCGACAGCCGGACATGTTAGGATTTCCGCGGAAAGTCTGGGACAAGCCGGGAAAGGCAGGGGGAAGGGTAAACCAGGAAGCAAACCGGACGCGGAAGATTCTCGCGTGGCATGCCGTGGCGTGCAGATGCGCAAAGGACCTTCCCGTGTCCTGATGGAAGAAGCAACATCATGAGTGAGGACCAGTGGTTTTATGTCGATAAAGGAAGCCAAGCGGGACCCGTCAGCGTGTCTGAGTTACAGCAGCGCGCAAAGGACGGGCTCCTGAAAACCAGCGATCTCGTCTGGAAAGAGGGGATGGCGAACTGGCTGGAGTCCGGCCAGGTCTCCGAAATTTCCGGGGGAGCAGGCCTATCCCCGGGTACCGTTGTCGATACCGGATCTCCCGCCCCCACTTCTTTTGGCGGCGCCGTCAGTGAGGAAGATCAGCTCGGCGGCGGAGAAACACTCCCGCCGGCAGAGGAGCTGGCGCCCGCGGCAGCCAGGGCGGTGGAGCCCATGGAGCCGGTGGCGCGCGCCGTGCAATACGCCGGATTCTGGAAACGCGCCGCTGCGGTGATCATAGACAGCGTGCTCCTGATGATTGTCTTTGTTCCTTTGGTCCTTCTCTTCGGTGGCGTTTCCCAGGCTGCGGAAGGAGGACCGCCCGCCGGGAGCGGAATCCTCAATATTCTAACCACGGCGGTTTACTGGCTTTACTTCGCCGGCATGGAGAGTTCTGCGAAACAGGCCACCTTTGGAAAACTCGCGCTGGGCATCAAAGTCACCGATCTCGACGGCCAGCAGCTCTCCTTTTTGCGGGCCACGGGACGGCACTTTGGGAAATACCTGTCCTCCCTGATCCTCTTCATCGGCTACATTCTCGCCGCTTTCACTGAGAAAAAGCAGGCCCTCCATGACATGATCGCCAGCACCCTGGTGGTGTGCCGATAGTCGCGGGACGCCGCCCCGGACCCCACCGCGGGGGCGCGCTGCCACGCCGATTGAGTCATTCGCCGGAGGCGTGTAGACTAGCGTTGCGTGACCGGACCGGACTACGAGAAAAAACCCTGGCACCAGCTATCGCCTGCCCAGGTGGTTTCGGCGCTGGAAAGTGACCGGGCGCAGGGGCTCGAGGAGGAAGAGGTCCGCCGGCGCCGCGCGCGCTACGGCCTCAACGAACTCGAGGAACGCAGCGCCCGCGGGCTTGGCCGTATTGTCTTCGAGCAGTTCCGGCAAGTGCTGGTCGTCGTACTCATCATCGCCGCCGCCGTGTCGTTCGCGCTCGGCGAGATCGGCGATGGCCTCGTGATTCTCGCAATCCTCGTGCTGAACGCCCTGCTCGGGAGCGTGCAGGAATACCGGGCCGAACGCGCCATCGCAGCGCTCAAAAAACTCGCGGCGCCATTCGTGCACGTGCGGCGAGAGGGCCGTCTCCGGCAGCTCTCCGCGCGCGAGCTCGTGCCGGGCGACATTATTTCACTGGAGACCGGCAGCGCGGCGCCCGCGGATGCCCGCCTCCTGGAAGCGGTCAACCTGCAGACCCAGGAAGCCGCGCTCACGGGCGAATCGGAACCCGTCTCCAAGACCACGGAGCTCATCGAGGGCATGCACGTGCCGATCGGGGACCGGTTCAACCTTGTGCATCTCGGCACGACCGTCGTCTCCGGCCGCGGCGAAGCCGTCGTCACCGCCACCGGGATGCACACGGAACTCGGGACCATTGCGGGAATGATCGAGGAAGTGGCCCGCGAGCCGACACCGCTGCAGCACCGGCTGGCGCGGCTTGGGCGCAATCTGGCCTGGATCGCCGCGTGTATCATCGCCCTGGTGGTGGCGCTGGGCGTCCTTCGCGGCGGACTCGACCCGGCCAATCTCAGGCTGCTCTTTCTCACCGGCGTCAGCATGGCCGTGGCCGCGGTGCCGGAGGGCCTGCCCGCCGTCGTCACCATCGCGCTCGCGCTCGGCTCGCAACGCATGCTGCGACGCCGCGCCCTGATCCGCAAACTGCCCGCGGTGGAATCGCTTGGTTCCGTCACCGTCATCTGCTCGGATAAAACGGGCACGCTCACCGAGAATCGCATGACCGTGACGATGCTCGACGCGGCCAACGAACGGCCCGTCACCATCGACGCCCTCCTCGAGGACCACGAGCGCGGCGTCCTCGCGCTCACCGAACTGCACCCGGATATTCCCGCGCCCAGGCGCAGCCTCGGTCTCATGCTGCACGCCATGGCGCTCTGCAACGACACGGAACTTGCGCGCAGCGAGGACGGGCGCCGCTGGGAAGCCATCGGCGACCCCACCGAGGGCGCCCTGGCGGTGGCCGCGGCGGAACTCGGCGTATTGCGATCCGACCTGGCAGGCCGCTGGACCCGCGTGTCGGAAGTTCCCTTCACCTCGGAGCGCAAGCGGATGACCACGATCCACCGCGTCCCCCCGGACGAGGCTGGGCGCGATGAGGCGGGCGCCTTTTGGGACAAAGCGCTCTACGTCGCGTTCGCCAAGGGCGCGGTCGGCAACCTGCTCGAAGTCTGTTCCCGCGCGTGGATGGGGGACGAGGCGGTGCCCATAGATGAAGCGCTCCGCAATCGCATTCAAGCCGACGACGCGGAGCTCGCCGACCGGGGACAGCGCGTCATGGGCATCGCTTTTCGGCCGATGCCCGAGGTGCCGGAGGATGGGGAAGCCGAAACGGACCTCATCTTCGTCGGTTTGGTTGCGATGCACGATCCGCCGCGGCCCGATGTCAAGGAAGCCGTCGCCAAGTGTCGCAGCGCCGGGGTGCGGCCGGTGATGATCACGGGCGATCATCCGCTCACGGGTCTCGCCATCGCCAAAGACCTGGATATCACGCGCGACGACCGCAACCTGACGGGCATCGATCTCGAGAAGATGTCCTCCGAGGAACTCGCGGAAGCCGTCCTCGAGACCTCCGTCTATGCGCGCGTCTCCCCGGAGCACAAGCTGCGGATCATCGACAGCCTCCAGGACAGCGGAGAAATCGTCGCCATGACGGGCGACGGCGTCAACGACGCGCCTGCGTTGAAGGCCGCGGACATCGGTGTGGCCATGGGCATCTCCGGCACCGACGTCGCCAAGGAGGCGGCGGACGTGGTGTTGCTGGATGACAACTTCGCCACGATCGTCGCCGCCGCCGAGGAAGGCCGCGTCATTTTCGACAACATCCGCAAGTTCGTGAAGTACACGCTCTCGAGCAACACGGGCGAGCTTCTCGTCATGCTCGTGGCGCCGTTTCTCGGGATGCCCCTGGCCTTGCTGCCGGTGCAGATCCTCTGGATCAACCTCGTTACCGACGGCCTGCCGGGACTCGCGCTGGCGGTGGAGCCGGGAGAACGCAACATCATGCGGCGGCCTCCGTATCAGCCCGGCGAAAGCATTTTCAGCCGCGGCCTGGGACGGCAGATCATCTGGGTGGGCGTCCTCATGGGCGTGGTCTCGCTGGGCGCGGGTTATGTCTACTGGCGCATCGATCCCGGCGGCCCGTGGCAGACCATGATCTTCACCACGCTGACCCTGTCGCAGATGGGAAACGCGCTCGCGATTCGTTCGGACACGGATTCAATCTTCACGATCGGTTGGTTCACGAACCGCTTCGCGCTCGGCGCCGTGCTGCTGACCCTGGCGCTCCAACTCGCCGTGGTTTACGCGGACTTTCTCCAGCCGTTCTTTCACACGCAGTCGCTGGCACCGCGCGACCTCGCCATAGCAATCGCGTTGAGCACGATCATTTTCTGGGCGGTGGAGTGCGCCAAGTGGAGCGGGCGCCGGCGGCTTCACGCTTGACGGCGCGGGCGGCCCAAAGCTACTCTCCCGCTGTCCCCGCCGGAGAGAAGCAGAGCCGGGACGCCTCCGCGCCGCCATGAGTTCTTCAGCCGAAGCAGTCGTAAAGAAACGCGCCTTCGGGCAGACCATGCGGCGGGATGCCTGGTGGAAAGTGCCGGTGGCCGTCTTCTGCGGGCTCTCGGCATTTATCATTTACTCGACCTGGGCCGCGTTCCAGGGGGCGCATTACACTTACGGCCCTTACCTTTCACCCTTTTACTCGCCCGAACTCTTTGGCGATTCTCCGCACGCCTGGTTCGGCCCCAAGCCCGGTATCTGGCCGGGTTGGCTGCCCTGGTCCCCGTCCTTTCTCATTCTGTGGGCGCCCGCCGGCTTCCGGCTCACCTGCTACTATTACCGGGGCGCCTATTACAAGGCCTTCTGGGCGGATCCCCCCTCCTGTGCGGTGGGCGAGCCGAGGAAATTTTACCGGGGAGAAAATTCTTTCCCTCTGATCATGCAGAACGTCCACCGCTATTTCATGTACATCGCGGTGCTCTTCATCGTGTTCCTTTCCATCGATGTCTGGCATGCGCTCTGGTTCGAGGACCCCGATACCGGCGTAAAGTCCTTCGGCATCGGCGTCGGCACCCTGGTGCTGACTTTAAACGTCGTTTTGCTCGGCGGGTACACTTTCGGATGCCATTCCCTGCGCCATGTCGTGGGCGGGTTTTTAGATCAGTTTTCGCGTTCACCCTCGCGATTCAAGGTTTACAGCTGTGTCAGCTGCCTCAACAAACGCCACATGCTGTGGGCGTGGATGAGTCTCTTTTGGGTTGGGTTCACTGATCTCTACGTGCGGCTCTGTGCCATGGAGGTGTGGACCGATTTCCGGATCCTCTGAATCCATGGCCGAAGATCAAACATTCGAGTTCGATGTCCTCGTGATCGGCGCCGGCGGCGCGGGCCTGCGGGCCGCGATCGAGGCTGCAAGCGGAGGCCTTTCGGTGGGATTGGTCTGCAAATCCATGCTTGGAAAAGCGCATACCGTGATGGCGGAAGGCGGCGTCGCCGCCGCGCTCGCGAACGTGGACGACCGCGACAACTGGCGGGTCCATTTTTCCGACACCATGCGCGGCGGCCAGTATATCAACAACTGGCGCATGGCCGAACTGCACGCCAAGGAAGCGCCGGACCGGGTGCGCGAACTGGAAGCCTGGGGTGCGGTCTTCGACCGGACCAAAGACGGGAAAATCCTCCAGCGGAATTTCGGAGGACACAAATACCCGCGGCTCGCACACGTCGGGGACCGGACGGGTCTCGAGATGATCCGCACCCTCCAGGACCACGGAATCCACCAGGGAATCGATGTCCACATGGAAGTCACCGTGATCACTCTTCTCAAAGACGGGGACCGGGTCTGCGGCGCGGTGGCCTACGACCGGGAGCGCGGCCGGTTCCGGATCTTTCACGCCAAGGCCGTCGTCCTGGCGACCGGGGGAATCGGGCGCGCCTTCAAAATCACCAGCAACAGCTGGGAATACACCGGGGACGGCCATGCACTGGCGTATCATGCGGGCGCGGAACTGATCGACATGGAGTTCATCCAGTTCCATCCCACCGGCATGGTCTGGCCTCCCAGCGTCCGTGGCATCCTTGTCACGGAGGGAGTGCGCGGGGAAGGGGGGATCCTCGTCAACAGCGAGGGGAAACGGTTCATGTTCGAGGATATCCCGGACAATTACAAATCGTCGACCGCCGACAATCCGGACGAAGGCTGGCGCTATGTCCTGGGAGATAAAGAGGCGCGGCGACCGCCGGAACTGCTGACGCGTGATCACGTGGCGCGCTGCATTGTACGGGAAATCAAGGAGGGACGCGGCAGCCCTCACGGCGGGGTCTTCCTGGATATCGCCTGGATCAAAGAAAAGATTTCCAAGTCCGAAGAACACATCAAGCGCAAGCTGCCGAGCATGTATCACCAGTTCAAGCAGCTCGCCGACATCGACATAACTACAGAAGCGATGGAGGTGGGTCCGACGACGCATTACGTCATGGGCGGGGTCCGAGTGGAGGCCGACTCCCAAATGTCCACCACGGTGCCGGGACTCTTCGCCTGCGGCGAGTGCGGCGCGGGAATCAACGGCGCCAATCGCCTCGGTGGGAATTCGCTTTCCGACCTTCTCGTGCTCGGTAAACGGGCCGGCGAGCACGCGGCGAAGTTCGCGGGAGAGCACGGCGCCGGCGGCATCGATCAGAGCCAGGTGGAAGACGCCAAGCGCTGGGCGCTCGCCCCCTTTGAGAGGTTCGAGGGTCCGGGGGCGGACCCGGAGGGCGCTTACCAGATCCAGCATTCTCTCCAGGAAACCATGCAGGATCTGGTCGGGATCGTGCGGCGTGGGGACGAGATGGAGCGCGCCCTCGGAGAAATCAAAAAATTGCGGGAGCGGGCGGGGAAAATCGGGGTCCCCGGCAACCGTGAATTCAATCCCGGCTGGCATACGGCCCTCGATTTGGATAACCTGCTGACGGTATCGGAGGCGGTGGCGCGCTCCGCCTTGGAGCGCAAGGAAAGCCGCGGGGCGCAGTTTCGCGAAGATTACCCGGAGAAGGATCCTGATAAGTGGGGTAAGGTCAACAATGTCGTCCGTAAAGCTGCGGACGGATCCATGCAGTTGAAGAGTATTCCCATTCCCGAGATGCCGGAAGAATTGAGCAAAATCATTAAGGAGATGGGGTAACCACGAACGGGCGAATGACTTTTCTTAACCACCAATGGACACGAATTACTTTAGAATTGTCATCCTGAGCGAAGTCGAAGGATCTCACGAATCCGCCTCGGCGTTCGAGAAAGTAACCATTCCGGCACATCGGCGATTGCCGAGGAAGAAACACGTCTGAGATTCCCGCGACAAATTCAATTTCATAAGAGAGATCCCTCGACCGCGCTCGGGATGACAACAGAGAAACGTCTGACATGACAGGCACCGAAAAGACCTGGCCGATCTTAACCTTCGAGAATTCGTGTGAATTTATCCTGCCGCTGGCAGGCTCTGCAAATTGCCTTCAGCTTTCATAATGCGCTACCGCGCTGAGCAGTGTGTCCATTCGCGGTTTTTACTTCTTTCGGAAATGAGCAAAACGACCTTCAGAATCTGGCGGGGAGACCGGGAGGGCGGTGAATTTCGGGGTTACGAAACTGAAATCACCGAGGGGATGGTGGTCCTCGACGCCGTCCACCAGATCCAGGCCGAGAGTGCGGGTGACCTGGCGTGCCGCTGGAACTGCAAGGCGGGGAAGTGCGGCTCCTGTTCCGCCGAAGTCAACGGGATGCCCAAGCTGATGTGCATGACCCGGCTCAGTGACCTGCCGCTGGACGAGCCGGTGACGGTCCAGCCGATGAAGGCTTTTCCCATCATCAAGGACTTGATCACCGATGTCTCCTGGAATTACCGGGTTAAAAAGAAGATCAAGAAGTTCAAGCCGCGCCCCCCCGATGCGGAGGATGATACCTGGCGGATGGCGCAGGAAGACATCGACCGGGTCCAGGAATTTCGCAAGTGCATCGAGTGCTTCCTCTGCCAGGACGTCTGCCACGTCCTCCGAGATCACGACCTGCACGACGAATTTATCGGCCCCCGGGCCATGGTTTACACCGCCGCGCTGGAGATGCACCCCCTCGACACTGAGGATCGGACGGAAGAGCTCCGAAAAGCTTATGGTATCGGGTATTGCAATATCACCAAGTGCTGCACGAAGGTGTGCCCGGAGGAGATCACGATCACGGATAACGCGATTATCCCTCTGAAAGAACGAGTTGTGGATGATTTTTACGATCCGGTTGCCCGGTTTTTGAAGCGCCTCGGCAGGGGTAAAGCGAAGGCGGAGACGGAGGCGCCGGCCGCGAAGCCGGATTGAATTCCGGTGCTATCGCCAGTTGATTGAAACCGATCATGGAACTCAAGCCACTCCAGCGGGAAGCGATTCCTTCGGCCATCGAAAAGGCCAAGCATTATCGGCTGCTCAACGAGCCGAGCGGGGCGGAGAGCATCATTCGGGACGTGCTGCGGGTGGATCCCGCGAACCAGGAGGCCCTCGTGGTCCTGGTCCTGGCGATGGCAGACCAGTTCGGGCGCGGCTACGTGGTCGCAGATCAGCAGGTCGACGACGTCCTTGCCCGGATCGAGAAAGAATACGACAAGGAGTATTACACCGGCATTGTCTGCGAACGCCGGGGAGTCGCGCAGCTGCGCAGCGAGGCGCCGGGCGCGGGACACAATGCTTACGAGTGGCTCCGAGACGCCATGGCGCATTATGAATCGGCCGAGAAGCTCAGTGCTTCGGAGAACGATGATGCCGTGCTCCGGTGGAACACCTGCGCCCGTTTGATCGAGCGCAATCACCTCGAACCCCGCGAAGAGACCGCCGCCGAATCCGGCGCCCCGAATTTTGGGGAATGATCCGGATGGCACTCGGATAAGAGGAACCATGGTAGTCCCCGCGCTCCGCGTGGGGTCGGAGAAAACCCCACGCGGAGCGTGGGGACTACTTTCGTCCCGTCGCGCGTGAGCCATGCTTTTTCGGCGACTGCGGTCCCTCAGGTTTTCTCACCCTGACCGTGCACGGGTAGCGGCGCGTTTTCCAGAAGGCTGTCCAGATCCTGGAGATTCTGCCGGATCATTCCCACATAACGTTCGTCGTCGTGTCGATGAGGCGCGGCTTTTTCGATCACGTCCATCTCGTGTGCCTTGAACCGTCGCGCCGCGTCCTTGGCGTGATCGCTTTCGTGACCGAGCTCCTCAAGCACCGCGATGGCGCAGTCCAGCGAGGACCCGAGTTGCTCGATGAAGAAGCGCACTCCCGCGTCGTGCAACTGATAGGCGTGTTGGCGCGAGCAGGCTCTCGCGAGAACCTTGAGATGGGGAAAGTGTTTATGACAGGTTTCGATGATTCCCATGGATTGTTCTTCGTCATCCACGGCAAGGATGAGCAAGGCGGCCTCCTCAGCCCCGGCGGCTTTGAGCAGTTGCAGCCGGGTCGCATCCCCATAGTAGCATTTCATGCCGATGCGACGCAGGAAGTCGACGTGATCGCTGTCGCGTTCGAGCACGGTCGGCATGCAGCCGGCACTGCGCAGCAGGCGGGCGATCGGATGGCCGAAGCGACCGAATCCCGCGAGCATTACTTTGGCTCCGTCGTTCCGGACATCGGGTTCGCGGTTATCTCCTTCGATCGACGGCGTGCCGAGCCGCGGCAAGATCCATTGCTGCGTCGCGCGCAGGAGCAACGGCGCAAGCGCCATCGAGAGCGCCACGGCGGCGATCATCCGGGCACCCATTTCGGAGTCGATCACCCCGTGGCCGACCGCGAAAGCTCCCAGCACGAATGCGAATTCGCCGCCTTGTGCCAGCGCAGCGGCGAAGAGGAATCGTTGATCGAATGAGAGCCCGAAGACCCGAGCCAGAATGAAGAGGACGGCGAATTTGAGGACGATCAGCCCGACCACCATCGTGCCAATCGCCAGCGGCTGTGCGGCAATGAGCCCGAAGTCAATGCCGGCGCCGACGGCGAGGAAGAACACCGCCAGCAGCAGCGCTTTGAAGGGCTCGATGTCGCCTTCGAGTTCGTGCCGGAATTCGCTGCTGGCCAGCATGACCCCCGCGACGAAAGTGCCGAGCGCGGGCGACAATCCCACCGCGTTCATGAGGAGGGCCACCGCCACGACGAGGGCCAGTGTGGTTGCGGTCAGTGCTTCCGTGACCTTCAGTTTCGCCACCCAGCGCAGCCAGGGAGTCAGCAGGAAGCGTCCAACGATGATCACCACTCCCACCGCCCCGAGAATGGCGAGCCCCTGACCCCACGCCGGCAGGGAACCGATCCACGAAGGCGCAGAGTGCGTCGCATCCGTCTCGGCGCTTCCAGGCAGATGTGCGAGCAGTGGCAGCAACGCGAGGATGGGAATCACCGCGATATCCTGAAAGAGCAGCACCGCAAAACTCTGTGATCCGGCGCTGGTGTCGCTGATCCCGCGCTCGCGAAGCGTCTGCATCACGATGGCTGTCGAGGAGAGCGCGAGAATAAGCCCGAGGGCGAGCCCTTGCCGCCAATCGATGCCCGAGAGCATCGCCACCGCCCCGATCACGAGGGCAGTGGCCACGACCTGCAAGCCTCCCAAGCCGAAGATCGGACCTTTCATGCGCCAGAGCCGCGAGAGATCGAGTTCCAGTCCGACGACGAAGAGCATGAGCACCACGCCGAATTCGGCAAAGTGCATCACTTCCTCGCGATCCTCGGCGACCAGTCCGAGCACTGCAGGCCCGATGAGCGCTCCCGCGATGAGATAACCGAGGACCGCGCCCAGCCCGAGCCGGCGGCCGAGGGGTGCGGCAATGGCAGCCGCTGCGAGATAGATGAGTCCGTTGGAAAAAAGGTTATGGTCCATGGCTGTTCTTGAATTTCTGGCGAGAGTTCAGTCGCTCTTCTTGAATTACCCCATTTTCAGAAAAAAGAAACCGACCCATCTAATAATGCATCCAAACAAGTGTTGAAATCGAAAGCCTGAGGAATAAGAGTGGGCGCCACCCGATTCCCAGACACAGATATCCATGAGCATCCGAGCATACGCAGCCAACGAGCCGAACGGAAAACTTGAGCCCTTCGAATATGATCCGGAGGCACTGGGCTCCGATGAGGTGGACATCGATGTCGATTTCTGCGGCATCTGCCACAGCGATCTGAGCATGTGGAATAATGACTGGGAGATGAGCGTGTATCCGCTGGTGCCCGGCCACGAAATTTCCGGCAGGATCAGGGCGAAAGGCGAAGGCGTGATCCATCTCGAGGTCGGCCAGAAAGTCGGGCTCGGCTGGTTCAGCCGATCCTGCGGCACCTGCGAGCAATGTATCAACGGGGATTTCAATCTCTGCGCCCAGGGCGAGGGAACCATCGTCGGGCGGCACGGCGGTTTCGCCGACAAGGTGCGGACCCAGGCGCTCTGGGCCAGTCCGATTCCCGAGGGCGTCGACCCGGCCACTGCGGGCCCGCTGTTCTGCGGTGGCATCACGGTTTTCAATCCCATCGTCCTCAACGACGTTTCCCCGGCAGATCGCGTCGGTGTCGTCGGCATTGGCGGGCTTGGTCACATGGCGCTCCAGTTTCTTTCCAAGTGGGGATGCGAAGTGACCGCCTTCTCCAGTCCTGGGAAGGAAGCGGATGTCCGCGCCCTCGGCGCGCACCACTTCGTGAACTCGCGGGACGAAAAGAACCTGGAGAGCCTCGCGAACAGCTTCGATCTGCTCCTGGTTACGGTGAACGTCGATCTGAACTGGGATCTCTACATTTCGACCCTGAAACCGAAGGGCCGGTTGCACCTCGTCGGGGCGGCGCCGAAAGTCGAGGCGGCGGTGTTCCCTTTGATCGGCGGACAGAAATCGATCGGCGGATCCCCCCTGGGGAGTCCCGGCACCACCGCGGATATGCTCGAGTTCTCGGCCCGCCACGGCATCGCGCCGAAGACCGAGGTGTTTCCCATGTCCGAGGTCAACCAGGCCCTGGAGAAACTGCACGCGGAGAGCCCTTCCCATCGAATCGTGCTGCAAAACGACTTTAGTTAGATGGGAAACTCTCGTGATTTCCGCTATGGATTCCTGCCGCCCATCGATTCTTCCTTAAGGGTGAAGGAAGCACCCGGGCCACAGACACCGACGGCAACCTGATACTCTCCAGTGACGACGGCGCTACCTACAGGACCGTCGGACCCAGTTTCGATATCAACTTCGAAGTCAACGTCGTCCTTGAGCCTTCCCGCCTCCTTCTGCTTGCCATGGGCGGCATCGGCGTTCTCGCCGTGCGCAGCCGGCGATAAAAGGCGCAGGCTCCAGGGGCGGATCGATGTGGGCGCGAGAAAGTGAAAGGTCCGGCCGATCCAGACCGTTAACTGGATTAACCACGATACCTGATGAAAAACTCCCTCTTGCCCCCTGGCGGACTCGTCTCCCTCGTAATCCTGTCGACAATCCTTTCTGTCGCTGCCCCCGCGGCGGCGCAGCAGCTGGTGCTGGCCGCCCCAATCGCGGATCACATGGTCCTGCAGCAGGGCAAACGGACTTCGATCTGGGGCACGGCGGCACCCGGCGCCGCGATCGAGGTGGCCTTCGCGGGCCAGACAGTGGCGGCGAAAGCCGGGAAGGACGGCGCCTGGGAGGCGCGATTGAAGCCATTGAAAAAAAATATGAAACCGCGAGTCCTCACGGTGACTGCGGGTTCTGAGTCAGTGAAAGTCCAGGACGTGCTCGTCGGGGAGGTCTGGATGTGCTCCGGCCAGTCGAACATGGGCTGGACCCTCGCCAAGTCGGAGAATGCCGAGGTTGAAATCGCGGCGGCCGACTATCCGCACGTGCGCCTTTTCGCGACGCCGCTCGGGACCGCCGCCGACCCCCAGCGGGATACCTTTGGAGAATGGAAGCTTTGTGCGCCCGACAGCGCAGGCTCGTTCTCGGCGGTGGGTTATCACTTCGGGCGCGAGCTCGCCGAGGCGCTCGGCAAGGGCACGCCCCTGGGTCTCATCAACACGGCCTGGGGCGGAAAACCGTCCGAGTCCTTTACGACGCGCAAAAAACTGGAGTCGGTGCCTTCGGCCCGGCCGCTGCTCGCGGAATGGGACAGAAAACAAGCCGCCTTCGACGAACCGGTCCTCCGGGCGGCTTACGAAAAGGCGTTGTCGCGGTGGGAGGCCGCGGTGAAGAAAATCCGGGAAGAAGCCAAGGCCAAGGGCGAAAAGCCGGGGAGGATGCCGCGGCGTCCGCAAGAGCCGGTCGCGCCCCGGTTGAACCCGAATTTCCCGGGATCGATTTCCAACAGCATGATCGAACCGTGGACGCGTTACGCGATTGCGGGGGCGATCTGGTACCAAGGCGAGTCCAACCAGTGGCGCGCGGCGCAGTATCGGGATATCTTCCCGGCGATGATCGAGGACTGGCGCGCGCGCTGGGGAGATAAATTTCCCTTCTACTTCGTCCAGCTCGCGAATTTCACGACGCCGTCGACCGCGCCGGGGACGCCGAATCAATGGGCCGAGCTGCAGGAAGCGCAGACGCTGACTCTCCAGCGGCTGCCGAAGACGGGAATGGCGATCATCAACGATATCGGCGAGGCCGGCAATGTTCATCCGAAGAACAAGAAGGATGTCGGGAAGCGGCTCGCGTTGTGGGCACTGGCACGGGACTACGGGAAGGGGATTTCTCCCTACAGCGGGCCGATCTACGAGAGCCACGAGATCTCCGGTAACAAGGTCCGCGTACATTTCCAGCACGTCGGCGAGGGCCTGGCGGCACGGGACGGCGGAAAGTTGCAACGGTTTGAAATCGCAGGGGCAGACGAGGTGTTTCACTGGGCGGATGCCGAGATTTCGAAGGATGGCAGGAGCGTGATCGTCGCCAGCCCGAAAGTGAAAAAACCGGCCTCGGTGCGCTACGCCTGGGCGGCCAACCCGGAGGGGGCCAACCTGGTGAACTCGGCGGGATTGCCGGCCTCGCTCTTCCGGACGGACGACTGGAAGATGATCACCGCGGGAGTGCGCACCTTCGATGAAAGCCAGGTAAAGCGCCAGGTCGCTAATCTCGGGAAGGTGCATGCGCAGCTCGAAGAGCGCGGCTGGACGGTTCTCTTCAACGGGAACAATCTTGCGGGATGGATGAATCCCTACGATCACGGCGAGGCGAGTGTGGTGGACGGGGAGATCCACCTGGTGGCCGACAAGAAGTTCTTTCTCTGCACGGAAGAGGTTTACGGCGATTTTACGTTCACTGGAGAGGTGCGGCTGCCGGAGGGCAAGTCGAACTCGGGCTTCATGTTCCGCTGTCACGTCGAGCCCAACAAAGTCTACGGATACCAGGCCGAGGTAGACGGATCGGATCGGCGCTGGTCGGGCGGCCTCTATGACGAGGGGCGGCGCGGCTGGATCTGGCCGAGTACCAAGGGGCGGACGAAAGTGGACAAGTTCCTCGAGCACGAAGCGGAATCGCAGGCGCACTTCGCGAAACCCGAAGTGGCGGGTGCCCTGAAGCGCAATGACTGGAACAAGTACGAGATCACCTGCCGCGGAAACTCGATCGTGATCAAGGTGAACGGGGTCCTGACGACGCGCTTCAAAGACGACACGGATGCCTCGGGTCACATTGCGATCCAGCACCATGGGGAGGACGGCCAGGTCTACCGCTTTCGCAATCTCTACTTGCGCAAATTGTAGGGCGGGCGCCGCATTCAGACTGGCGGCCGGAACCCGGCAACGACGAAGCGTTGCCCTCCAAAGTCAGGCGTGGAGGGCAACGCTTCGTCGTTGCCGTGAATTGAACCTTGAACCTCCTAAACGTCCTGCCGGATCAGGCGGACCGAATCCAGCCGGAGGCGGGCGCCGCCGATCTGCGTTTCCAGGGCCGCGGCTTCTTCTTCGGCGATGCGAATTTCCTCGGCGCGCACCGGGTGATTCCGTGCGCGCAGTTCCACGAGGCGCTCCGTTTCGGCGTCGAGCATCTCCCGCATTCTCTTGGACGCGGATTTGCGCATCGATTTCGCCCGTTTCGACGCCAGGGCCAAAGCAGTCTCCAGCATCCGCGGCATCACTTTCTTCAAGGGACGCGCATTTTCGCGGAGCCAAGCGCGACGCGCGTCGCGGACCACCTCCTCGAGTCGTCCCTGAGAAAAATCCTTGGTGCGATCGCGCATTTCGTGATCGACCACCACCCGCACCGGGGTGGGGGGGAGAAAGCGTTCCGGGTGCAGTTTCTCCGGGGCCACGCATTCCAGGACGTAGACGGCCTCGAAGAGGAGCCCCTGGGAACCGTATTCCTCCCACTTGACGAGGGACGCGTTGCCCCGCTCCGAGGAGAGCAGCAGGTCGATGGCGCTCGTCACCATGGGATGATCCCAGGTCAGATACCCGATGTCTTCCCGGCCCAGGGCGGTGCCGCGATCGAAGGTGACGGTCATCCCTTCCTCGGGCAGGCCGGGGAACGCTTCGATCGAAAAGAGATGCTCGGGTTTCAAGAGAAAGCGCCGCGTATCGAGATCCTCCACCGTGACGCCGAAATGATCGAAGATTTGGAGCATGAACTGCTCCAGGGTCTTGTCGGCGTCGATTTCTTCGATCGCCGTGACGAGGGCTTCGGCGGCATCCGTCCGGCAGGAAGAGAGTTCCAGGAGATGGTCGCGGCCTTGCTCCAGGTCTTCATCGACGCGTTTCTTGAACGCCTGCGCCTCTCGGAGCAGGTTATCCCAGTGCTCTTCCCAGCAATCCGCGCGCTCGGGCTCGAGAGAAAGCGTGCGCATCAGGGACTGAAACTGCCGGACGTAGGCTTCCCCGCCGTGGAGGCACTGCTGCAAGGCGTCGAGTCCCTCGTGAAACCAGCGCGCCCACAGCTCCTGGATGGTGCCCGCGAGATAGGGGATATGGATCTGGATGGTCTGCGTCTGCCCGATGCGATCGAGGCGCCCGATGCGCTGCTCGAGGAGCGCGGGATCGATGGGGAGATCGAAGAGCACCAGGTGATGGGCGAATTGAAAGTTCCGGCCCTCGCTTCCGATCTCCGAGCAGATGAGAAGGCGCGCGCCGTCGACCTCCGCGAACCAGGCGGCGTTGCGATCGCGCTGGATCAGCGTGAGGCCCTCGTGGAAGAGACCCAGCTCGATATTGATTTTCTGCGACAGGGCAGGGCCCAGTGCCTCGGCTTTCGCCCTGCTGGAACAGATCAGGAGGAACTTATCATCCGGATTCTCCCGGAGCAGATCCGCCAGCCAGGTAATCTTCGGGTCCTCATCAAATCGAAACTCCGGCGGGCCGGCGCTTTCATCGGGAGAAAAGAGCTGCTGGTATTCCTGGCTGATGGTTTGCCGCCACTTCGGGAGATCCGCCGCAGAGACCGGCAGCGGCGCGAGATGTGCTTCGCGCGACGGGAACCCCTCCATGGAACTGCGGCGATTGCGGAAAATGACCCGGCCCATGCCGTTCAAGTCGAGGAGTGCCTCCAGCAGATGTGCGCGTTCCGCATCATCGGGAGTCTCGGGAATCTCGATCTCCAGCAGTTCCCGCAACCGTGAAACCGTTTCGGGGGCGAGCGGATTCTCGCGCAAGATGGAGTCGGCGAGACGCGAGACGTCGCGGTATCCATCCGCTTCCTTGATGAACGCCGGAAGATTCGGGTAGCGCGCGGGATCGAGGAGGCGCAGGCGGGCGAAGTGTCCCTGGCGTCCGAGCTGTTCCGGGGTCGCCGTCAGCAGGAGCAGGCCGGGTGTCTCGGCGGCCAGCGTCTCCACGGTCTCGTACTCCGGGCTCACGGATTCCGGTGACCACTGGAGGTGGTGGGCTTCGTCCACGATAATGAGATCCCATCCGGCGGCCACGGCCTGGCGGCGGCGGCGTCGCGCGCCAGCCAGCCAGCGGACGGAACAAAGCACCAATTGATCGTCGAGAAAAGGGTTGGCCTCGGGATCTTTTTCCTCGATAGATTCGCAACGTTCCTCGTCGTAAATATTGAACTGGATGTGGAAACGGCGCAGCAGTTCGACGAACCACTGGTGGACCAGGGATTCAGGGACCAGGATCAGCGCGCGATGGACCCGGCCGCTGTGGTAAAGACGATGCAGAATGAGGCAGGCTTCAATGGTCTTTCCGAGCCCGACTTCATCGGCGAGCAGCACGCGGGGGGTGTGACGGAGCGCGACTTCATGCGCGATGTAAAGCTGGTGGGGGATCAAGGAGAGCCGCCCGCCGATGAGTCCGCGCACGTCGCGGCTGCGGGCCTCACAGCGGTGCGAGAGCGCCTGCTGCCGTAATTGGTAGACGGACGATTCCTCGCATTGCCCTGCCAGCAGGCGGGCATCGGGCTTATTAAAACTCATGGTGTCCGCGACCCCGGTTTCCGGCAACTCGACGCCGTCGCCGGTGTAAGTGAGAAGCCCGGCTTCTTCGCGCACGTCTTGCACCACGAACTCGACCCCATCGTGTGGCTTGATCACGTCACCGGTCTCAAAGATCACCCGTCGCAAGGGGGCGCTCTCCATGGCATAAACCTGGGTCTCGCCGCGGGCCGGGAACAGGATATGCACGCGATCGGGCTCCAGCTTGAGGACCAGGCCCAGGCCCAGTTCCGGTTGGGTATTACTGACCCAGCGTTGGCCCTGGATGTATTGCACACTCATACAGATTCAACCTGCAGGTCTTAAAGCGGACGTGCACAAACCTCAAGATTTGATTTAGGCGCCGCGGGGGAAGAAAAGTTTCTACCGCCCCTGCCGGGGCTCGAATATTTGCCTGTGACGATTCCCCGGGCTGACGCCCGGGGCTACTATCTGACACCCCTCCGGGGTGTGCGCGAAGTTGCGAGACGCAGGCCGGGACCCTTAGCCACGCGGATGGGAGAAGCAGGCGAGCCCTTCAGCCCCGGAGGGGCGATAAGATATTAGCCCCGGGTGAAACCCGGGGTTTAGGGCATTCCATTGATTCAGCCCCGGCAGGGGCGCAAGAAAGCGCGCGGAATTCCTCCGGCGACCGCTGCCGTCACAACCCCCCCGGGCTCCCAAGCTGCGCCGCAATCACCTCCATCCACCGGTCGATGTGGTGCCTCCACGTCAATGGCAGGACTCGCGCGCGCCCGGCGGCGCCCAGTCCCCGGCGCACGTCGGGCCCGAGACTCGCCGCTTGAAGCAGAAGGGCACTCAATTGAACGGAATCTTCCGGATCCTCGAGCCGGTACCCGGTGACCCCTTCCTCGACAAATTCCACGGCCCCATCGCGCGTCGAAATAATCCCGGGCAGCCCGCACGCCATCGATTCGAGGACGGTGTTCGCGCAGGCGTCGTAAAGCGTGGGATGGACGAAAAAATCGGCGGCCTGGTAACAGGCGCGCACCTCCTGGCCCTCGGGGAAAGCCACGATTTGGGCTTCGAGCCCGAGGCGGCGAATGTAATCCCGGTGGCGCGCCTTCAGCGGGGCGCCCAGAATCCAGAGGCGCGCGCCACTACCTTCGCCGGCGAGGCGGGCCCACGCATTGAGAAGCCCGTCCAGTCCCTTGCGTCGATGACTGCGCGACACGAAAAGAAAAATCCTGTCCTCCGCCTTGAGGCCGGGGTCCAGGCTTTCGCGCAACCGCCGCCTTTGGTCCTCATCTGCCTCGGGCCGAAAAGTCCCGGTATCCACGGCTGTATGAATCACGCTGATCCGGTCCTCGGGAACTGCGTAAGCCTCACGGATCTGGCGACCGACCTGGGCGCTGTTGACGACGAAATGCCGGGTCTTTCCCGAAGTATAGAGTGCTTTCTCCAGCCGCAGTTCGAGGAGGTTTTTCAGGCCGAAGCGCTTGGCGGGATTGAGAAGTTGCGAATAGAGATAGTGACATCCACCGCCGGCCCGATGCAGATCGTGGGATACGGTCCGTCCGAATCCGATGCTGACGTCCAGTCCCAGCTCCGGGACCAAGCGCGAGGCGTCGCTTGAAAACTTCTCCATGCGCAGGGAAGAAGGCAGGGCAGGGGAGGCGAGCCGGTGGATCCGGGCGTCGAGCGCCGAGGTGGCGGCGTCGGTCCGCCGGGTGATGACGTGCACCTCGTGCCCATCCGCAACCAGCTGAGTTGCAAAGGAAAAGAGATAGTTCTCCAGACCTCCGCGTGAAATGAATTTCTCGTATACCAGGCCGATTTTCACCCCGCATTCCTTTCCTCAGGCGCCCTCTTGGCCCGCGGGACGGACGGCGCGGGACCGGAGGGCCCGGCCCGCCCGTATATTGCGCCATCGCCCGGCGTTTTCAATGGCAAAGCCGGCGCCGGGAGGAGATCCGTGTGCTAACCGGTGGGGACGCCGTAAATGCGGGCCATATCCGGTTTCTCAGTGCAGTAATAATGCACCCAGATATAGAGATGACTGAAAAGCGCCGCCAGCACGGCGGCGCTGGAGTTGAGCGCCAATCCCGGCACCCAGAGGGCGCAGAGGCCGAAGGTGTAGATGGCATTCGGCGTCCACCGGAAAATCCCTTCCCGCACCAGGGGTTTTCCGCGGTAAGCGGGATCGAAGTGATCAATCCCCATGGCCCGCTTGAAGGTGAAATAGCGCGCCACGCTGTAGAGCGTGTAAGCGGCGGGGACGAAGAGGATTCCCGCCAGCACATAGCCCGCCTCCGCGGGCAGCCCCAGGGTATCGCGATTGGAGCACGCCAGGATCGTGATCAGGACAATTCGCGCGACGAGGAAGCAGGAGAAATCGATCGCGTAGAGACGGAAGACCAGCACGGGATTTTCGATGGCAGCCGAGAAAAGATCGGTATGCAGTGCCAGCCGCCAGCAGAACCAGACATACCACTGGTGGGCGATGGCGATCCCCACCGCCCACCAGAACCACGTGGGCGTGGAAACACCCCAGAGACTGCCGGCGGACAGGGGTGGGTAAGTGAGGGCGTAAGGAAGGCCGCAGAAGAGGACGCTGAGGAGAAAGACGTGGACCGCCTGTCTCTCGAAGATCAGGGCGCGCGTCGCGTTGGAGTCTCTCAAAGTAGCTGCGGCATCCTGCCGCAGGATAGTATTAACACTGCGGCAGGATGCCGCAGCTACTCTCGGTGCGCAGCACCGTCCTACGCCCCCGACGGCTCCGGGCCGTCGATAGCGATATCGATGACGGTGTCGCTTCTCTCGGCGGAAGCCTCCCGAGCCTTGGCTTTGGCGGCACAGCTTTCGGCGGCTTTGCGGCCGGATTCCGCCCCTTCGGCGGCCCCCGACTTCACGACCTCGGGAGCCAGCTCCTTGAGCAGGGTGCCCGCAAAAGTGGAGAGATAGCCGACACCGAAAGCGATGTCGTGCACTCCCTTCTCGACCTCCTTCTTGAAGACCGGGACGGCGTTTTCCGCGGCCTTTTTGGCATCGGCTTTTCCGGCGTTACACGCCTTCTTGGCGGCGTCCGCGAGATCCTTGAATGCTTCCCGCGTGGCGCTGGAGGATTCATTGGTGACATCGGCAAAGGGTTCTTCGTTCATGGCAAACAGTCCTTTCTTCTTTTGTGCTGGTAAATGAGCATACGGCTCATTAATCGGTTGGACAAACGGGTTATCGGTTCCGTTCAATCGAAGACAGTCTCCACGGGGGCCCGCCGTGGCGCCATTATAAAGGGCGGGCGGGTTTGTAATCGGGGAAAGAGAGGAGGGAAAAAACCCTAATCCACGCTAATAGACGCTCATTCTGTTAGTTGTCATCCCGAGCGGAGTCGAAGGATCTCTCTAAACGCCATGCAGTGTTCTCGGGCTGCAGAGTGTGGAATACAGCGCGGGCTTACGAATGTATCCGATGGTTCCTTGGTTTCCAGATCGTCTTGGAACAACCGTGAGATCCTTCGACTTCGCTCAGGATGACAATTGAAAAGTAATTAGTGTCTATTCGTGTCCATTCGTGGTTAACAAAATCTGCGTCCTCTGTGGTCAAAAAAACCTGCCGCATTCACGCGATCACCTGGGGAATCGGCTCGGCGCCTTCGACGCCGACGAGCTTCTGGTCCAGGCCGCCGTAAAAGTAACTGAGGTGATTGGGGTCCAGCCCCATCAGCTGCAGAATCGTGGCGTGCAGATTCCTGACATGGAACCGGTCTTCCACCGCCGCGCTGCCAAGTTCGTCCGTCTGGCCCACGCTGACGCCGCCTTTAATGCCGCCCCCGGCCATCCACATCGTGAACCCGTAAGCGTTGTGATCGCGGCCCGTGCCCTTGGCGTATTCGGCGGTGGGCTGACGCCCGAACTCGCCGCCCCACACCACCAGGGTTTCATCCAGCATCCCACGGCGCTTGAGATCCTTGAGGAGACCCGCAATCGGTTTGTCGGTGTTCCCGGCGTGGTAATTGTGGTTCGTTTCGAGGTCGCCATGGGCATCCCAGTTGTCGTCATTGTGGGCGCCCCCGGAATACACCTGGATGAAGCGGACACCGCGTTCCACGAGCCGGCGCGCCAGCAGGCACTTGCGGCCGAAGTCTTCGGTGCGCTCCTGGTCCATCCCGTAGAGCTTCCGGGTTTCTTCGGGCTCGGAATCGACGTCGATCGCTTCCGGCGCGGTGGCCTGCATGTTGTAGGCCAGCTCATAACTCGCGATGCGGGCCGCCAGATTGGAATTATCGAAGCGTTTCTCCTGGTGCCCCTGGTTGAGATGGTTGAGCGAATCGATCAGCATGCGCTGCTCGGGCGCGCTCATGCCGTCGACATGCTTGAGATTGAGGATGGGATCGCCCTTGGCGCGGAAGACCGTCCCCTGGTAACTCGCCGGCATGAAACCCGAGGTCCAGTTCTTGGCGCCGCTGATGGGGCCGCCGGTTTTGTCGAGCATGACGACATACCCGGGAAGATTCTGGTTGGGGCTGCCGAGCCCGTAATTCACCCAGGACCCAAGGGAAGGCTTGCCGCTGATGATCGAACCGCAGTTCATCATGAGCATGGCGGACCCGTGGATCGGCGAATCCGCGGTCATGCTGTGCAGGAAGGCGATATCGTCGACGCAGGTGCCGACGTGCGGGAAAAGCTCGGAGACCCATTTGCCGCACTGGCCGTATTGCTTGAACTTCCACTTGGGCTCGACGATGCGGCCCTGGTTCTTGCGTCCACCGCGGCCGAAGGTCTTCACATCGATGGTTTTGCCGTCCATCCCGTACATCTTCGGCTTGTAATCGAAGGTATCGATATGGCTGGGACCCCCGTACATGAAGAGGAAGATGACCCGCTTGGCTTTCCCCGGGAGCATCGGCGGCTTCGGCGTGAGAGGATTGATGAAACTCGTTCCAGTGGCCGCCGCGGCAGAATTAAAAAAACCGTCCCCCGCCAGCATCCCGGTGAGCGCGAGATGGGTGAACCCGCCCCCGACAGTGGTGAGAAACTCACGGCGCCGAAGGTTGCCGCAGAAGGTGTTGGTTGGTTTAGGCGTTTTCATGGGACCACAGATTTTTTTAACCACAGATGACACAGATGGACGCAGATTTTTTAAACCGCTAATTCACGCTAATTGACGCTAATTTTTTTTGTGTTGTCATCCTGAGCCGAGTCGAAGGATCTCTCTCAATGGCAGTAACGCGTTCTTAAGTTGATTGGAGTTTGATGTCGCGTGGGCTTAAGAATGTATCCGGTGTTTCCTCGCTTTCTAGATCGTCCTGGACGATCCGTGAGATCCCTCGACTTCGCTCGGGATGACACAACACAAAAAACCGGGCCCACCTCGGGTTTTCTGAATATTAGCGTTCATTAGCGTGAATTAGCGGTTCGTTTTAATCGAGGTAGACAAACTCGTTCAAGTTCAGCGTGAGGAGGGCGAAGCGGTCGAGGGCTTCGTCCGGGGTGAGGCCGGCTTTACTTTGCAGGCGCTGCATGAAGTCGAGGCTCTGCCGCACTTCGCCGGGCGCGGGGGTCCGCTGGAGGGCGAGGGTGAACGCGGTCTCCACTTGGGCTTCGGGATCGTCGCCGGCCTCTTCGCGCAGGCGATCCGCGAAAATGGCGGCCTGGCTGTTCACGAACCGCGAGTTGAGCATGCCCAGCGCCTGGGTGGGCACCGTGGTGGCAAAACGCACCGCACAGGGACTGTCGGTGTCGGCCTGGTCGTGGTCGGCCAGCATGGGGATGCGGAGGCTGCGCTTGACGTGCGCGTAAATGCTGCGGCGCGAGGCTTCCTGGGGCGGTGACTGGCCCCAGGCCGCGTGCGGCCTCGATGCGGTGGCGAGGACGGCCTCGGGCAGGGGCGGGAAGACCGATTCGCCGCCGGCTTTCAAGTTCAGGTTCCCCGAGATCGCGAGGATGGAGTCGCGGATTTCTTCCGCGGTCAGGCGCCGCATGTCGAAGCGCCAGAAGAGGTTGTTCTCCGGGTCGACCGCCAGCGCTTCTTCACGCGGCGTCGAGGCCATTCGGTAAGCCTGGCTCGTCATGATGTGACGGTGCATGGCCTTGAGACTCCAGTCGCTGCGGACCAGCTCCGATGCGAGATGATCCAGGAGTTCCGGGTGGGTGGGGCGTTCGCCCAGCTTCCCGAAATCACTGGCGCTGGGGACGATGCCGCGCCCGAAATGATGCTGCCAGAGGCGATTCATGATGACCCGGGCAGTCAGCGGATTCTCGGGGCTCGCGACCCATTCCGCAAGCGCCCGCCGGCGTCCGGAAGAGTTGTCTTTGACGTAGGAAGCGGGGATCACGGCAGGCTTGGGGGCGTCCGTGCCGCTGAGGACGGCGGGGAACGCGGGGACCACGGGATCGCCGGGCGCGTGGGCGCTGCCGCGGATGTGGACGTGAAGTTGCTGTGGGGCGCGCCCGTTCTCGACCACGGCATTGATCTGATCGCCCGCGGGTTGATCACGGAGTTGCTCGGCTTCTTTCAGGGCCCTCTGGTAATTACCCCATGCCTCTTTGCCCAGGCGTTTGTCCATCGCGACGATGAGGGCGGTGCCTTCGGCCTTGACGATTTTTTCCATGTCCCGGCTCTGCACGATTCCGGAGCGCAGTCCAATATCGATATACTGTCCACCGGCGGTCTGCTTGCAGTGGACCGCGACCACGTTCTTTCCCGTCTGGAGCGCGTCGATCGCTTTGCCGTCGAGTGCGACAGCCTTGTAGTCCCTGGTATGCCCCTTGGCGGCAAAGACCTCGATGCCATTCAGGTAAACTTTGACATCTTCATCGTGGCGAATATCCAGGGTGAGGGTTTTCGGAATGACTTTGAGACCGAAATTCGCGCGCATCCAGATATCGTCGGACTCCCAGGCGCTGCCGATAATGGCTCCAGGCGTGTTTTTCCGGCCGAACCCGCCGGGGCCACGCACCCAGCTCTTATTGACGAACCCGACCTCCAGCCAATCGGGCGCCGGCGCCCGCGTCGTGAATCTCCAGTCGGTGCTTCCGTCGCGGGCATCCCGGAGCAGCGTCTGCACTTTCTCCGTGGCAGGGCGAAGGCGCCCGGTCTCCACCAGGTAAGCGCGGATTCTTGCCTCAAGAGCGGCGGCCTTCCGCTCGAGTTTCGCGATTTCCATCGCGCGCCGCTCTTCGAATTCGGCTTCTTTTTTTCCGCTGCCCGCCCAGGGGACGAGCGTGCCTTGTTTCGTGTAATGCTTCACGCCGTGCATGAAGGCCATGAAACTGTAGTAATCTTTTTGCGAGATCGGATCGGCTTTATGGTCGTGGCAACGCGCACAGCCCAGCGACGTCGCGAGAAACGCTTCCGACGCCATGGCGACGTTGTCGGCGAGCACGTCGTAAACGTGCTGCTTGCGGTCGGCCGGTTCGTCGTCCCATTGCATGAGGCGATGGAAACCGGTGGCTGCGATCGAATCGAAAGTCGGCGCGTCGATTTCGTCGCCCGCCAACTGCTCGATGATGAACTGATCGTAGGGTTTGTCCTCGTTGAAGGCCTTGATGACGTAATCGCGATACCGCCAGATAAAGGGTTTTTTCCCGTCGCGCTCGAACCCGTTGGTCTCGGCGTATCGCACCACATCGAGCCAGTGTCGCGCCCATTTCTCGCCGTACTGAGGCCGCGCGAGCAGCTCATCAATGAGATCTTCCCAGGCGGTGGCGGAGCGATCGTCCACGAATGCCCGGACCTGGGCCGGCGTCGGCGGAAGGCCGGTGAGATCGTAATACGCGCGTCGGACCAGCACTTGGCGGACGGCGGACGGGTTCGGCTCCAGTCCTTCTTTTCGAAGACGGTCATAAAGAAGCGCGTCGATCGGGTTTTCGCACCACTCGGCATCGCCGGTTTCCGGGATGGCCGGACTGGTCACGGGCCGATAGGCCCACCAGTTGCGCGCCGCATCGTCCAGGGCGATGCCTTCATGCTTCCCGTCCGAGGGATCACCGAGAATTTCCTTGTCGGGATTGTAAGGCGCGCCCATCGCGAGCCACTGGGCGAGAATCTCGCGTGCGGCGTCGGGCAGCTTGGCCTTGGGCGGCATCTCGTGTTCCTCGTCCTTATAACTGATCATCTCCAGGAGGAGACTGCGTTCCGGGGACGCGACATCGAACGCGGGCCCCAGTTCGCCGCCTCGGAGCAGGCCGGCGTGACTGGTGAGGCGGAGGCCGCCCTTGAGCTTTTCTTCGGCGCCGTGACACTTGAAGCACTTGGATTCGAGCAGGGGATAGACCTCGGCATCGAAGAATTGCAGCTGGGCCGGGGTCGGGTCCGCGGCGCGGAGGGAGGCCGGGAGCGCCCACGCCAGCACGACTCCTGCGAGGGTCGTCAGGCGGGATCCGGATGATCGGCGGAGGTGCATGCTGCCGGGTAAACGCGGGGGTCAGGGGTTTCTTCCACGTCCAAGAAGGATAGCGCGAAAAAGGGGAGAATTCTTGCATGAAATGGCTCGATTTTAGGACAGATACGACATTTTCCGTAGGTGCGAGCGTGAGCGAGTACCCCGCAGGTGCGAGCAGCCTGCCCCGCCGGAGCCGGCGGCGAAGGCGGGTGAGCGAGTACCTTCGACGGCCTTGAAGATATCCTCGCTCGCGCTCGGGGTACTCGCTCACGCTCGTACCTACTCACCGATAGCGCTTGCGGTATTGCAGGGGCGTGATCCCCATGTGCTTGTGGAACTGGCGGGTGAACGAACTCTGGTCGTAAAACCCCGAGTCCACCGCGAGATCACTGATGGCTGCGTTGGTTTCGCGCAGGGCGTCGCACACCGAATAGACGCGCATCTTCATAATGAACTGCTGCGGCGTCGTCTTGAAGTGTTCCTTGAACTTGCGTTCGAATTGTCTCACCGAAAGCCCGCACATCTCCGCAAGCGCGCGGACCGAGATGTCTTCTTTGAAATGCGCGCGGACGTGATCCATGGCCGGCGTCAGATCGAACTTCGGCGGGAGCAATCCTTGATGGGATTCGTAGGGCTCGATGGTGCCCATCACGCCGATGACTTTGCCGGCGCAATCGCACACCGGCATCTTGTTGGTCAGAAACCAGTCGGGAATCCCGCGGCGATCCACGAAGATCTCCACGATCTCCAGGAGGGGGCGTCCCGACTCGATGACGCGCAGATCGTCGCGCCGGAATTTCTCCGCCATGCTGCGGGGGAGGAGGTCGAAGTCGGTTTTGCCGTAAAATTCTCCCTCCTCCTGATACCCGTAATGCCGGATCAAGGCGGTGTTGGCGGCCAGGAGTCGGCCGTCGAGATCCTTGGCAAAGAAGAGGACGTTGGGGAGATGATTGAAGAGGAGATGAAAATCCCGGGAGGGATCGGCGGCCTCGAGAAAGCGCTTCCGAAAGGCCTGGGCATCCGAGGGATCCATAGTCCCTCAAGTTGTCGCATTGATACCAAAATGCAAGGGGGAGTGATAGTGACACAGGCGTCCCGCCTGTGCTTTTCCGGATCACAGGCGGGACGCCCGTGTCACAATGCATTGAATTGCGCGGGTGCCCTGCCACAATGATCGCCCCATGAAACGCCTGCCTCTCCTCCTCGTCTCCCTTGCTGTCTGCGCCCTGTCTCTCGTCTTCGCCGCCGAAGATGAACCCGGCTTCACATCGCTCTTCGACGGGAAAACGTTCGAGGGGTGGGACGCCAGGCCCGGGGCCTGGGAAGTGCGCGACGGCGCGATCCGGTCGACGGGAGAAGAAGAGGGCGGGAAGAACTGGATCATCTGGCGGGGCGGCGAATTGCGGGACTTCGAACTGCGACTGCAATTCCGGTTCACGAGCGGCAACTCCGGCGTCCAGGTGCGCAGCGAGGATCTCGGCGACTGGCAGGTGCGCGGATACCAGGTGGAGGTCGCGCCCAGCGATAAGATGGGACTCTGGCATCATTCGCTGTCGCCCGAAAAATACCGCAGCCACCTCGCGACGGCCGGCCAACACGCCACCATTTCCGCGGACGGCGAGAAGAAGGTCCTCCTCGCTGCCGCGGCGACCGAGGTGCAGGCTTATTTTAAAGAAAATGACTGGAACGAAATGGTCGTGATCGCCCGGGGCCCGGAACTGGTGCAGAAAATCAACGGGCGCGTCTTCGCCACGTTGGTCGATGAAGACAAGAAGTATGCTCGTGCCGCCGGGGTGCTCGCGTTCCAGGATCACGGCAAAGGCACCGTGGCCGAGTTCAAGGACATTCGGTTGAAGGTGCTGAAGGAGTAGGATTTTCTGATGTAGCGGAAGTCGCCAGACTTCCGACGGCAAACGCCAAGGCGATCGGAAGTCTTGGCGACTTCCGCTACATCCAGAGCGTGGACCTGGAGCGTGCATTGGAGAACGAACCTCCAGGTTCGTTCTGAACGAGTCTGGAGACTCGTTCTCCTTGCTTCCTACAACTTCCGCAACGCCATCTTCCGGAACGCCGCGCGCGTCTGGAATGATGCGATCCCCAGGGGGGCGCACAGATCAATGGGACCCGGGCGCAGGCTGACTTCCCGGTCGCGGATATCGACGTCCACCAGTTTCTTGTCGTCGATCCAGGCCAGGATCTTGTTCCGGGTGACGCGGACCCGGATCTTGTACCACTGATCCGTCTCGAAACGCAGGTAACTGGCTGTCTCGTTCTCGGAAGCATCCATGCCGTCGAGATTGCTGATGCCCACCACCGCGCCGCCCCAGCCGCCGACCACGAAGGTGGCGTGGCTCTCCGCCACCGGAAAGGTGAGCGCACAAAAGAAATCGTTTCCCACCAGCTTCATCGCTTCCAGGGAGATTTCATACCCGGTTTTGGGCAAATCCTCTTCTCCCTCGTCGTAGACGACGCCGGTGAAGGGGTCGCCCATGCCGATGAGGAGATTGCCTTTCTCCACGACCACCTCGCCTTCGCCGCCGAAGTTGATGCTTCTCCATCCATCGAGTGTTTTCCCGTCGAAGAGCGACGTGGTCGTCTTGAGATCTTTCTTCTTGGCTTTCGCGCCCGCCGCGGCTCCCGCACCCGGTTTGGGGGCTGCTTTCGCGCCGGGAAGCGAAAAAATCGTGTCCATTCTTTGGGCGATATCCGTGAGCCGCGCCAGGTCGCCGCCTCGCACTTCCGCGGAAGCCCAGCCGCCGGCGTATTTCACGTCGTCCAGCGCGCGAACCACCGCCGGCCAGTCGATGCTGCCCTCCATCAGTTCCACGCCGAAACCTTTCCACAGTCCCTCTTCTTTCTGAATGACACGGCTGTATTCCTTGATATCGAGCTTCATGATCCGCTTGTCCAGCACGCGCACCCAGTGCTCGGGCCAGGCAAAGCGGACGCAGTTGCCGACGTCGAAATACCAGCCGACGTATTCGCTGTCCAAGGTATCGACGAAGCGCGCGGCTTCGAGGGGGCTCAGGAAGAGATTGTTCCAGACGTTCTCCAGCGCCATTTTTATCCCGGTTTCCTTGGCGGCGGGGATGAGCGCGCGCATGCTTTCCTCCATGCGGCGATACGCGTCGGCATACGGATTCTTTTCGTCGACATAGCCCGAGTAAATCAGGACCGTGGTGCCGCCGAGTGCCTTGGCCTCGCGCAGGGTCTGGCGGACGTCGGCGATGGCCTGGTTGCGGATGGCGTCGTCGGGATCGGCGAGTGATTTCCCGGGTTTTCCCGCCACCAGGCCTGGCACCACGAGCCCGGTCTGACGCAGGGCGGCACCAATTTCTTTGACCTTGTCCGCGCCCAGCGGTCCGTTGAACTCCACGCCTTCGAATCCGGCCTTTTTCGCGATCTCGAGCTTTTCCAGGACGGTCTCGCCCTCGGCGATCATCCCGAACTTGAGGGCCTTCTGGATGCCGCGGGTGTTTGCGGCATGGGCGGGCGAGGGGAGGAGGAAGCCGGTGACCGTGAGGGCGATCGCTGCCAGGGGCTGAATGAGGCGCAGAGAAGGGGTCATGTGACGGGTTGGACGGGGTTGGGAAAAAGAAAATTTACGGGAATCGAAGCCGGATCGGAAGGGAAATGTGGAGAACGAGTCTCCAGACTCGTTCTTGGATCGAACCTGGAGGATCGTTCTCCTTTGCGCTGGTAAGAGGCTGTAGCTGAACTTGCAAAAAGTTCAGACCGCCGCGGGCTTAGTTTGCCCTTGATCGGTCTGAAGTCTTGGCGACTTCAGCTACGTCCGATCTCGCCGCTACCCCTCCACGATTACCCGCAGCAGATCGAAGGAACTGACCATGCCGACGGCGCGGCCGCCCTCGGTGGCGACGAGATGGTGGACCCCCTGGTCGCGCATCATCCGCGCGGCCTCTTTGGCGTCCTCCTCGACATCGATCTGGTAAACGACGTCGCTGATGAGATCCGCGATGGCCGCGTCCCTGCGGATATCGGGCGAGAGATCGCTCGAGGTGACGATCCCCAAGGCCTTGCCTTCCTCGTCGATGATCGGGAGGGCATGCACGTTCAAGGCGGCCATGCGCGCTTCGATTCTATGCAGGGTATCGCCGGGCTGGGCGGTGTAGAGTTCGCGGGTAATGAGTTCCTGGACTTTCATGGGATTCGATCGGGGTTCGGGGATTCGCTCTACTAGAAGCATACCGCTTTTCGCGCCGCAGGCTTTGCATTCCTTGTTTTCGGCTCCGCGTATTCTGGCGCGCCGGACCTCGCCGGCTGGCGTGTGTGATCCCTTGGAGTGCGCCGGCTGGACGGCGCTTTGGATGATTCCGGGTAACGTCGAGACCGATCCACGCGATCCAAAGCGGTGTCCACGTGAGTAGGGACGTTGTCCCATCGCGTGACCGCGTTGAGACGCGGAACGCGACTCGCAGGAGGCAACGTGGGACGCACGTCCAAGCCACCGCACTCCAAAAGCCGGGGCTGGTCCAGTTCCCATTGCTTCGATTCGAAAGTCCGAATCTCCTTGCGAGTCGGCAGAAGGCGATTGATGATAACGAAGAGCCCCCCTCCGGAAGCAACCAACCCACCAACAAGGAGGAAGAGTTTCTCATGGCAAAATACATCTCTCTAGTGCGATTCACGGAAAAAGGGGCGGGCGCGATCAAGGATTCGGTCAAACGGGCCCAGGCCTTTGATGACGCGGCCGAAGCATCCGGGGTGCATATTGTGGGACAATACTGGACCATCGGGGCCTACGACGGCGTCCTCATTATCGACGCCGAGACCGAGCAGAAGGCGCTGCATTGTCTCGTGGCGCTCTCGGCCGCGGGCAACGTGAAGACCGAGAGCATGCAGGCGTTCGACGCCGAAGAATTCGCGAAGATCGTGGGGTAGGGGGGCGAGAGCCGAGGCGTTCTAGTGCCCCAGCCATTCGTGCGCAGCCTTCTCCGTGTCAAAGGCCCGTGTCTCGATTTGTATGCCGCGTCTCTTGTTGACGAGGTCGAATAACCCGATGAGCCGTTGATCCGATTCATCGCGGGTGAGGACAGCCCATTTGCAGTTGCCGCGGATCTTTTCCAGGGACGCAGTGTGCTCGACGTATTCCGTGATGGCACCGGGATCACCGATCCACTGCGCCTCCCGGTAATCGCCCAGCGTGTCCATGCCGGGCCTGAAATCCGGGTGTTCGTTGACGCGCACCGTGTGGGCGATGAGCTCTTCGATGGTGAACTCGCCCACACAGTGCATGCGGATGAGATTCTCGTCCGGGGAAATCTCGAACTCGAATTGGCCCATGATCCAAGATGATCCGGGCCGTTAGGGTTGTCCAGAGTTTTGGGGTGGGTGGATGCAGAGCCTGAAGAGCAAATCCCGGTGTTCATCCCACGGGTCCGGTTTGCAGACAACGCACGAAAGCGTGGACCGGTGTCGCGCGTTTTCCATCAGAAGAACATTTCTAACGTTATTGAGAGATCCCTCGACTCCGCTCGGGATGGCACGGGAGGGAACCCCACGGCGGCTACAGGGATTACGCTCTGAAGAGAGTAGGCCCGACGCTCCGCGGCGGGCTTTGCAATCCGGAACCCCGTCGCGGAGCGCCGGGGCTATTTTGCGTTCTGGCGACGGCGGCTCCTTCGGTCCCGGCGTCCTCGGTTGCCACCCCGCGCCTTTCTGTAACATTTTTTCATACAATTGTATAAAAAAATGTTACAGCCGAAAGGCTGCCGCGGATGGGCTTTAGCCCTCAACCGAAAGCTCCGCCAGCTTGCGCCGTTCGCGCAGGTGGAACTTCAGGTCGAGGACGATCTTCCCGGCCACCAGGACCGCGAGCAGCGCGGTGGGACTGCCCAGCAGCAGGGTGGCGAACGCGCCGAGGATGATGGCGATGTGCAGCACGAAGATGCGCCCGTAAGGCAGCGACATGAGCAGGGGGATCCCGGTTTTTCGGTACTCGCCGCGCCCGAGGAAGTTGACGAAGAAGGAATACAAATGGCTCGCGCCCAGCCCGAGCACCGCCAGCAGCATGGGGCCGCTGAAAAGGGTGTCCGTAAAGCGACCCATCATGCCGCCGGGACCGGGGTCGGGACCGGGGAATTTCCCGCCCGACCCGAGGAGGGCGACAATGAAGATGCCGTGCCCCAGGCAGAACCCGCCGTAATGGACGATGAAGAAGGGCACGAGGAAGAATTTAGGCGCGTGATGCGCCGTGCGGATTCGGCGCCCGCGATAAGTGATTGTCTCCGCTTGTCCACGCTGTAGTCGGCCCTGGGCGTCTCTGGTCCTGTCGTCGCGTGCCGCTGCCGCATCGCCAGTGGGGGTGAGCATCTTGAGGACATTGATCCCGCCGAGGATCACGTTCTCCGCCCAGTAAAGGAGCACGATCGCGAAGACATCCCAATCGAAGAGGAACACCCCGATTAGGGGCAGCAGGTTCACCGCGATGAGGACCTGGGCGGAGGGGCGGTATTTCTGGAACTCACGCAGCGTCGTCTTCTGGTCCACGCCACGAATGGTAGGGCGGGTGGATAGGCCGTCCAGCGTGTTCCTTCCGAAGGCCTCAGTCGGGCGCGACAAACCCCAGCGCATCCAGCACCACTTGCGTGGCTTCGGCCAGGGATGCAATGGGATTCGCACCTATCACAGTCGACTCCTCGCCGCAGGCCCTGAGCGGAGCGGAAAGGCTGAGACGGGGCAGAGAGCTCCCTTTATTCTAAGGGCTTCGAATCGATGACCTGGCCGTAATCCTGGCTGGCGCGTTCAAGGTTCAGGGTACGAGCTTGGGCGCCTGCGGCGCCATAGTGAGACCGGCAAGCTGCCCGTGTCACTATCTAGCCTGGGGACCGATAGATGACCTGTCTCTTAGCCGGGGCCCGCAAGGCTTTCAGCCCGCGCCGCGCCCCTTAGGCATGGCGTCCTTTCCCGCAGCGTTAATCGTCCAGGAACTCCGCCACCCGCGACTCCGACCAGTACTCGCCGGCCCGGTCCCGTGGCACAAACCCCACGTGCCCGCCCTGGCCTGGGGCCTCAAAGAAAAAGTGATCACTGGCCTCGGCTTCCTCGCGCGGATAGCACCCGGCGCCGAGGAACGGGTCATCCATTGCATTCACCAGCAGCGTTTTGACCCGGATCTGCCGCAGCACCCGCTTGCAACTGCAGCGCTCCCAGTAATCCTCCGCACTCGCAAATCCGTGCAGCGGGGCCGTGTATCGCTCGTCTATGTCGCGAAAGGTGCGCATTCCCGCGAGTCCCGCACGATTCACTTCTCCGGGGTGTGCGTCCGCCTTTTCAAGAATCTTCTTTCTCAAGCACTTGAGAAACCGCCGCATGTAAAGCCGCTGCGAAAAACCTGCCAGCTTTTCCGCGCTCGAGGCCAGGTCGCAGGGGACAGATATCGCCGCCGCCCGGCACAGTCTCGGATCCGCGTCGCCTCCCGCGTCGCCGAGGTATTTCAGGGTCAGGTTCCCGCCCAGGCTGAACCCCACAAGAGCCACCCGTGCATACCTCTTCATTTCGAAGACGTGGTCGAGCACCGTCTGCAAATCTTCGGTGGCGCCGCTGTGATACGAGCGCGCAAAACGATTCGGTTCGCCGCTGCAACCTCGAAAATTCCAGGCCAGAATATCCCAGCCGCGACGATTTAATGCCGCGGCCATGCCTTGCATGTATGGCTGGGAAGAATCGCCTTCCAATCCATGCGACAGCACCGCCAGTCGGCTCCCTTCACCGGCCGGCGCACTCCAGTCCAGATCAAGAAAATCCCCGTCCGGCGTCTCAATTCGCTCGCGGCGGCCGGTTACTCGCGCGACCCGCCGAAAAACCGACGGATAAATCGATTGCAGATGGCCGCTGCCGAAACCCGGCGGCGCGAGGTAAGTGGATGTCGCGATGGAGGGCATAAGGCAGAAGATGGACGAACGCCGCCTAGGGACAAGTCAGTTGGCGCCTAAAGCGCCGGCTCAGAAGGCACGGCGCACTGCAGCCTGAACCGTTAACGGGGCACTGAGAACCGCGGCGGCAATGACAAAGCATTGCCCTCCATGTCACCCGTGGAGGGTTGCGGCAATGACAAAGCATTGCCCTCCATGTCACCCGTGGAGGGTTGCGCTTTATCCGGCCTGTGGCAAGGCTCTGCGGTCTGTCTTCGCTAGCGCTACGCAATCTGGATCGCGCTCTGCGCTGGGCAGTGTCGCAACCGCGCCCGGCGGTTGATCCCACACGCATGCGTTGCAAAAAATACCGGTGGAGGGACTCGAACCCACACAGGATTGCTCCTAACGGATTTTGAATCCGTCGCGTCTACCAATTCCGCCACACCGGCTGATGCACGTTTCCGAAATCAACAATCGGAAATCAGAGTCAGAAGCTATGCGACTCCACAACGTCTTTCAAGCCCTTTGGCTGATCGAGAATCTCCTTGAGCACGATCGCGCTCTTGAGTCCGCCGGATGACCGGATCAGCTTGCGGACCGCCGCAGCCGGCGCCAACACCTCGGCGCGCGGATGCGCCGCTTCTTTGCGTGCCCGGACACGACGCAAGGCCTCGCGCTCTGCCTGGGACAATCCTTCGTCGGCGTGTTGGAAGGTATAGGCGTCGGGGGCAGGGGAGGGCACCGCCCTCGCTTTCGGCACCGGCGGCGGTTTGGGCACGGGCGGAGGCACGGGGGTTACCTCTCGCACCACCGGGGGAGGGGCCTCGGCGACCCCTCCGCCCAGCGCTTCGAAAAACTTGCGGATCTCGGCCTCGCTGTCGCGCGCGCGCTCTAACGCCGGCGGCGGCATGCCTTTCGAAGGCTTTTCCCCGCGCTGACGCCTGGCGACTTCTTCCCGCTGTGCTTCCTCCTCCTTCTCGAGGAACATCTCCTCGAACTCCGAGAGATTCTCCTCCTTGTCACCGCCCTGCAGCTTGTTGATGAGCCAGCGGAGAAACCCGATGATCACAAAGGCGAGGAGCCACCATGGGAAGTCCTGGTCCACGGGTCAGCAGTCAGTGTTCGGTGTTCGGTGTTCAGGAGGGAAGGGTGGAAAGGTGGAGTATTGGGGCGGTGGGGTATCGTTGGGGGCAGGGCAGGGGAGCCGGCGCAAACTTCTGGAAGCATGATTCCATGACTCCATTAATTACTCCATTATTCCAATACTCCAGCACTCCATCCTTCATCCGTCCCGCCTCACGGTGCGCTGTCGGAGGGGTTTTCGTCGCCGGCGATACTGTCGCGCATGCTGGTGTCGGCGAGAATGTTCTTATACCGCGTGTAATCCATGATCCCGAGGTTACCGCTGCGGAAGGATTCGGCGATCGCCTGGGGAATTTCGGCCTCGGCTTCCACGACCCGGGCGCGCATCTCCTGGGTGCGGGCGGACATTTCCTGTTCGGACGCCACCGCGGCGGCGCGCCGGACTTCCGCCTTGGCCTGGGCGACCTGCTTGTCGGCCTCGGCCTGCTCGGTCTGGAGCTTGGCGCCGACGTTCTCGCCGACATCGACGTCGGCGATATCGATAGAGAGAATTTCGTAGGCCGTGCCGCTGTCGAGTCCCTTGTCGAGCACGGTCTTGGAGATGCCGTCGGGATTTTCCAGGACCGCCTTGTAAGAGGCGGCGGAGCCAATCGACGTGACGATGCCTTCGCCGACGCGGGCGATGATGGTTTCCTCGGTGGCGCCCCCGACGAAGCGGTCGAGATTGGTCCGGACGGTGACGCGGGCGCGGGCGCGCAGCGAGATCCCGTCGCGCGCCACGGCGTCGATGGTGGCGCGGGTGGCGGCCTGGGGCGGACAATCGATGACCATGGGGTTGATGCTGGTCCGGACCGCCTCGAGCACGGTCTTGGAGGTGCCTTTGACCGCGAGATCGATGGCGCAGGCGCGGTCGAAGACAAGACCGAGGCCGGCCTTGTCCGCCGCGATCAGGGAGAGCACCACGTGGTTGACGTCACCCCCGGCGAGGTAATGGGCTTCGAGGGGATCGGTCTCCAGCGGGATGCCGGCCTTCACCGCAGTGATTCTCGAATCGACGATCAGCGCCACGGGGACCCGGCGCAGGCTCATGGCAATCAATGTGAGGATGCGGACCGGGGCGTTGGCGACACGCGCGCGAATCCAGACCCCGATGTATTTGAAGATGACGAGGGCGACGATGAGCCCGAGGACGACGAGAAAGCCGTAGATGGCGTATTGAATCATAGGTATGTGAGAGTTGTTGAGAATGACGACTGAAACCGTGGCTTCAGGCGCCTCGATGCATCATCCTGCTTGCCCCCGTGGAAAGCAAGCGTCTTGTGGGGAGGTGGGGGGAGCTGAAGTGTAGGCCCGACGCTCCGCGGCGGGCCCTTGAATCCGGAACCCCGTCGCGGAGCGCCGGGGCTACTTCATGCCCGCGTAAGACTCTTTTGTGGGGGTAAGTCGCCGCGGGCGACATCACACGTCGTCGCGCAGGTAGGCCCGACGCTCCGCGGCGGGCCGTTGAATCCGGAACCCCGTCGCGGAGCGCCGGGGCTACCTGCGTCACTCCGCGTAAGATTCTTCCGACCGGGGTTCGCCCGACTTTTCCACCACCACGCGCAGGCCCTCGACTTTGATGACCTTGACGGGAGTATCTTTTTCGATGAGGCCCATCTCCGAAACCACGTCGACCTTGCGGTCGCCGATACGCGCGCGCCCGGAGGGACGCAGCTCGGTGTCGGCCACACCGCTCTGACCGAGCAACGAAATTTTCTCGTCCGGGATTTCGTTGCCGTGAATCTCCGATTCCAGGGTCAGTTTTTTACCGAACCAGGTGCGATGGAAATACTTCACCCAGACGGCGAAGAAAACGATCGTGAGGACGACCACGAGGATGGCCATGAGAAATCCGGGGCCCGCGCCGTATTCACTAAAGGTCAGGACGACCGCGGCGACGAGCGCGACGATCCCGAGAATCCCGATGATGGCGCCGGGGAGGACGAACTCGATCCCCAGCATGATCACGCCGAAGCAGATGAGGATGATGATGGTGGCGAGCATGGGGAATACGAAATCAGGAGTGCGGGATGTCGAATCGGGGATTCGGAATGACGAATGACGAAGTACCCAAATACCCAATGAAGTCCGAAATCAGAAATCCGAATTCCAGAGGGCCGCGCTGGAGAATGAGTACGCTAAAAGAGCAATCGTAGTTCGGAATTCGGGTTTAGTCATTCTTTCGTCATTGCGTATTTCGTCATTAGACATTCAGCCCCGCGGAGCGGGGCGCTCAGGCCGTGCGGCCGCAGCATTGCTTGAATTTCTTGCCGCTGCCGCAGGGACAGGGTGCGTTGCGCCCCACCTTGGGGACATCGGGTTTCATCTGGGGCAGGGTGATGGAGGGGCCGCCGCTGTCGGATAGCCCGGCGGGAGCGGTGCCGGGGCCGCCGCCCGGGGCGGGACCGGCGTCGAGTCCGCCGGACAGGGGATCTTCCTGGCTGCTGAGCTGCTGGGGCAGGGTGCGGAGGAATTGTTCGAAGGCCTGGAGATTGGTGGTGCTGCGAAAGAGATTGGTGAGGATCTCGCCCTTGATGTTGTCCATCAGGTCCACGAACATGTCGTAAGCGTCGTGCTTGTATTCCACGAGGGGATCCTTCTGGCCGTGCGCCCGCAGGTTCACGCCCTCGCGCAGGGCGTCCATGTTGTAAAGATGCTCCTGCCAAAGACGATCGATGGCGTTGAGAATGACGTATCGCTCCAGCCCTTTGAGGGATTCCTGGTCCTCGTGCTCGGTCTTGAGGTTGTAAGCGGACTTCACTTTATCGACGAGAAACCGCGAGTTGCCCTCGGCGTCGCGGCTCTCGAGTTCGGCCTTTTCCTTGGATAACCGCAGGGGGAAGGTGGAGTTGACCCACTGCAGGAGGCCGTCGTAATCCACCTCGGCGTCACTGCTGCCGTTCATTCCCAGGAACTCCGAGGCCCGGGCGGGCACGGCTTCATCAATGACTTCCTCGATCAATCCGTGGGGATCGTCGGAGGTGAGGACTTCATTGCGGTAATCGTAAACCACCTCGCGCTGCTGGTTCATGACGTCGTCGTATTCGAGGACGCGCTTGCGGATCATGTAATTGCGCGCTTCCACCCGTTTCTGGGCGGTCTCGACGCTCTTGTTGAGCCACGGGTGCTGGAGTTCCTGGCCTTCTTCGAGCTTGAAGCGTTCCATCATCTTGGTCATGCGCTCGGCTGCCCCGAAATTGCGCATGAGGTCGTCCTCGAAGCTGATGAAGAAAATCGTGCTCCCTGGGTCTCCCTGGCGGGCGCAACGACCGCGCAGCTGCCGGTCGATGCGTCGCGACTGGTGGCGTTCCGTGCCCATCACGTAAAGACCGCCGAGATCGGGGACCCCTTCGCCCAGCTTGATGTCGGTGCCGCGCCCGGCCATGTTGGTGGCGACGGTGACGGCTCCGCGCAAGCCGGCGCGCGAGACGATTTCGGCCTCCTGGCGGTGATACTTGGCGTTGAGGACACTGTGCGGGACCTTGGCGCGCTTGAGCATGCGCGAGAGCGTTTCCGACGACTCGACGCTGGCGGTGCCGAGAAGGACCGGTTGCCCCCGCTGATGGCAGTCGCTGACTGTTTCGATGACGGCGTTGAATTTTTCGCGCCGGGTTTTGTATATCTGGTCGTTCTCATCCGCGCGCGCCACCGGCCGGTTGGTGGGGATCACGAGGACGTCGAGGCCGTAAATGTCGTGAAATTCGCTGGCCTCGGTTTCGGCGGTCCCGGTCATGCCGCCGAGTTTCCGGTAAAGCCGGAAGTAATTCTGGATCGTGATGGTCGCCAGTGTCTGCGTTTCGCGGTCGATCTTGACGCCTTCCTTCGCTTCCACCGCCTGGTGCAAGCCGTCGCTCCAGCGTCTCCCGGGCATTTCGCGCCCGGTGTTTTCGTCCACGATGATGACCTTGTTGTCCGTGACCACGTATTCGACGTCTTTTTCAAAGAGACAGTAAGCCCGCAGCAGCTGGGAGATGTTGTGGATCCGTTCGGCCTGGTGATCGAGTTTCTGCTGAAGCTCGGCCTTGGCTTTTTCGCGGGCGGAATCGGTGCGCGAGCGATCGCCGTCGATCTCGCTGAAGGCGGACGCCAGGTCCGGCAGGACGAAGGCTTCCGGATCGTCGGGATTGAGGAAGCTGCGTCCCTGTTCCGAGAGATCCGCGTCGTGCGCTTTTTCATCGATGGTGAAATAAAGTTCTTCCTTGAGGGCGAAGAGCGCGGTCTTCTGGCTGTCCTGGTAAAAGGAAAGCTCGGATTTTTCGATGGCGCGGCGCATGTCCGGGTCTTCCATGGCCCGGAGGAGATTGCGATTGCGCGGCTGCCCGAGCTTGACCTTGAAAAGGTTGAGGGCCGCGTCCTCGATCTCGCCTTTGTCCTGCATTTCCTTGGCCTCCTGGGCCAGCTTGTTGCACTGCAGGGTCTGACGCTTGACGAGTTGTTCCACGAGGGGCTTAAAGCGATCATACTGGTGCGTGGAGACGGTGGTGGGACCGCTGATAATGAGCGGCGTCCGCGCTTCATCGACGAGGATCGAGTCGACCTCGTCAATCAGCGCAAAATAGTGTCCGCGCTGCACCATGTCCTCGTAACGGGTGGCCATCCCGTTGTCGCGCAGGTAATCGAAGCCGAACTCACTGGCGGTGCCGTAAGTGATGTCCTGGGCGTACTGCTCGCGGCGGGCCGGGCCGGGGCTCTGATCGTTCTGGATACAGCCCACGGTCAGGCCGAGGAATCGGAAGAGTTCGCCCATCCATTCCGAGTCGCGCCGGGCGAGGTAATCGTTGACCGTGACGAGGTGGACGCCGCGCCCGGTGAGCGCGTTAAGATAGACGGGGAGGGTGGCGACGAGCGTTTTTCCTTCGCCGGTAGCCATTTCCGCGATGAGCCCGCGGTGGAGGGAAACTCCGCCGACCAACTGGACATCGAAATGCACCATCTCCCAGGAAACCGGCTGATCGCAGACGTTCCAGGACTTGCCGACAAGCCGGCGCGCGGTGTTCTTGACGACGGCGAAAGCCTCGGGGAGAATTTCCTCCAGCCGTCTTGCGAGGGCATCGGGATCCTCGATGCCTGCGAGCTCTTCCTTCCAAGCCGCGGTTTTCTCCCTGAGGACGCTGTCGGGCTGTGACTGCAGCTCTTCTTCGAGGCGATTGATCTCGCGCACGATGGGCCAGATCCGCTTAACCTCGCGCTGGTTCTTGGATCCGATGATTTTCTTGATAATCCACTGAATCATGAGATGCGATCGGCGGGTGGAGTGCTGACAGGCTGAGGATAACGCTGGACGGTATCAGAGGGATTCGGGCGATTCACAGTCGCTCCAAACGCACCGGATGCAAGTTGCCGAGGGCACAAAGGGCCCGGCCGGGGCCTCTCGACGCGAGGGAGGAAGGCGCTAGGCATTTTCCTCGTTGCGACGGCGCAGGAATTCGTCGGCCAGGGCTCGGTAAGCGAGCGAACCGGTGCTTCCGGGGTCGTATTCGATGATCGGCTGCCCGAAG
>JAHEJT010000266.1 GCA_024638765.1 Verrucomicrobiales bacterium
CCTGAAGTATTTGAAAATCCGCAAGCAGAGCGCCGCGATGCTGCTGGAGACGCTGCCCTCGGATATCAGCGAGGAGATCAACCCGGAGAACCTGCCGGAGTTCCACGATCACGTGGTCAATCTTCCCGCCCGGGTGCGGGAGAGTTTCATGGTGCAGCGCGTGCGGCGCGGGCTGGAATATTTCTGGGTGCGACGCAACAACCCGGAAGTGGCTTCCATGATGTCCTCGCAATCGGACATCGACGCCAACTCCATCGCGGGCAGTTATTCCATGGTCAAGGTGTTCATCTGGGCGATCCCGATCATGGGCTTTATCGGGACGGTGCTGGGGATTGGGGCGGCCATTGGGAGTTTCGCGACGGCGTTGAACGCGGCCGACGATCCGGAGATGCTGATGGCGTCCCTGACCCAGGTGACCGGGGGCCTGGGGGTGGCTTTCGACACCACCCTGCTGGCGCTGGTGATGAGCCTGCTGGTGAGTCTGCCGGCCAGCGCCATGCAGAAATCGGAGGAAGATTTGCTCAACCAGGTCGACGATTACTGCAACGAGAATCTCTTGAAGCGTCTCAACGACGGCGGGGCCGGGATCGGGGGCGCGGGCGCGGATTCGGGCGACCTGGTGCGGCGGCTGGGCGACGCGATCTCGCGCAACCAGAAGGACATGATGGAGCGCATGCGGACGATTCACGAGAACACGGCCTCCGCGCAGGCGGAACAGATTGCGGCGTTCAAGGAGGCCTCCACGATCATCGGCAGGCAGGCGGAAGAAATGGAAGCGCGGGCCGAGCGGCACCAGTCATTGATCGAAGAAGATTTCACGCGCCTGATCGACGGCGTGCAGAAGGATGCCCTGAAATCGATTAACGCGCTCGGCGACGGCATTGCGGGATTGAACAGCGTCTTGAAGGACCTGGGAGAGAAGCAGGTGGTGATTCAGAAGAAGGGGTGGTTTTCGCGCCGTTAGCGCGAGTTATCAGTTATTAGTTATTGGTTATCAGGGGGAGAGTAGCCCCGGCGCTCCGCGACGGGGTTTTTGAATGAGCCCGCCGCGGAGCGTCGGGCCAGTTCTTTTTTGTCATCCCGAGCGGAGTCGAGGGATCTCCCACGATGTCCATCGCCTTCTCGTGCGCGGGAATCGGCAAGAATCCTACAATCGCTCCAACCCTTTTTGCCAACAGATCCTCTACGACCCGACCGTGAGATCCCTCGACTCCGCTCGGGATGACAAGTGTGGGGCATGGGATGACAAGTGTGGGGCGGGGGCGATTCCCGATTGAAGGCGGCTCCGCGGGACCCTCCTTCGCCAAGGCTTCGGAACGGGCACGCGCGTCGCCCTACCCGCTTCGCGCAGGATTTACGGGGAGCTCGTGGGGGCATGCGGAGAGAGCCCGCCGCGGAGCGTCGGGCTTACTTTCCCGGCCTTGATTTGAGGGCCGTGATTGCGGAAGATTAGGGGGCGGCGGGTCTCAGCCGCCGATTTTTCCCTGATAACTGGTAACTATTAACCGATAACGACACGAAGTGGCCAAGCGCAAGGCAGACAGCGGGGCGGAGGTCTCGCTCTTTCCGTTCCTGAGCATCCTCGCCTGTATTATCGGGTGTCTCACCATGGTGATCGTGGCGCTCTCGATCATCCAGATGGACAAGGAAGGGCGGGAGCCGGAGGAAGTGGAGCGGGCCAAGGCCTATCTCAAGCTGGAGAAAGAGAAAGACGCCGATCTCGAGAAGATCAGCGAGCTCAAGGCGTTGATCGAGGCCGTGGTCATGAACCGCGAGCAGATCAACGAAAAGCGGGAAGAGCTCAAACGCATCGAGGCCATCTTGGATGAAAGCATGGACGTGGAAGCGCTGCGCGACGAACTGATCGCGGAGTTGAATCGTCTGATGCGGGAGCTGGAGCAGTTGGAATCGGATCACGAGGCGCTGCTCGCCCAGATTGAGGAATTGCGGAAGCTGCTGGCCGAGAAGAAAATGGATCCGGATCTGCCCAGCGTGGTGGTGCGTCCCACGGGGTCGGGCGTGAATATCCGTCCGTTTTTCGCGGAAGTCACGGCGGCGGCGCTGCTGCTGCACCTGAAGATGGACGAGGAACCGGTGCGGGTGCCGATTGCGAAACTGGGCAGCGACGAGAATTTTCTGAAAGTGGTGCAGGTGGTCAAGGACACGCCGAACGGGCAGTTGATTTTCCTGCTGCGCGGGGACGGGATCGCGGCTTACAACCGGGCGCGGCAGGTGGCGGACCGGGCGGGGGCGCGCAACGCCAAGCTGCCGCTGGCGGGCGCGGGGGAGTTGGATCTGCGGATGTTTGAGAAGTTTTTGCGGTGAGGAAGATTTTTAACCGCGAAATAGGCGAAATAGGCGAAAGAGGCGAAATTTTTTGAACCAGAGATTGACACAGATTTTTTTAACCGCAGAAGACGCAGATTTTTTTTTGAACCGCGAAAGACGCGAAAGAGGCGAAAAGTTTTTTGGATCACAGATGGCGCAGATTTTTTTATTGTGACGCAGGCGTCCCGCCTGCGATCCGGGGCGGGAGACGTCATTCCAGAGAGGGCGCAGGCGAGACGCCTGCGTCACAATGCATGGATCTAAATAGTTACGTTAACTGCTGATAATAAATAAGTTATGGCGCGCAAGAAGAGACAGGAAGAGGGCGGGAGCCTGGATTCGCTGTTGGATACCATGACCAACGTGGTGGGGATCCTGGTGATCGTGCTCATCGTGACGCAGCTCAACGTGGCGGAAGCTTTGAAGCGGATTCAATCGAATCTTCCGCAGGTGACGCAGGAAGACGTCGATCAAATGAAGATGGTGGTGGATGAGAACCGCAAGAGCATGGCGAAACTCGAGACCACCTGGACGGAAGTCGAGCCGGAGAAAGACGTCGAGAAAAAGCAGCTCGACCAGTTGATCCTCGAGATCGAGGAGAAGACGGTGAACAACAAGGAAGTAGTCGACAAGACCTCCGACTTGGATGATCTCAAGAAGAAGATCAAGGAGCTGCAGGTCAAGGTGGACCTGGAGGTGGCGGATGTCACCAAGGCCGACGAAGAGCTGCAGACGCTCAAGGCCATGATGGATGAAACGCCGGACCGGGAGGTGCTGGCGCCGAAGATCGTGCATCTTCCCGATCCGCGGCCCGCGCCGGAGGGTGCGGAACCGCGGTACGTCCTCTGCAAAGGCAACAAGGCGTATGTCGTGGGGGACGTTTACGAGCACCTCTTCAAGGTGCGGGATTTCATCGAGGACAACTTTGACAAGCTGGTTTACCGGGGGCCGGGGATGGGTTCCTATACTTACACGATTCCCTCGATCAAGAAGAACGATCGCGGGGGGGCGGACCCGGTGCGCGACCGGGAGGAGAGGGCGTTTCAGAAGTTCCGGTACGACGCCAAGAAGCTGCAGGATTTTTTTGAGAAGGGAAAGTACGGGGGCAATGATCTCTGGTACCAGGTATCGCGGGCCAATCCCGACAGCGATTATGCGGTGCTCAAGATCGCGTGCAAGCCCGAGGGCGGGCAGGGGGTGGCGGCGTTCAAGCAGCGCAATTCGCCCCTGGACCTGGCCTTGAAGAAGGTGCAGGGGGAGCGCAATTACGTGATGTTCTTCGTGGCGCCGGACAGTTTCGATGCTTACCTGGAGGCCCGGCAGATGGCGGAGTTTTACAATCTGCCGGCCGGCTGGCAGCCGTGGACGACGGAAGAGTTCACGCCGAGCACGCGGGTGCCGCGGGAGACGACGACGATCGAGCTGGACGACGTGCCGGTGGCGGGGTACGAGGCGATTGCGCGGGTGGTGACGCCGATCGTGGAGCAGAACCGGACGGAAGCGGATAACAAGCTCAAGACGGTGACCGATCCCGAGGCCAAACCGCTGGCGCAGGCCTGGGTCCAGAAGTTCGCGAGTTACGAGAGCGCGGTCGTGAGCGCCCCGAAAGTGGCGGCATCGATCCGGGGGACGCACCAGGTGCTGATGAATCCCAACGCGCCGTATCTTCCGCACATCCGGGTGTTCAAGCCGGAGGGGGCGATCCCGACGAAGAAGCCGGCGCCGGCGCCGCCGAAGCCCGACACGCCGAAGAAAGAGCCGGTGAAGCCGAAGCGGGATACGTTGGATTAGGCGGCCGGTTGCGCCGGGTATTGGTGAGTAGTGAGTAGTGAGTAGTGGGCGAGAGGGGGTGGGTGTAGCCGGACTGGGACAGTTCGGGGGAGTCGGGCGCGTAGCCGGACTGGGACAGTTCGGGGAGTCGGGGGGGGAGTCGGGCTCGAAGTGTGCCACTGCGGCTGCGGGATTGCACTTTGGCGATCGGGTTTCTTATGCTGTTGGCGATGCCATGGAGGGGCCACTGGAAGAGAATCCGGAGGATCGATTTGCCGGAAGAAACCGTTACCTGCGCCGGCTTCCGCCCGAGGCTTACCGCGGCCAGGCTTACGTGCACTGGACGATGGCGATTGGAGAGCGCCGGACCGGGTGGCTCCACGAACCGTTTCACGCGGGCCTCCGGGAAGTCGTCACGCATACGATGTTTCGCTATGCGCTGTGTTGCCCCGTGTATTGCCTGATGCCGGATCATATGCATCTGCTCTTTGTGGGGATCCTGGAGGGGTCGGATCAACGTAATGCGGTGAAGTTTCTGCGGCGGCATGTCAATGAGCTGGTATTGAGGCCTGCGGGTTTCGAATTCCAGCAGCAGCCGCATGATCACGTTCTGCTGGAGGAAGAAAGGCAGCGGGACGGATTCGAGAAGGTGGCGGCGTATATTCAGAATAATCCGGTCCGGGGCGGGTTATGCGAGGTTCCGGAGGAGTATCCGTATACAGGCTGCGTGGTGCCAGGGTATCCCGCGGTTTCGCTTTCGCTCTGGCAGGAGGATTACTGGGATCGATTCTGGGAGACGTATTGGCGGCTCGTAGATGAAGGGGTGATGCGGCTGGTGGAGGAGGAAATCGAGTAGATTAGAATCGTGGGGGGAGTTGGGCACGTAGCCGGACTGGGACAGTTCGGGGGAGTCGGGGGGGAG
>JAHEJT010000098.1 GCA_024638765.1 Verrucomicrobiales bacterium
CCCCGGAGGCGGGAAACATCGGGCAGACTCAACATCGACTCCACGATCTTCTCGCGGGGGCCACTCTTCAGATCCCCGAAAGTCACTGCCTCCGCCACATCGAACCGGCCGGACTTGGTGCGGCGTAAATCGCTGAGACAGCCGCCGCAGCCCAGCTCTTGCCCGATATCGTGCGCATAGGTCCGCACATAAAAGCCCTTGCTGCAGATGACCCGAAAATCGATTTCCGGGAGGGCGATTCGCTTAATCTCATAATGGTAAATATGCACCAGACGCGGCTCGCGTTTCACTTCCTGACCCTTACGCGCCAGTTTATAGAGGGGCACCCCGTCTTTTTTGATGGCGGAAACCATCGGCGGCGTCTGGTAAAAGTCTCCCTTGAACTTGGCGAACACTTCCTGGATCTGTGCTTCCGAAAAATCAGGCACCGGCCGAACCTCCAACTCCTCGCCATTGCGATCCTGGGTGCTCGTAATTTTTCCCAAGGTCAACGTGCCTACGTATTCCTTGTCCTCGGCCATCAAGAGATCCTGGATCTTGGTTGCCCGGCCCACCACCAGGATCAGCAATCCCGTGGCCATTGGATCCAAGGTCCCGCAATGGCCGATTTTCTTGATCCCTAAAGAACGACGCGCCACGGCGACGACGTCGTGTGAAGTCATCCCCTCCTCTTTGTCGACCAACAAAACGCCGTCAATACTTTCCTTCGAGGCCGTCATAAACCGTCTGTAAAAACTGCTCTTCGATTTCCTGGATCTTTCCTTCGGCCCTGGCCCCGGCGGCGAGGCGATGACCACCGCCATTAAACTTCTCGCACATCCGGCTGACATCGGCTTCCGGCGACTTGGAACGGCAGCTGATGCGGACGCGATTGTTTTCCATCTCTTCGAAAAACACCGCCACGATCACACCTTTGATGGCGCGGATGAGATCGATCAACCCTTCGTTATCCGCCGGCTGCAACCCGAAGCGGACGACCGCCTCCCGGGTCAGGGTCCAACTCGCGACCTTCCCTTCTCCGCTGATTTTCAACGTGTTAAGAAGCTCACGCAGCAGTTCGAGCCGCCGCAAGGGGTAACTTTCGTAAAGATCCTGGGAGATGGCGCCCACGTTGACGCCGTCCCGAATCAATTCCGCCCCGATCTCGAAGGTCCGCGCCGTCGTGTTGGGGTACTGAAAGGAGCCCGTGTCAGTCGAGATCGCCGCCCACAAGTTTTCCCGCGCCGCGGCGGTCAACGGCATCTTCAGCGTGCGGATCATCTCGTATATGATTTGTCCGGTCGCAGGCGAGTCAGGATCGATGTAGGAAAGATCTCCGTAACCGGGATTACTGATGTGGTGATCGATATTGATGAGATAGTTTGCGCCGCTGATCCGCTCGTGCACTTTTTCACCGACGCGCTTGGGCATAGCGGTGTCCAGGACGAAAGCCACTTCCACCTCGAAATCCCTGGGCAAATCATCCACTGTTTTGACCCGATCCGTATTAGGAAGGAATCGCAGCGATTCAGGAACTCCATCCTGATTAATCACGGTCACTTCCTTGCCTAATGCGGAGAGTGCATCGCCCAAGCCCAGGATAGAGCCGATCGCGTCCCCATCTGGCCTTACGTGACTTACGACGGCAAAGCGCCTATTGACGACGATGATCCGGCCAATCTCCTCGAAACTTGTATTTCCAGCGCTGCCCATGGTCCCTTGCCAAACAGGTTGTCACCCTCCTTCGCCGGCGACGGGGGTTCGCTACTCCTCCGTATCCTCCTGGGTCTCGAGGTCGGACGCAGGCTCCAGCTGATCCATGATCGAGATCACATTCACACCGCGAGCCACGGAATCGTCCAGCTTGAAGTGCAGTTGAGGGGTGTACTTGAGCACGACGCGCTTGCTCATACGTTTTTGGATTTGACCGTGATTCTCATTCAATTTCCGGACGGCATTTTCCCGCTCTTTGTCCCCGCCGATCACGCCGATAAAGACGTGGCCCTGCTTGAGATCCGGGGTGATGTCCACGTCGTTGATCGTCACGAGGGCGTTCTCGAACTGGAATTCCTTCTGGATGATGTCGGAAAGCTCGCGCTTGAGCAATTCTCTGACCCTGAGGAGGCGGTGTTTCATGCGTAAGGGTCTCCGGTTTGGTGTGAGGATTGATGCGTGGGCGGCGATCCAGGCTGGGCGATAGGGGCGCCTTGCCCCGGTTGCAGACTTGGGGTAAGGGGAAGCGGCTCGGCGGCGATCGCCGTCCTCTCCGCCGTCATAATGTCTGCTCGATCTTCTCCAACTCGTAACACTCGATGACGTCATCGACATCATATTCGTTGAAGTTGCCCAGTTTGATCCCGCACTCGAGGCCGTTGCGCACTTCGTTGACGTCGTCCTGGAAACGCCGCAAGGTCGCGAGACCACCGTCGTAAACCGGTTGGTCCTCGCGAAGGACGCGGGCGCGGGCCGACCGGCTGATTCGCCCGTCGCTTACCAGGCAACCGGCAACTCTTCCGCCGGAGAGCTTGAATACTTCCTTCACTCTCGCGTGTCCGATGACTTTCTCGCGCATCTCCGGATCAAGCATGCCCAGCATGGCCTCTTTGACCTGGTCGATGAGTTCGTAAATCACGCTGTAAAGCTTGATCTGGACCCCTTCGCGTTTCGCGATCGATACCGCCTTTCCCTCGACCTTGGTGCTGAACCCAATGATGATCGCGTCGGAAGCGCTCGCCAGGAGCACATCCGACTCGGTAATCGGTCCCGCCGAGGAATGGAGGATGGCCAGGCTGATCTTCTCCGACTTGATCTCATTGAGCGCGCCGGTGATGGCCTCGATCGAACCCTGCACATCGGCCTTGAGCACGATCTTAAGTGATTTTCTGCCTCCCTCGTCGATCTCCGCAAAGAGGCTTTCCAAGGTGCTGCGCTTCGGCTTGACGAGTTTATGCTGGCGGATTTCCTCCAGCCTTTCCTCGCTGAGACGCTTGGCGGAACGCTCGGAATCCATCTCCACCAGCTCATCTCCGACGTTGGGCAGCGCATTAAAACCGAGGACCTCCACGGGCACCGCGGGTCCCGCTTCTTTGACCAACTCGCCCCGGTCGTTGAACAGGGATTTGACCTTACCTGCGCAGGGACCGCAGATAAACGGCTGTCCGACTTTCAGAGTGCCCGACTGCACGATCACCGTGGCGGTGGGCCCCTTGCCCGCTTCCATCCTGGCTTCGATAACGACGGCACGGGCGGTCCCGCCGGGGTTGGCCTTGAGTTCCATGACCTCGGCCTGCACAGCCATCATCTCGATCATCTCCTCGAGACCGGTGCCCTTGGTGGCCGACACTTCCATGCATACGGTCTGACCGCCCCAGTCTTCCGGCGTCAGATCGTGTTCCTGGAGCTGCACCTTGACCTTGTTTACGTCGGCGTTCGGTAAATCGATCTTATTGATCGCAATCATCAGCGTCACATCCGCGGCACGCGCATGATCGATTGCCTCCAGGGTCTGCGGCATGATGCCGTCGTCCGCCGCCACCACCAGCACCACGATGTCGGTGACATTGGCTCCACGCGCCCGCATCTCTGTGAACGCAGCGTGACCGGGAGTATCGATAAGCGTGATCCGCGAATCACCGTGCTCGACGTTGTATGCGCCGATATGCTGGGTGATTCCACCGGCCTCTCCTGCGGTAACCTTGGATCGTCTCAGGGCGTCTAGCAGGGAGGTCTTCCCGTGATCCACGTGCCCCATAAAAGCGATGATGGGTGCCCTGAGCTGAAGTTCTTCCTCCTTGGGTTCCTCCGGGGGCGGCGGCTCTTCCACCACCTCTTCCACCTTGTGCACACCGCCGCCTTTCTCGCGCTTCTCCTTCTCAAAGACAAAGCCGTGCTTCTCGCAGAGAGCCGCGGCGACGTCCGGCTCCACCGATTGATTGGGATTAACAAAGACATCGAGCTGCAGGAGATCCTGGATGATCTTGAAGGGCTTTAACCCCATTCGTTCCGCCAGTTCCTTGACGATGATGGGCGGTTTAATATGGATGACGTTGGGATTTTCGCTTTCGTCTTCCCCGCCAGCTTCTCCTGCCGAATCAAGATCCGCCACGTCCTTGGCAGGCTCCTCCTGATTGCCAATCCGGGATATCGGGGGCAGCACTTTGGAGGCCTCACCGCCAGCGTTGTCGGCAGCGGCGGCTTTTTTCTTGGCCTTGGGCTTCTTCTCCTCGATCAGCGAGAGCGCTTCTTCCTTGGCCTTGGAAATACTCTGCTTGCCGTCCGCTTCATCGGCGGCGGCTTTTTCCTTCGCGACGGCGTCCTTCTCTTCGGCCGCCTTCTTTTTTGCGGCGACCGCGGACTTGGATTTCTGAGATGGTGTATGTGCCGCCATGTAACTCTTTCGATGGACTCAAACTTGTAATGACCGTTTTCATTGCCAACGGTCAGGCGGATACATCTTCACTCTTCGTAACCGCTTCTTCGCGGACATTCTCGTCTCCGGAACCTTCTTCACCTTCGCCGACGACGACTGCAGCTTCCTCCTCGGAACTCACCGCCGGCGTTTCCGGTGTGGTCTCGGCGTCGGCTTCGGTGGCTTCGGTGGGTTTGGCGGGTTCGGCGGGTTCGGCTTCGGCCACGGGTTCTTCCGTTTCGGGCGCGGCCTCCGAAACCGGTGTCTCGGTCTCGCCTTCGGCTTTGGCTTCCGCCGGGGCGGCGCTTTCCTGGTCGCCGCCAAATTGGTCCTTCGCTTTCTTGAGAATCTCCGCGGCCTTTTCTTCGTCAGTCTCCAGGATTTCCACGATGTCCGAAGCATCGACCATGGCCAGGCTCTCGAGGTTCACGATACCTCCCTGGACCAGTTTGAGCGCGATCTCCGATTCGATACCAATCTTGTCCTCGAGCTGCTTGGCGGCGTCTTCCACCCGTGCTTCGAAGGCCTCGTGCGCGGATTCATCCTTCTGGACCTGCACATCCCAGCCCAGCAATCGTGAAGTGAGGCGCGCGTTCTGGCCCCGCCGTCCAATCGCCTTGGAAAGCTCTTCCTCGTCGACCGTGACCCGGACCTTTTTCTCCTCGGGATTGAGATCGATGGACCGAATCTGGGCGGGCTTAAGTGCGTCGAGCACAAACTCCTTGGGATCGTTGCTCCACCGGATGATGTCGACCTTCTCGTTGTTAAGCTCCCGGACGATATTCTTCACCCGGGCCCCGCGCAGACCCACGCAGGCTCCCACCGGATCGACCTTATCGTCGGAGCTGAAGACCGCCACCTTGGTGCGGTATCCCGCTTCCCGGGCTATGCCCCGAATCTCCACGGTGTGATCCGCGATCTCGCTGACTTCGAACTCGAAGAGCCGCCGGACGAAGTTGGGGTGACTGCGCGAAAGAATAATTTCGGGGCCTCGCGGACCGTTCTCCACCGCCACAACGTAAGCGCGAAGACGGTCGCCGATATTGTATTCTTCCGTCGCGACACGCTCGCGTGCCGGCATAACGCCTTCAAATTTTCCGAGATCGATGATCACGTCGGAACGCTCGAATCGTCGCACCGTCCCGTTGACAATATCCCCGGCGCGATCCTTGAACTCGTCGTAAATCATTGCCTTCTCCGCCTGGCGAAGACGCTGCATCATGGCCTGCTTGGCGGTCTGGGCCGCGATCCGGCCAAAATTCTTGGGCGTGATCTCGACTTCGAGTTCCCCGCCAAGTTCCGCGTCCTTCTTGATGAGTTTTGCCCGGTCCAAGGCGATCTCATCGAAAGGCTTTGAAACCTCCTCGACGATAATAAGCTTGGCCAGCGCTTTGATGGTCCCCTTGACGGGATCCACCTCGATACGCAATTCACGCGCCGGACCGACGCTCTTCTTGGATGCCGAGAGCAGGGCACTCTCCAGGGCCTCGACCATGGTCGCCCGGTCGATTCCCTTCTCTTTCTCAAAATACTCGATGACCGCTAGGAGCTCGCTCGTCATAGTTGTAAGCGCGGTTGGTGTCCGATCCGATTCCTGATGTCCGATTCTAAAAACAAAAAAAGCGGGACGAATCCCACCTACAACTGCCATTTGGAGAACATTCCCCCTGAATAGCGTTTATTAAGTGTGTGTCCGTCCAAAGTAGGAGCCAACCCCCCAACTCGCAAGGACAAATCTGCGCGAATTTAACTTTCATAACGATGGAATCACCCCGGATTGACTGGATTTTCTTCGATGCCGCCGGGACCCTCTTCCGCCTCCGGGAGAGCGTGGGCGCCGGTTACTCCCGCATCGCCGCCGAATACGGGATCCCTCTCGATCCGGATGCCACCGAAGCCGCGTTCCGGGCTCAGTGGAACGCCCGGCCCGCACCCAACCCCGGGAGCCCCTTCCCGGAGGACGGCGCGTTGTGGTGGCGCGACCTCGCCTTCGGGATCCTCGATTCCCTCGGTCTGCCCGAAATCCGACCCGAGCAACGAGACGGTTGGTTCCAAGCCCTTTACCGCTATTATGCAGAGCCGGATCCCTGGCTGCCGTATCCGGAAACTATGAAAGTTTTAAATTTTCTCTCCCGCAACACGCCGTGCCACCTCGGGGTCCTCTCGAACTTCGATCGCCGCCTCTACGGCATCCTCGAGGGCCTCGGCCTGCGCGCCTTTTTCGAACGCGTCATCGTCTCGAGCGAGGTCGGCTTTTCCAAGCCCCATCCCGCCATCTTCGAGGCCGCCTGGAGAGGGGTGGCTGCCTCCCCCGGACACTGCCTCCACGCCGGGAATGAACCCGAAGCGGACTGGCAGGGGGCCGCCCGGGCCGGCTTCCAGGTGCACCGGGTCCGACGGCCGGAAACCGGCCTCCAAGCCCTCACGGAAATCTTCCCGGGTCCCCCGTTTCTTTCTTGAAACGAACACGGTTTGGATTAGGGTCCCTCAACTTCTTCCCGGCGCATTCTCGGGCGGGTAGCTCAGTTGGTAGAGCAGTGGCCTTTTAAGCCATTGGTCCTGGGTTCGAGCCCCAGTCCGCCTATCTCCTCTCTCAGTTGGCAAACTGCAGCTGCGAGAGCATCCGGTAAACCCCGTCTGCATCTGCGACCAGTTCGTCGTGGGTCCCGGATTCCACGGTGAGCCCCTCGTTGATCACGTAGATGCGGTCCGCATGCCGCACCGTGGCAAGCCGATGGGCGATTATGATTGAAGTCCGCCCCTTCATAAGCTCATCGAGTGCCTGCTGCACCAATCTCTCGCTCTCCGAATCAAGCGAACTGGTGGCTTCGTCGAGGATCAGGATCGCGGGATCGGCGAGAATGGCGCGCGCGATCGCGATGCGCTGGCGCTGTCCCCCGGAAAGCTTCATGCCGCGTTCTCCCACCACGGTGTCATACCCTTCCGGAAAACTCTCGATGAAGTCATGGGCATTGGCCCGCCGCGCCGCATCCTGGATTTCCTCTTCACCCGCACCCGTTTTTCCATAGGCAATATTTTCGCGGATGGAACCGCCGAAGAGAAGAACCTCCTGCGGCACCATCGCCATCTGCGAGCGCAGGTAACGCAACGCATACTCGCCGCCGGTCGTGCCGTCGTAGAGAATTTCCCCATCGCCGGGTTCGTAAAAGCGCAGCAATAACCCGATGATCGTCGACTTGCCCGCCCCGCTGGGACCGACGATGGCGATGCGCTCGCCCGCACCCGCCCGTAAACTGACCCCTCGCAGCACCTCCACTTCCGGACGCGAGGGATAACGGAAGCACACCTCCCGCATCTCGACCTCTCCGCGCAACCTCCCTCCGGGGGCAGATGATTCCGCTTCCCCGGCGGCGTCCTCCTCTTTTTCCCGCAACAATTCGCGCACGCGCTGGGTCGCGCCCACAGCCTTTTGCAGCTGGCTGAGAATATCCGGAAAGGAACCCAGGGCGGCGCCGATAAAAATACTGAAGAGGACGAAGCGGGTGAACTGTTCCGCCGAGATAGCGCCGCTGCGCAGCATCCCGGCGGCGTACCAGACCACCAGGGTGATGACCCCGAAGAGGACAAAAATGATGAAGGAAACGAAGGCGGCCCGCGAATTGGCGGTGCGCAAGGTTGTGTCGAGAAATCTTCTCAGGGTCCGGTCGTAGCGTTCCGTCTCAAAAGATTCATTGGTGAACGCTTTGACGTTGGAAATACCCTGGAGAGTCTCTTCGACGATCACGTTGCTTTCCGCAAGTCGATCCTGCGAGCTCTTCGAAAGGGTGCGCACTCGCCTTCCAAAGAGAGACACCGCCAGGATAATCACCGGGAGACAGGCCAACATGAAGAGCGAGAGCTTAACCGAGGTCACGAAGATGAGAGTGATTCCGCCGATCAGCATGACACTCTGGCGCACCACTTGGGGTGTCGTCAGAATGAGGGTGTCCCGAATCAGGCTCAGGTCCGCCCCGATCCTGCTGGAGAGTTCACCCACCCGGCTCTCTGCAAAGAATCCCATCGGCAACCGAATCAGACGGCCGTAGGTGTCGCGCCGGATATCAGCCAGCGCCTGCTCCCCGGCTTTGGCGAACCAGCGCACGCGCCAGTAAGCGATAAAGGCCTGGAGCGCGAGCACTCCGGCCAGGGTCATGGTCACCGAATTGATGTTGCGGCTCACCGCTTCGACATCCACGCCGGCCTGCCCGCCTCCCATGGAGCGTCCCACCAGGCTGCCCATCAAGTAAGGAAACACCAGGGACAACCCGGCGGTGATGAACAGGGCCAGAAACGCAGGGATGAAATACCGCTTGTAAGGGACCAGGTAGCCAAAGAGCTGGTAAGCCTCCCTCAGGCTCTCGCGGTTGAGTTTCGCCACGGGCATGTCCTCGCTCTCGCTCGTGCTGGCGATGGATCTTCTGGCCATGTAATCGCGAAGGATCGAAAAAATTGTTGCCGGTGCATCCCCCGGTGGACGGATGCGAAAGCGCACCATAGTGCGGCGCCTCGCGAAATGCGAGAAGAAGCTCCCCGGGTCCGGTCCTACTCCGCTTTCGGCGCGGGCGCCTCCGCTTCCTCATGTGCCGCCGCTTCCGCCTTTGTATCGCCCTCGACGGGAGCTGCATCCCCGCTTTCCGACGCCGCAGGGGTCTCCTCCTCAGGGGCGGCCGGCGCGTCCGGATCCACCCACGGCTTGGCATATTCCGAATACTCAGAAGGAATCTCGCCGCCTCCGAAGGAATTCTTGTAAATCATTGCGAGACCGTGAATCTCCTTGAGTTTGCTCTCCGTCTCGGAGAGCTGCGGATCTTCCTTAAGAACCGCGAGTGTTTTTATCGCCGCCTGGGAGGACAGCGCACGGTCGTTACCATACCCAAGGGTCAGCACGCGATAGTAGTCTTCTACGGCCAGCTCTTTCTCACCCTTGGCTTGGGAAGAGAGCGCTCGCAAAAACGCGAGCTGCACGAGCTGCGAAGGAGGCAACATCTTGAACTCGGGCGGCCGGCCGCCTTCTGACTCCAAGGAATGTTCGGTGACGAGTTGATCCACGATTTCCCATTTTTCGGCCGCAGCCGCGGCCCACACCGTATTGAGATTCAGTTGGAAGAGGAATCCTTCAGGAAGCGAGGCTTTCAACAATGTGAGGGTCTCCTCGTCCAGGGCCTTTTCCATCTCTTCGAACTTCCCCTGCCGGCGGAGGCTCTCCACATGGTAATAACGGGCCTCGGAAGCCGGGTTCCCCTCCAGCAGCATGATGTCTTTGTAAAAATCCGCAATTCCGGCAAAGCCTTTCTCCGCCTCCGCGAAATTTCCCCCGGCGTAATTCGCGGCGGCGATCGCCCACTGCTCCGGCTTGTCGAACTCGATGGTCTTGATGTCCGCGCGCGCCATCGTGTTGTTGCCGGGAGACTCCGGTGTGTATTTCCAGAGAATCGCCTTCTCGCTGGCCTTCAAGATGAAGCCGACGGTGTCGTCGCCGTTCGTCTTTTGAATCGTAACCCGCAGCGGCTCGAAGGCGGGCGCCTCTTGGGCGCGCACGCCATCGGCGCCTGCGAAAAACGCGGCCACTGCCGTGCCGGCGAAGATTATTGCCATGCGCGCGCTCATTTTTCTCAATCTCACGGAGCTGTTTTCTCGAGGGCTTCTTTCTCCCGCTGCGCCTCCATCTCGGGCGTGATCTGCAATTCGCCGCGCAGCTCATCCAAACGCCGCAGACCCTGGGATATCCACCCGCTCTCGTCATCCTGCCGAAGGTGTCCCAGCCGCCTCTCGAGATCCCTCAGCATCTCGTATGCATTGTTCGCCTGGCCTTTCTCATATTCCAGGTTGGCGTTGCGCACGATCGCCTGCGCGGACCATTCCACGTGCCCGGGATAAAGTACGAATACATTGATATAGACTTTCTGTGCCCGCGTTACGTCGCCGAGCCCTTCATAAGCGCGCCCGATCATGAAGTTTGCCTCCGGCCGCGCCGTCCTGAAACTCTTGTTCTGTTGGTATCGCTGATAAAAATCCAACACGTTGTTCCAGTCATCCCGGGCGGCGTAGAGCCGAGCCACTCCGAGCGAGGCATCTTCGACTAACTCCTTGGTCTGGTAGACGTCGATAATCTTCCGGAATGCTTCCAATGCTTTGTCCTGCATTGCCGCCTCCTTCGATCGCGCCCAGACTTTCGCCATTTCCAGGATAGCGAAATCTTCGAACTGCTTGTTCTCCCGGCCGCCGATTTCTTCGAAGAAAGGCATCGCCTCGTAAGGGTTTCCCGTGTTGACGATGTAGCGGCCCACCTGGATCAAGATGAAATTGCCCAGCTGGCTTCGATCGTAGTCCTTAAGTGCACTGAAGGCCACCTTGACCATGGCGGTCTTCTTCCCATAGTCGGGATCGTCCTTCTTCATTCCCTTGAGTTGATCCTGCAGAAGCCCGACCTTGGACACCAGTAACCAGGCCTTTAACGCCGTGGCCCCTTCGTCCAGCCCCGGGAAGTTGTCGAGCTTGGCAATGGTCTCGTCGACCCCCAGCGTCTCCGCCGAATTGGCGACATAGGAATTCACCGCGCGCTCCATGCCTTCGGCATTGTCTTCCTTGCTCATGGCCACGATCATTTTCGCGAGCCGGTCGAGGCCTTCCGGTGTCCGCTCCTTCTGTTTCAGAGCCTGGAGACCGACCACCGCTACCTGCAAGCCGGAGGGGGTGTCTTCAAACTTCTGGAAAAATTCATCGTAATACCCGTTGGCGACATCCCACTTCTCCTGCAGGACCGCCACATCCAGGGCCTTGGAGAGCGCCTCGGCCGCCATCGGCTTGTTCCCCAGCCGCTCGCCCGCTTCTTTCCCCTCCACGTATGACCGTTCCGCGTCCTCGTACTCTTCCAGCGTCTTCTGAATGTCGCCCCGCAACACCAGGCCGCTATCGAGCATCTTGGAATCGGGAAACTCTTTTTCCAACCGCTCGATCATGCCCAATGCCACTCCGAATTCTTCCTCCTGGATGATATATTCGCAGAGGGCGCGCTCGTAGAGCACGATATCGAGCAGCGGTGAAAGCGGATACGCCTCTATGTAATCGTCGAAAAGTTTTCCCGCCTGCGCGAACTTCTCCTTCTTCATGACGTTACTCGCCCGAAAATAGGCGGAGTTGGCGATATACTGGCTCTTGGGATAATCGCGCACGTGCGCATCCAGAATGGGACCTGCGGTATCGTATTCGCCCAGTGAGTAATGAGATGCACCCAGCACGAACTCGAGGAGGTCGCGCGCGTCCGTGCCCTCTTTTACGGTCTCTTTAACCTTGTTCGCGATTTCAATGCAGCGCGTGTATTCCCGCCGTTCGAAGAGCGCCCCGATCACGAAATTCGAAACGCGGTCGTAAAGTTCGTGGTCTTTGTATTTCTCGAGGAATTCAAGCCCGTATTGCTGCGTGGCAGTCACGTCTCCGTGCGCGGCGGCCGCGCGGGTGGACCCGAATAGAATCTCCGGCCGGCTCTGGCTCTTGGGATAGACTTTCTCCAGGAACCGGAAGATCACGAGCGAAGCGTGAAAGTTGCCGAGGCCCTCGTAACAGGCGGCTATCCCTCGCAAAACGTTTACATCCACCGGATCGCCGCTGTCGATCTTGGCCTGTAAAGCATCAATCTCCTCCTGGATCTTTGCCGTGACCCCGCCATAGGCGATGGCACGATCGAGGAGATCCTGGATCGCGTCCATGGTTCCCGCGTAAAGACTGTAATAGCGCAGCGCCAGGCCGTACTGTTTATCCTTTCCCGCTTCCTGGGCCATCTTGATCACCAGGGGATTGAACTTCTGCATCTCGTAAGGTTTCATGCGCAACTGCGGCAGATACTTGTCCATGAACCGGTGCGCCTCCTCCGCCGCCTCCGGATTCTCCATCGCCAGCCGCGACCACGCGCCCCCCAGGTGGACGAAGCCCTGCAGAAGATTGGCCGTCTGAATCCGGTAACGAGCCTGGTTGTCGAAAACCATCGTGATACTCTTCATCGCCTCGTCGAGTTGACCCAGGTTGGCCTGGCAAATCCCCTGGTTGATGAAAAAGGCGCCCGGTTGCAGCTCGTCGGGACCGGGCTTTAATCCCTCGAATTTTTTGTAGAGATCCAACGCCTCCTGGTATTTCTGCGCCAGCTGCATGCAAAGGGCCCGTTGAAACACCGCGGTTTTCTCATAGGGATTGATGCCGTCAGGGGCGCTCTCCTTGCCCTCCGGCTTGTCGTTGGGAAAATCCTCGTGGCTTTTCCGAAAGGACTCCGCCGCGTTCTCGTAATCCCGCAGGCGCAACTCGCAGATGCCCTTGTTGTAATAAATCCCCCCGAACATCGCTCCGTAATCGTCGTAAGCGAACTCTCCAAACTCCTTGATGACTTGGTCGATGATCTTGAGCGCTTCTTCCCACTTCTGCTCGCTCATCTCCTGGACCGACTTGTTGTACAAGGTCCCAATGTCGTCCTGTCCAAATACGGGTCCGCCGGAAAAACAGATAACTGCCGCCGCCAAGACCGAGAAACTCCAGCTCGGCACTGTGAATTTCGCATGCCTTATGCGACTTCTCGTTCGGCGCATCGGGATCAAGTTCATCGCAAATTCTGGGGGTGGAATTAAGTTGCGGGCGCGAGGCCTTTCCGTCTCTCAATCAATAGTAAACAAGCAGCAGGGTCACGCCGATATCAAGGAATAAGGCTCTGCTCCACTGGGTCGAGTCCGCGGGCCCATGCTTATTCCTCGCTAAAACCGGTCATTGTAACGTGCTTGATCTCCTCCGCCGCCAGACTGTTGAGCACGTCCACGAGACGCTGGCCCTCTGCGAAATCGTCCGCCGCGACCACCACCAGGGGTTCCGACCCGGAGAGATCCGCGGCTTTCTTATACATCTTGAGACGCTCCGCGAGATTGGGCAGTTCCCGGGAGTCGGGATCGATATCCAGGACTTCCTCGTTCACGATGACCGCGCCCTCGGGATCGATCACGATTGTCATCTGATCGATTTCGACGCTGGCGCTGGTGCTGTCCGGATTCTCGGTCGGCAGAGTCAGCCCCAGGTCCGCCTCGCGCTTTTCCAGGGTGGAGGTCACCAGGAAATAGATCAGGAGCAGAAAACTGACATCGATGAGCGACGCGATGTCGAGGGTCGGTTCTTCGACCGGCACCGCTTCCAGTTTGGATCTCCTGGCCATGAATCGGGGGTTGCTTGTTAAGTCGCGGGCGATGCGCCCTGGTTGCTTCTATTTTTCGGTGACGTATGAGGAAAAGATCACTTCGATCACGCCCGCGGCGCCCGCGGCCTGCACCGCACGCTTGATCTCTTTCACCGCCACGTTCTTATCGGCGCGCACATGGATACGGCTCTTGAGCCCGCTGAGATCGTGCATCGCTTTCCGCTCGCGCACGTATTCGGTGATCGCGTCTTCGTCCGCAAGCCGTTCCCGGTTCAGGTCGTAATACTCGCCGTTCTCACGAATATTCACCACGATGCGTCCGGTCGCGTCTTTGGCGACCTGCGCCTCTGAGGCCACCGGGATTTTCACCTTCTTGTCGATCCGGACCACGATCAGCGTGGAGTTGACCATGAAGAAGATCAGAAGAAGAAACACCAAGTCGATCATGGGCGACATGTCCATCTTCAGACCTTCTCCCTCTTCGGCAAGGGCGGCTCTCATCTTCGCGGATGCCATCGTATATCTTCAGTTAGCGCTCACCGGATGCGACCGCCGCTTTCGCTGCAAGACCCTGCTTCCTTCCTTGGTTCGGAGAACCCATGGTTCCGTCAACCCGCTTGCAGCCCTTCGGGCACCTTGGCCAGCTGCTGGTCCGCATGAATTGCCGTCAGGCTCGCGTCCATGGAGTCCGTCACCACCGTGTGACAATCACCAACCAGCTTGGCCAATCGGTTCTTGAAAAAGAAAAACGCGAACAAGGCCGGCAGCGCGATCACCAGACCCGTCGCCGTCGTCATCAAGGCCTCGGAAATATTTCCCGCCAGCTTGCTCGGATCGGACCCCCCCGAAACGCTCAAGGTAGAGAAGGCCTTGATCATGCCGGAAACCGTTCCCAACAAGCCCAGCATCGGCGCCGCCTGCGCCAGGATCGCAAAATACTGAATGGATGCCATATACCCGCGGTTTTCCTTAACCGTGAAATCCGCAACCGCGTCTTCCACATCGTCCCGGCCCAATGTCTCCGGATTCGTCGCGTCGACGTGCGGCAAAGACATCGCGAGCATTCGGCCAAGGTAAGTCGGGCTGCCCGCGGAAACTTCAATTGCGCTGCGCACCCGGCACTCGCCCATGTTCTCCAAGACCGCGGTCTGCAGATCCGCGGGGGCAAACTTCTTCTGGTTCAGCTGCAAGAAGTTAAACACCACCAAGGCGACCCACATCATGGACAACGCACCCAACGGCCACATCGCCCAGCCCCCTTGCTTGATCATCCCCCATAAACTGGTCGGGGGCGCAGCATCGTCTACCAGCTCTTCAGCCGCATCCGCAGCCTCCTGGGCAAACAGTTCAGGCGTGCTGCAAATGAAACCAAGGAGCAGGATGCCGATCAGAAGAAATAAAGCGGTTCTTGAGAGACTGGGTTTCTGGAACATGTTTTTGGATTACCGGGTTAAATGAAATTCCCTGATCTGTCTTAGCTACGGGAAATCTCAATTTTGTGGCTGATAGAGTCCTACTGTAAAGCAGATTCTCCCCATCGCCGTCAACCCTCGCCATCTCTTTCTTCCTCATTGCGAAACGCTTCCCGATAGCACCGACCCTTGCCCGCGCTTCACAAGGACCGCTTCCGCCCCCGGAACTGCCAGGGCCGCCACCCGGGCGCATCCCTCCAGAGTCAGGAGACTGTCGCCAATGAAATACTTAGTTGTCTTAGGAACCCTCCCCTCCAGAGAGTTGAAGGCGACCCCGGCCTCCGCACAACGCACCCGCCCCGCATCGTAAAACCGCTCGAGCTCCCGGGCCACCCAACCGGGATCCGGACGACTCAGGCCGGTCCCCGAAGCGCTTGCCTGCAGCGGCGCCCGAAGCAACCGGATCTCGTCCGGACCCAGGATCGCACTGTGGAGCACCGGCTCACCGAACACCAGGAGCCCGGTCCCCGTCTCCTCACAAATAGAAACAAAGCGGTCGATCCCGTCCAAATACTCGAGCAGGGGATCGTGCGCCAGTTCCCGGTGCACTTCCCTTGCGAAAGGAAGCTCCGCATAGGCCTCTCTCCTTGCCTGGAATAAGGAAACCAGAAATCCTTCCGTCTCCATCGTCTCCTGGCGCGCCTTGATGATCTTTCTTTTCTTCCAAAGGCTCAGCGCGCGGTAAATCTGCGAATATTCCGAAGCCGTCTGCTTCCAGCGTGCCCGGCTGTCGAGCCGGATCTTGAAATATTTATCGGGGTCGTAGCGGTATCCCTCGCCGCCCTGAAGCACGTCCCCAAGTCCGTAACTCACGATTAGTAAATCCACGTCCAGATCCCGCAGGTTCTCCGCACACCATCTGGCGCCGCCCAGAATGTAGTCGCGTCCGCTCCCGTAACACGCAATCTCGATCGCCTTTCCGGTGCGCAGCTCGAGATCCTGCGCCAACCTTCCCCACCAGGTGTCCTCCACGTTATGGACAAGAAGTTCCGTGGAGGCGCCGCCGACACAGAGGACTCGCAGCGCGCCCTCCTGCTTTTTCCCCTCGCTCCAGTTGAGAGTGCGCAGCCTTTTATCGTTAACCGCGTATTCCACATGCGGGCTCAGGCCGGGTATGCCGGTCTCAAAGTAAAATCGCGCGCTCGGAGAATCGGGCTGCCGCTTGACCAGCCAGAGAAACGCTTCCGTCCCCACCAGACCCAGGACTGCGATCGCCGCCAAGGCGAGAAACAATTTTCTCAGTAGCGACATCTCCCCGACACTATAGACCCACACGTGGATTCTCATCAACCACCAAGGAGATCACCGCAAGAATCAGGACCCGGCGGCGGATCTTCGGTTACTAATGCAGATCAGACCGCCCTCCTCCCCGGATTATCCATCTTCCCCGACGGACCTGGCAGAGCAAGGCCCCCCCTTTCGTCCGCACCCTCGAAAAAGCGGGCGCCCGAATCTCTACCCGCCGCGATTCTCCTCCCCCTCCTGCCCTACCAAGCTCAAGAAAATCTCTTCCAAGGCTCTCTGCCCGCCTTCGGCCTTGGCAACCAGCTGCTCCATGGTGCCCAAGGCGATCAACTTTCCGCGATCGATGATTCCGATCCGGTCCGCGACTTCCTCGGCCACATTCAATAGATGGGTGGACATGAATACTGTCATGCCCTCACGGCTCCGTGCCCGCAGTTCCCGCTTCACAGTGCGCGCGTGCAATGGATCCAGACCGATCATGGGTTCGTCGATAATCAACACTCGCGGTTCATGCAGCAAAGCCGCCACGATCGCGAGGCGTTGCCGAATGCCGTGACTCAAGGCTTCAATTCGCCGCTCGGCGTACTCCTCAAGCTCAAATCGCGCGAAAAGCTCCTGGCAGCCGCGCAACGCCGCCTCCTTGGACACTCCGAAAATATCCGCGATGAAAAACATGAACTCCCGCGCGGTGAGTTTTTCGTAAAACACGGCCACATCCGGAACAAACCCGATGCCTGATTTCGCCTCGACCGGCGATGTTTCCATGTCGATTCCGCAAATGCGCACCCGCCCGCCCGTCGGACGCAACAATCCCGTCAGCATTTTGATGGTCGTGGTCTTGCCGGCCCCATTGGGCCCCAGGAAGGCGAACAACTCACCCTGTGGCACGTGCAAACTCAATGTCTCCACCGCGACAAAGTTGCCGTAGTGCATACTCACTTCTTCCAGATCGATCATGAACTTTGGTTATAATTCAACACCGGTTTCTTCCGCAAAAACGGCACCAATCAGGCTTCCTGCGGAACAAAAACTTCCGAAAGCAGTTCGTAATCCAGGAACGTCGTCACCCGCATCAACTCTCCGGCCTCGCTGAAAATGCATCGCATGCCGTCGCCGCCCTCCCTTTTCACTTCGAGAAGATATCCGTGAAACCGTTCGCCCCGCAACCGGATCTGTCCTCGTCGCGCCGCGAGCACCGGCTTCCATTCGCAGGTGTTCTCTCTGTCCTCACGGCTCCCGGCGCCGGCCATGACAGCGTCGACATCCAGGCCCCACAGCGCCAGCAGCATCTTCATCCGGTCCAAGTTCGATTCATGCAGCGTGCCCGTGTCCGTGGTCACTTGCCCGCCCTCCGTCAGCCGGTAACGCACCTCCAGCGGATTGGAAGAAAATTCCAGCTCGAATCCTCGCGGGGAACCCGGAACCCGCAAGCGTAACTTGCCGCCGCGGAGCGCCAGATCCCGTCCCAGATCCAAAATCAATCTTCCCGACACTTTTTCGATGCCCGGGATCGCTTCCTCCAGCGCCATTGATCCCGCCAGGTTGAGCTCTACGCCGCCGGCTTGATTCGGAGCGTCCACCTGCTCCCGCGATCCCACGCTCACTTCCCCCACCCTGCGTCCGGACTTTAAAACTACAAGCTGCGACGGCTCCGCCCGCTTCAGGAAGAGTTCCGCCACGAAAGACGCCGGCACCTCCGTCAGCCGGCTCTGCTCGGGAAATAACATTACCCGGATCAACTGCCCGTTCATTCCCAGCCAGAAGAAAACGATCACTACCGCCGCCGCCTTCCATACCACTGCACGCATCACGTCTTCCAAGCAATACCCGCCTCCCTCCTCCCGCAACCCTTATCTGAAGCCCAAATAACCGTTAACCATTAAAACTTCGCTCCGTGGTCGAGATCTGCAGACAGGCTCCGCATCATTGTGAGCACTCCCTGCTTTGGCAATCGCCTGCGATGCAAACAAGATTCGCAGGCGGGACGCCTGCGGCACACTTCCCTCCCCCCCTCTGTCATCCCATGCCCCCCTCTGTCATCCCGAGCGGAGTCGAGGGATCCCCCTTTTCTTTGCTGAGCTATCAAATGATGAAACGCTCGGCAACGACCCAGGCATCCGCTGCGACGCCAGGCCAAGAGAACCCGTGGCGCAACTGGTG
>JAHEJT010000099.1 GCA_024638765.1 Verrucomicrobiales bacterium
CGGCGCCACCGACCAGGAAGTCGCGGCACTCATCAACGAAGTCAACACCACTCACGCCGGCGACCGCATTGCGGCCTTCAATGCCTGGATCGATAACCAGATTGACAACATTCCCCAGACGTATCTCCTCGATTACGTCCTCGCGTCCGACATGCAGGAATGGAAACTCCGCGGGTATTTCGATGCCTCCCGCTGGTTCGCCAACCGCGCCAACCAGGTGCCCGATCTCCCGGCCCAATGGCCCGGTGTCACGCGCACCAATTCAAACGCCGGCGTCGGCGGTGGAAACAACATGGTGCGCTTCCCGCCCAACAACTGGTATTTCAATGCGAATTTTCCCATGACCTCACAGGAAATCGGCTGGGGCCGCAACGAGAATTCCTGGGTCTTCTTCGACCTCGGTTTCCCCGCCCAAAACAACCGGCGCCGCGGCCACTGGAACCTCATGCTCAACGCCAAGGACCAGCTCCGCCAGAAGATGGGCTACTCCCTCCAGCAAATCCTGGTGATTTCGGAAAAACTCGTGCGCATCCGCCAGCAGCACTTCGGCGCCGCCAATTACCAGGACATGCTCAATCACTACGCCTTCGAGCACTTCCGAGATCTCTTCAGTTTCATCAACTGGAGCCCGGTCATGGGCAAATGGCTCTCGAGCCTCAAGAATCAGCGGGCCTTCGACACCAGTGGCGACAGCATTCCCGATATCTTCCCCGATGAAAATCTCGCGCGCGAGGACATGCAGCTCTTCTCGATCGGGCTCTTCATCCTCTGGCGCGACGGGACCCTCAAGCTTTCCGAGGCCACCGGCCTCCCCGAACCCACTTACACCAACGCCGATATTACCGAGTTCGCCCGCGTCCTCACCGGGCAGAGCTTCAGCCGGTACACCGACGGCAACAACAACGGCCCGCGGCAGTGGGGCATCACTGCCATCGACAACGGCAATCCCTTCGACATCGATAACAGCAACGGCGACACGAGCACCAACGACGGCGACGACGGCATCCTCTGGAACACCAGCTTTACGCGAACCGACGGGAACCTGTATTACGCCGCCCAATGGCTCTACCCCATGCGCGTGTTCGGCGGCCAGCACGACGGCGGAGTCAAAACCATCGCCGGGGGCAAGGTCATCGACAACACCAGCGACGGGAACACTTCGCGCCGGGGCCGCGACGATATCGAGGACGCCGTCACCTGGTTCGCCGGACAGCCCGGGAGCGACAGCTTCGATATGAACACCGCGCACCAGAGCACGCCGGCTTTTATCGCCTTGCGCCTCATCCAGCGATTCACGAAGTCGAACCCCTCGAGCGCCTATCTTTACCGCGTCGCCGATGCCTTCGCCCAGGACGGCGGCAACCTCCGCGATACCATCAAGGCGATTCTCCTCGATTACGAAGCGCGCGAACTCAGCCTCGCCGACTCGGACGCCACCACGGGATTGAAGAAGCCTCCCTTGGATACCTACATGCAGCTCATCCGCAATCTCTCCCAGCGTGAAGACACCACCACTGGCACCTACATACCCGGTTCCTACTCCTCCCTTCCCATCAACCAGACCGATCCCATCCCCGGCGGCGCCCCCGCCCCGCCTGCCGACGGATACCTCGAGAACTTTAGCTATCCCACCGCCCAGGTGAACAACTTCTCCATCAATGGGCGCTTCCAATACAACCTTACCGATACGCAGCTCAGCATGAGTCCGCTGGCCCAGGACACCGTCTTCAATTATTACCTGCCTTTTTACAGCCCGGGAGGCCCCGTCGCCAACTCGGGACTCGTCGCGCCGGAACTGCAGCTGGCAACCGAAACCAGCGTCATCCGCAATCTCAATTACTTCTGGACCATTTGCGTCGGCAACAATGGCCAAGGCGCCAACGCCCTCGGTCTGGGGCCAGGCCCGAATGCTGCGGGCGTCAGAAAACCCAATGCCTACAACCAGCGTCTCCTCTACGGCGATGCCACGCCCGACGACAGCCACGAATCCGATATCTACGACAACGTCCGCATCGACTGGCGGGAATGGGGCCCCTCGATTATCACCTGGGGCGGGACGCGGCTCGACGACATCACAGCTATGATCGACGCTATCGATCTGCGCATCATGGACGGGCGCTTCAAGGTCAAGTATCCCTATGACGACTCCGACGACGAAGACGCCGCCGCCGACGGAATCAATCCCACCAAGGATACGACCGGGGACGGCAACCTCGAAAACGACGGGGAACTGAAGAACCCGCGGGAGATCATCATCGACGCTCTCGACTCAATGACCTACAGTCATACGGTCGCCACGGGCCAGGATGATCTCTTCCGATTCGCGCTCTACCTCCTCGTCACCTCGCCCGAATTCCTCGTCCATAAATAAGAAGTAGCGGCGGCTTCCAGCCGCCGAATCCATTCGAAACGGCGGCTGGAAGCCGCCGCTACTTCCCACCCCCACAAAAAAGGCGGACACCCTCTCGGATGCCCGCCCTTGGTTTCTGATTCTGTGCAGCGGAAGTCGCCAGACTTCCGCCGCCGGCCCAGCCGGCATCAGTCAGCGGCGACTCGCCGCTCACATCATGCCGCCCATGCCGTGGTCATGCGCGTGACCACCGTCACCACCCGCCGCTTCCGGCTCAGGCTTGTCGGTGATCAGGCATTCCGTGGTCAGGAGGAGACCGCTGATGCTGGCCGCGTTCTGCAGCGCGCTGCGGGTCACCTTGGTCGGATCGACGACACCGGCTTTCACCAGGTCTTCATACTCGCCCGTGGCGACGTTGTACCCCTCGTTACCGGACGCATTCTTGACGTGCTCCACCATGAGCGCGCCTTCGACGCCGGCGTTGGCCGCCAGCTGACGCAGCGGCGATTCCACCGCGCGAGCCACGATCTGGGCACCGGTGGCTTCGTCGCCTTGCAGCTTCAGCTCGAGTGCGGCGCACTGCGCGCGAATCAACGCGGTGCCGCCCCCGGCCACGATGCCTTCTTCCACGGCCGCGCGGGTCGCGTGCAGGGCGTCTTCCACCCGGGCTTTCTTTTCCTTCATCTCCGTCTCGGTCGCGGCGCCCACGTTGATGACGGCGACTCCGCCCGCAAGCTTGGCCAGGCGTTCCTGGAGTTTTTCGCGATCGTAATCGGAAGTGGTTTCCTCGATCTGACGGCGGATCTGGTTGACCCGGCCCGAGATGGAGTCAGAGGTGCCGCTGCCTTCGACGACAGTGGTGTTCTCCTTGTCGATGGTAACGCGCTTGGCCTCGCCGAGATCGGCGGTATCCACGTTCTCCAGCTTGATGCCGAGATCCTCGGTGATGACCTTGCCGCCGGTGAGGATGGCGATGTCTTCGAGCATCGCCTTGCGGCGGTCGCCGAATCCGGGAGCCTTGACCGCGGCGACATTAAGCGTGCCGCGCAGCTTGTTCACCACCAGGGTGGCAAGCGCTTCGCCTTCCACGTCCTCGGCAATGATGAGGAACGGACGGCCGCTCTTGGCCACCTTCTCAAGCAGCGGAAGCATGTCCTTGAGGCTGGAGATCTTCTTCTCGTGAATGAGAATGTATGCGTTCTCCAGGATCGCTTCCATGCTCTCGGCATCGGTCACGAAGTAAGGCGAAAGGTAGCCCTTGTCGAACTGCATCCCTTCGACAACCTCGAGGGTCGTTTCGATGCCCTTGGCTTCCTCGACCGTAATAGTGCCGTCTTTGCCAACCTTGTCCATCGCGTCAGCGATGATGTTGCCAATCTCTTCGTCCCAGTTGGCGGACACGGTCGCCACCTGGGCGATCTCCTTGGTGTCAGTCACCTGGTTGGAGATCTCTTCCAGCTTCTTCACGATGGCGTCGGAGGCCTTCATGATTCCGCGCTGCAGCGAGATCGGGTTGGCCCCGGCCGTGACGTTGCGCAGTCCCTCGGTGTAAATGGACTCCGCCAACACCGTGGCGGTGGTGGTGCCGTCACCGGCGACATCGGAGGTCCTGGAAGAAACTTCCTTGATGAGCTGGGCGCCCATGTTCTCGTATCCGTCTTCCAGCTCGATCTCCTTGGCCACGGTCACACCGTCCTTGGTGATCGTCGGGCTGCCGAATTTCTTGTCCAGAATGACGTTGCGTCCCGCGGGACCCAGCGTGCTTTTCACTGCCGCCGCGATCTTGTTCACCCCATGCAGGAGCGAGTGACGGGCGTCTTCATCGAATAGTAGTTGTTTAGCCATTTTCGTTAATCGTTATTTGTTATCTGTTATCAGGTATTGTTGATCAGGCATCCGCTAACTTTTATCCTATTAACTAATAACGGATAACTGATAACGGGCGCGTAGCCCTTTATTCCACGATCGCGAGGATATCGCTTTCGCTGAGGATCAGGTGTTCTTCACCGTCAAGTTTGATGTCTGTGCCTCCGTACTTGGAGATCAGCACTTTGTCACCTTCCGTAACGCTGAAGGGAACTTCTTTGCCCTCTTCGTTCTTGCCTGTCCCCAAAGCGACTATCGTCGCCTCCTGGGGCTTTTCTTTAGCGGTATCGGGAATGATAATCCCGCCACCACTGGTTTCATCCTCATCCAGGCGCTTCACGAGGACGCGCTGACCGAGAGGTTTGACTTTCGTCGATGCCATTGTTGTAGCCATTTCTGTTCTTGTTTTGGGTTTGGTTTCTTGATTGGTGCGCCAGTGCGCGAAAACATTTCGGGGCCAGCGGATATTCCACCGAGGGACCACGCCGAGAAGGGTGGCCTTGATTCGGGGAGCGTCGAGTTTCTGCCGGGCAGCGGCGCCCCCACCGTGAGGGGCTTGATTCTGTTAAGTGGATTAGTTCTGTCTGTCCTCGCGGGGGGCCTCAGCTGCCGATCCCAGCGGGCCGCAGTGCGCGGTCCGGAAGGGCGGCAATCTCACCTCATTTCTTCTCCTCGTCAACTACCTCAAAATCTGCGTCAACCACCTTGCCCTTGGCTTGCTTCGGCTCCTCGTCTCCCGCTTCCGCCCCATGGCCGGTTCCCGCCGTCGCGGCGGCCTCCTCCGCAGCAGCGCCCGCCTCCTGGGACGCGGCGCCCTCGGCGGCATATACCGCCGCCACCGTCTCGTTGAGGATATTCTGTAACTCGTCACTCGAGGACTTGATCGCGTCCATGTCTTCGCCCTTGAGCGCTTCCTCGACCTTGGCAATGGCATCTTCGACGGGCTTCTTCTGCTCCTCGGCGATCTTTTCACCGAGTTCCTCCAGCGATTTTTTCGCCTGGTAAGCAAGGCTGTCGGCCATGTTGCGCGCCTCCACAGACTCTTTTCGGCCGAGGTCCTCCTCGGCGTGTTCCTCGGCGTCTCGCTTGGCGCGTTCGATCTCCTCCTCGGAGAGCCCGCTGGAACCGGTGATCGAAATCTTCTGCTCCTTCCCGGTCCCCTTGTCCTTGGCGGTGACATTCAGGATCCCGTTGGCGTCGATGTCGAAGGACACCTCGATTTGAGGCAACCCGCGGGGCGCAGGCGGAATTCCGTCCAGGCGGAAGGTCCCCAGCACCTTGTTGTCCTTGGACATGGGCCGCTCTCCCTGCAAAACCACGATCTCCACGGAGGTCTGCTGATCCGCGAACGTCGAAAACACCTGCTCGGTCTTTTTCGGAATAGTCGTGTTGCGCGGAATCATCGCAGTCGCCACGCCTCCCGCGGTTTCAATCGCCAGCGTCAACGGCGTTACATCCAGAAGAAGGACGTCTTTGACATCACCTTGGAGCACACCTCCCTGAATCGCGGCGCCCACGGCGACGACCTCGTCGGGATTCACTCCTTTGTGCGGCTCTTTGCCCGCAAGCTCGCGCGCCGTTTCGATCACCTTGGGCATGCGCGTCATCCCGCCAACCAGCACCAGTTCGTCAATCTCCCCAGAGGTGACGTTAGCCTCCTTCAGGCAGGACTTGACCGGTCCGATGGTGCGTCCAAAGAGCTTGTCGCACATCTGCTCCAACTGCGCGCGCGTCAAGGTGGCCTGGATGTGCTTCGGCCCCGTCTGGTCCGCCGTGATAAAGGGCAGGTTGATCTCGTAAGATTGCGAGGAGGACAGCGCCATCTTGGCTTTCTCCGCCTCTTCCTTGATCCGCTGCAAGGCGTCCGGCTGACCAGAGAGATCGATCCCCGTGTCTTTCTCAAAAGTCTCCTGAATCCAGGCGATAATCACGTTGTCCCAGTCGTCACCGCCGAGATGGGTGTCCCCGTCGGTGGCAAGGACCTCAAATACCCCGTCCCCGATCTCCAGCACGGAAATATCAAAGGTGCCGCCACCAAGGTCGTAGACGGCGATTTGTTCTTCCGATTTCTTGTCCAGCCCATAAGCGAGTGAGGCCGCGGTCGGCTCGTTGATGATACGGCGCACGTTGAGCCCTGCAATTTCTCCCGCGGCCTTGGTCGCGCTCCTCTGCGAGTCGTTGAAATACGCGGGCACCGTGATAACCGCTTCGGTAATCGTTTCCCCGAGCTTGGCTTCAGCGTCCGCTTTGAGCTTACCCAGGATCATCGCCGAAATTTCCTGAGGACTGTAAGTCTTCTTCTCACCGTTGACCTCGACCTCCACGTGCGCGTCGCCGTTGGAAGCTTTGACGATCTTGAAAGGCATCTTTTTTTCGTCATCGGTCAGTTCGGAAAACTTGCGGCCCATTAGACGTTTAACCGAAAACACCGTGTTCGATGCATTGGTCACCGCCTGGCGCTTGGCTGCCTGACCCACCAGGCGTTCCCCGGCCTTACTGAACGCCACCACCGACGGTGTCGTCCGTGCACCCTCGGAATTCTCGAGGACGGAGGGTTCCCCTGCCTCCATCACGGCCATGCAGGAGTTGGTGGTTCCCAAATCAATTCCTAAAATCTTACTCATGAATCTTTTCCTTTCGCTGGTTACTGTCTCCAGGGCCATCCCTGCCGGCACCCCATTTCTGCCTGGGCCCGGGCTCACGGCGCCCTCCCTGCGTCCCAAGGAGAGGGCGGCGCTCAACCATTTCTACGCAGTTCCCATGCCAGTCTCCGCGTCATAGTTATAACGCGCTGGTCAGGAACGATTTAGAGATTTAACGCCGGCCTCGTCAAGGCGCCGGGCGGACCTTCGGAGCGACAAAATGGCACATTCCAGGCCCGAGGCAGCGCCAGCCTGTCCCTGCCCTGTGCTTCTCACCCCCTCCTTCACTTTCTCCCCGAAGGCTGGCCCTAAGGTCCTCCTCCCCCTCCCTTCGGCTTCGGGAGAGGTACTCGTCCACCGGGATCTATCGATCTCTCTCCCCGCTTTGCAGGGGCCGCGCCTCTCTCCCCCGATCATGGGAGAGTCTCCGAGAGCTGAGAATCCCGGCGGAAGCGCCCCGCCGAGTTCTGGAAAACAAGAAGAGGCCGGGGTTTCCCCCGACCTCTCTTGCCCTAATGTCAGTGATTCCTTCCGAACAGATGCTCAGTAGGAAAGTCTTAAGCCCACACTCAGTTGATTGTAGTTCTCCTCGTTTTGGGCCGTCCACGTGTGGCGATAATCAATGAAAATTCCAACGCACTCCATCCGGCTCAGCCGAATGTCGATTCCGGCCCCGAGATGCCCCGTGCCAAAAGTGCTGCCGTTCGTCCGAAGACCGCCACCGCCATAAAAATAGGGGGCAATGCACAGATCCGGTACCGGGTAACGCAGATAAGCGCTCGCGGAATAGTCGTGCTGGACATTGAGTTCTCCGTCCCACCACAGCGCGCGCGTCCCCACTCCGAAGATCTCGTTGTAAAAAGTCGTGGCCTGGATACCACCACCCCAGCCATCGAGCCGTTCAGTGTCTTGACCCCAGGTGCGAGCTCCGATCACATCGAAATTCCATGCGCCGGGATCGAAGCAATTACAGGGATTGTCTTGCGCAATACCCGAGAGCGCAATTCGCGAACCCATGGGGTTCTTCGCGGTTTGGACGGCGTAAGACGACATGGGGGCATCGTAGTAACCCGCACGAAGGGTGCTGGCAAAGCCACTACTGAAAACCACTGCGACCAGGACAAGAATCGACTTTTTCATTAGGTTGATTAAGTTTTCTGAACTTTTATATAATATTAATAATTACGCTTTGCAATACAAAAATTGCAATTCTTTCCAAGAACCGGTTTTATTAGGAAAATGGGGCCTTCTACAGCGAGTAAGAGCTCTCAAATGAGGTCTCTCCCGCCCCGGGGATCCCTTTGAAAGCGCCTTTTACCGGTCCCCAACACCATCACCCGCCCTCACACAGGAGCCTCTTTGGCTCTTTTCGAGCGCTCAGTCGACCTGTGCCCGGGGTCCGTCCTGGCCCTTATTCTTCGTCGGGACACGCCCATTGAGGCAATCGCCCCACCGCCCTGCCCCCTCGCGCGGTTGGCGGGAGACGAAGTCTGTCCGGATAACCCGGTGGGCTGACTTTCGTACCTTGCGCGCAGCGATAGCGAAGGATGGCGGACAGGGAGAGATTCGAACTCTCGGTACCATTGCTGGCACACACGCTTTCCAGGCGTGCCCGTTAAACCACTCCGGCACCTGTCCCTTCTCAGTCAATCGAGCGCCTAGTCTCCATCCAATCCCATGCAGGCGCAAGGAGGAATCCCTGCTCCAGCGCAACCTTGCCGGCATTATCCTACGCTGCGGTCCATCCCGCCTCCGGCTGGCTCTGCGGTTGGCGCGTCGCGTTTCTATTGTCCGCTTCCACGCCCAGGCACTGGCCCTGCGATCGGCCTGCATCACCCCTGCCCTTTCCTCACCCCGGATTCGTCCTCTCTCGCTTTCTCTCGCCCCCGTCCCGATGCCCGCCCACGTAGCGACACCGTTCTCGCCCCCGAATCCTACCCCCAAATCCCGCCTCCGAAGTCCGCCCCCAAAGCGATAGACCTCCCGCACAATCAACTCAGCGTAACAAAATGTGGGTCATTTGTCCCAGTTTTTGTTACGCATGTGCGGCGCCACGCCCGGTTGCCATTCCCCCTCAGGCGCAGGCAGGAATCCGCCCCTGGAAAACGGGTGGTGGCGTCGTCGGCCGGACCGGACTGGATGCTACTTCAATCGAAACTCCAAATCGACCGTCTGTCCCTCCGATAGGACCCCGTCAGACACCTCCGATCGATATCCGTCCGCGGTGACCCGGAAAAAATACCTCCAACCCAAGTGCGATCCCGTCCGTTCAAAGGCGCCATCGGAAAACGTCTGCACGGTGTCCGTCCGCCAGTAAATCGCCCCGCCGTCATCATGCGAGACCCTGCCGAGCATCACCTGGAATTCCGGTATCGGCTTCTTTGTCCGCGCATCGATGACCGTGCCCCGGACCCGAAGCGCCGGCCGGAAGACCACCGTCTGCTCCTCGGGAGAGGCCCGCAGCGCCAGGTCCCGGAGATAGACATCGCCCTTCATCAGGTCGAAAATCACTTCGTCCTCGGGCGCGTTCTTCCAAACGAAACGGCCCTCGGCATCGCTCCTGCCATAAAACGTCAGCGTCCGAGTCTCCCTCCACGTGTCTGCAACCGCCCTTACCCGTTCCACCGGCGCTCCCTCTTCGTCGACCAGCCGGATCCGCAGCTCCTGCGCGGGCGCCAGGGTGAAATTGCACCGTGCTGCGGCGCCGGATTCCAGGTTTCGTAGAATCTTCAGTCCGGGTGCATATCCCGCGGCTTCCACCGTGAAATACATCTCGTCTTCCACCTTGCCGTGCGCCAATACGTAGTTTCCCACAGGGTCCGTCTCCGCCGTGGGATAATGAGATCCCCAGCGGTCCCGCCCCAGCCGCACCACGGCGCCGGAGACCGGGTTTCCCTTCTCATCCAGGACGCGTCCACTGATGGGGCTTCCCTCTTTCATGACCAACACGGCGCTGCCATCCCGGAGTGTGTCGTAGGACTGCATGGCGCGATGACGAAAGCTGCCAAAGTGCGTATCGTCCTGGTAATCGGGATGGGCCAGGCGCACCGACAAGCGCTCGATTTTCTCCGGCGCGGCCTGGTAACCCCAACGCCCGTCGCCATCCGTCTCCACCGCCGGTTGCCACGGCACATGAGAAAGCGTCAGGCTATCGCCTAAATCGACGTTTGCGAACATGAGACGCATCATGGCCCCGGCCACAGGTTGCCCGTCTTCGTCGACGATCCGGCCGCCGATGGTGGAAGCGGGCGCAATCCGGAGCGTATATCTCTCCGGAAAAACCAACGCATCCCCGGAGCGTCGCCAAGTGAGCTTAGTAGGGACGTATCCCTCGGGGGTCGCCGAAATCGACAGGTAATCGATCGCCGCGGGATCATTGCCGAGGGCGACCTCAACTCGCCCTTCCGCATCTGTCACCTGCGCGGAGTCTGTCCCATCACGATTAATGGACACCGTCACGCCAGCAAGGGGCTCTCCGTCGTCGGCCCCTGTCAGTTTCAGCCCGATCGATGTCGTCGCCTCACCTGAGGCATCCGCCCGCGCTGCCTGAGATCCCCATTTTCTCGCGCGCACCGACGGCAACACCGATTCCGGGGTAAAGAATCCCTCCTCGAAACCATCGGCCGCCACGCGGACATTAGTGAACTTCGTCACGCTGCGCTGACGAGGGATGCCGCTTCTCGTCGAGTTCGCGAAGCGGACCTCGGTGGGAAACCAGAATCCCGGCGATACTTCTTTCAGGTTTACGACCCTCGTCTCGTAGCTGGGTTGCCACTGATCCTCATGGACAAAGGAAAGATCGTCGCCCAGGAAGGCATACCCGCGCGCCGGATCCAGCCACCACCGCTCGCGCTGCCGGCCCCGAATGACGACTTCCAGCTTCACCGCGTCGACACCATGATATGAATCCTCCGTCAGCGTAAGCAGATTCCCCTGGGCCGGATTGCCGGCAAAATTACCCGTGAACGCGAGCCAGGCGTAGTGCTCGATTTCAGAGCGGGGCCGCTTGCTGGCAATCCTGGGGCCGGAAGTCCTTCGCCCTCGGTAATGCAGGAGCGCTTGAATCCCGGGCAGCCGGACGACGCCTTCTTCCGGCCACGTGCCATAGGGTCGAAGTTCCAGGCGGTTTTCGTATGAAACCTCGTAAACCGTTTCGCCATCGGAAAATTGTGTCTCGTTCTGGATGGAGAATGGGGCCGAGCCGTTGATCCATTGCAGGACTCTCGGGGTGTAATCGATGCGAAACTGCGGTGTATCCGGATCCCTCATGAGCGAAACGGCGAACTCGGTCGGCGTGGGCTGCGCTTCATAGCGGTTCTCCGCTTTTCTCCAGAATTCCGTCACCTTGGTGCCGGAGTATTCGAGGTTGGGATACGCGCTCACATTCCGCTCCACCGCGTCGAGGATTTTCTTCAGTTCCGCCTTCTTTGGTTCACTCCACACCGGTGCGTCCCCCGGCACCCGGGCGATCACCAGCATGGACTTGAGCAAAAAGAGAAGAGCTACCCCGGCGGTAACCGCCAGGAACCGGCGGTGCAGCCCGCCGCGCACCAGCACGCGGTCCAAGATCGTCTCCACGCGCGCACCGAGTTTCGATGAGGAGACGATTCCCACTTGCGCCGCGGCAAAATGGGTCCGGCGAAAGGTGCGCGCGATCTCGATGAGATTCTCCGCGTAATCCTCCGGCGCCCTGGTGACTTTGAGCACGAGATCGTCGCAAGCCCGCTCCCCGAGGTCGCGCATGCGTGCCACCAGAACCCAAACCAGCGGGTTCCACCAGTGCAAGGCACGGGTGAGTTGACCAAGGAACTGCGTCAGGGAATCGCGCCGTGTGATGTGCGCAACCTCGTGGAGAAGCGCCACCTTCCGCTTGGGCGCATCCCACTCGAGAGCCGCGGGCGGAACGATAACACGCGGCCGGATCATCCCCACCGCCACGGGGACGGAACACCGAGGGGACAAGGCAAGACGAATGCGCCGGGTGACGCCCAGTGCCTGGCGCGCTTCCTGCAATGCTTGCTCCCAGCCCGCGTTGGAGGGTTTCTTTGCAAAAAGGAACCGGAAAAAACAAACCACGTGGTTCAATGCGACCAGAAACAGAAAGAACGTCGCGATCACCAGATGTCCCCAGCCGATGAACTCCCAGCCTCTCCAGGACCAGATCCCTCTGGCGCCGGTGACCGGATCCGCTGCCTTCGGCAACGGTTTCTTGCCGTCGTACTTCGTGGCGGGAGCCGTCGCAGGCGTGGTCTTCCCGGTTACTCCAGGGAGTGGTCGCGATTCCGCCCTTTCGTCACTGGGCTCCACGGTGTCCGGCATCGCCGGCGCGGGAGCAAGTGCCTTCCCGGCGCCAACTTCCTCTACCTGGGTCACGGGCGCGGAGCGCACCGCGATTCTATACTTGGGCGCCACGAGCCCGGCCAAAGGTGTCAGGAACATGACGAGAAATGCGACCACGCAGATGGAGTGCAACGTCACTGCGGACCACTGGCGTCGGAAGAAAACCAGCAAGGCCAAAGCCAGTCCCGCAACCAGAAGGCTGCTGAAGTAAATGCCAAAGGGCACGAACAGAAGCGTCCACGCAGGCATATCATTTCCCCACGACCATCCTTGCACCAGATATTCAGGCATCATCGGCATCCCTTCTCTCCCGGCGCGCACTGGCGATCAGTTTTTCAAGACGCGCGAGTTCCTCTTCGGTGACGTCGAGTTCCGATGAGGAAAGCAGCGTGCTCATCGCCTTTGCGGCGGAGTTCTCAAAAAAGGTTTCCACCACGCGTTTCAACGCGGATTCGCGCGCCCGGTCCGGTTGCACGGTGGGCTCGAAAATGTACCGCCCGTCCGCCCGCTTCTCGTGACGGAGAAATCCCTTTTCCTCCAGGATGCGCATGCTGGCCCGGACCGCGGAGTAACTGGGGGGATCCGGGATCCGATCCTGCACCTCGCGTGCCGAGGCCCGGCCGCGGCGGTAAACCACATCCATGATCTGCCGCTCTCTCCGGCTCAGGCCATTCAGATCACAGCGGCCCTTCTGGGACAGCGCTTTCCCGCCCTTTTCGCCTTTTACCCCTTTAGCAGGCTGGATTCGTTCCATGCTGAAAAATTAGCATGTCTGCGAATTCGGCGTCAAGCCCTCCCTGTTAATTTTTTAGCATCCAGTCTCCGGCCCTCGGATTTCGCGTAACAAAAATTGGGACAAATGTCCCAATTTTTGTTACGCGGCTGTGTGCCCTGTCGGTGGAGGAATCTGAATCGCTCCCCCGGGGGGAAATCACTCTCGGCCGGGCTGCTCCGCCTCTCTCGGCCGGGCTGCTCCGCCTCTCTCGGTCGGGCTGTTCCGCCTCTCTCGGTCGGGCTGCTCCCCCTTTGACACCCCACCCCTAAGCGCTTGTTTTACAGGGTCGGCTGTGGGATTCTGCGCGGCAGAAAATGCCTTCTCCCGCAAATTTGCCCCCCCGGGCACGTGCCCGAAAGAGCGCTGCTTTTGATTGATGCCCAATTCCCCAGGAGAAGCGTCGCCGGCTCCCGCTGCCGCGGCGCCGCCGGCGACCGGCCTCGAGGATGCCCCCCTATCATCTCGCGGGACGTCGCTCCTGCGCAGCGCACCCCTGGGACTGCTGGCCCTTCTCGGCCCCGCAATCATCGCGGGCGTCCTCGTCTCCATGATGGCCGTAAACGTCCCGGTCCACGAGGACTGGCAGCGCGTGGAGATCCTCCAAAATCAAGTCGCAGACACCCTCCACCTCGGTACCCTTTACGCCCCCCAAGGCAATGACCGCCCTGTCATTCCGCGAGTGCTGCTGCTGGCGCTGAATTCCCAAAGCGATGGTGATCTGCGCGCGGAAATCTTTTTCTCCTTCGCGACGGTGATGGCGGGTGCGCTGCTTCTCTTTTCAGTGCTGCACCGCACCCTCGAAAACCGGCACTGGACGTGGGGCAGCGGCTTTCTCATCGGTCTGCTGCTGTTCTCTCCCCTACAGTTTTCCAACTTCTTGCAGGCGGCCCAGCTGGGATTCCTGTTGCCACTGGCTTGTCTTGCCCTCGGAGTCTGGACTCTCACCTCGCGAATGCATTTCGCGATGAAGTTCGTCTTGAGCCTGCTTGCGGCCGCCATCGGCACCCACAGCGCCCTGCACGGGGCGTTGCTCTGGCCACTCTTCGTCGCCCTGGCCTTTCTCCGCCGCGGTAAGACTGTATCAAGCGAACGCCTTCTTCTCGGGGGAAGTCTCGCGATCTGCGGGACCGCCGTCCTGATTCCCTACTTCAGCGATGGGAACCTCCTGCTGCCGCTGGCGACCGGCCTGAGAGACACGGACGCCTACTTGCAGGAGCTGACCCTGTCCTGGCTGACCCTGCTCGGCAGCCCCCTGGCGCGCCTCTTCCACAACGATCCCCTGGTGCCGGCGCCCTGGGTCGGCGCGCTCGCGCTGCTCATTTTCCTGGCCGCTTGTCTCCAATGGATTTTCTCCGCGGACAGGGAGCGGCAGGATCGCCTGGTGCCCTGGCTGGCGCTGGCGGCTTATGCTGTCGGCGCCGCGGAGTTGTTTATCCTGCAAAACCCCGGAGCGACGCCGGAAGACGCGCTTGATCCCCGGTTCATCAGCATCACGCATTATCTTTACGTGGGGATCGTCGTCATCATCGCGCACGCCTTGCTCTCCTCCCGCCGGCGCTTCACCGACCCTGGCGCGCACATCTTCCGCGCACGACTCGCGATCGCGCTGGCCGCCGGATGCGCCGTGCTGCTCCTGCCGAACTGGATTTACGGAATCCACAAGATGTCCGCCTGGAAACACGCACGGCTGGAAGGACGGTTCGCCCTTCACTTCATTCGCATACAGAATCCCACCTACGTGCAGCGGCTCGCTTCTTCCGCCAAAGGATTGCGAGAAAACGCGGAATTCCTCGACGATCGCAAGATGCTCGAGCCTCCCCTGGCGACAGGACCAGGTTTCGGTTTCGGGGCTTTCCGGCCGCTACAAGACACCCTGGGAAGCGGTGCACGCATCGAAGAAGCCAGGCTCCATGCCGAGGGGCTCCTCGAACTGGAGGGATTCGCTACGATTCATGACCGCAACGATATCGCGGATGGCATTCTCGTGACTTTTCGGAAGAGCGTGAAGGATCCATGGGAGGTCTTCGGAAAAATCGAAATGCATCCCGCCAACGTCATGCGCGCTGCCTTTATTGACGGGCAATTCGGAGCCGTAACCAACTTGTCCCGGAAAGACCGCTACGCCAAATGGACCGGCGCCGTTTCCATCGACGCCCTTCCCGACGGCGACGTCGAGATCGCCGCCTGGGCCGTGGATGCCGAGAAAATGGAAGCATGGCGGTTGGTCAAGTCCTTCTTCTTCAACCGTTCCACTGACAAGCCGGGAGACGATTTGCTCGCCCGGGGCGCCGTGGACTAAGACGAATGAACTCGATGCAGCCAGGACAACGGGAAGAAATCGGCGCCGCGGAAGCGCGGAACGAGCCGGAGGCGTCGCGCCTCGGACTGCTGGACAGAATCCCGGCGTTTCTTGGGCGGAACAAGACTCTGAAATACGCCCTGCTGACACTCTTCGCGTTCTCTCCCGCCATTATCTGCGGATATCATGTGGCGACCAACGCCGTGAATATCCCCACCTGGGATGATTGGGAACGGGGCGATCTCCTGCAGCACTACTATGAAGGGACGCTCGGCTTTAAATATCTCTACTCCCCTCACATCGATCACCGCATCCTGTTTCCGCGCCTCATTATTCTCGCGCTCAATGAGCTTACCGGAGGTGATCTTCGTGTGGAAATTCTCGTGAGTTACGGAATTGTCGTGGCGGGTGGCATCGCTCTTTTCATGCTCATCCTCCGAACTCTGGAGCGCCGTGACTCGGCCTACGTGGTCACCTTCCTCGTAAACCTGTTCCTCTTCGCACCTCTCCAATACCAGAATTTCCTCTGGGCCATTCAGATCGCCTTCGTCCTGCCTCTGGCATGCCTGGCAATCATCTTGCTTGCCATGACTTCCCGGCTTCGACTCTGGGCGAAATTCCTTATCACCCTGGCCGCCACCACCGTCGCAACCCACAGTTTCGCGCATGGACTCGTGCTCTGGCCGGTGGCGCTGTGCCTTCCCATCTTCCTGAAGGAATTCGCGCCTCTCAAGCGACGCCTGACTTTTATCGGCCTGTTTCTCCTGTGTGCCATCGCAATCATCACGCCGTACTTCGCATGGGATCTGCAAACCACTTCTCACCACGGATACGGATACGGACCGGGCGAGCGCCCCCCCGGCATCCGGCACCTCGCCGAATCGCCGGAGCACCTCGACAAGGTCTTCCGCTACGCCCTGGCGCTCCTGGGGAACACGATGGCCCGGCTCTTCCACAGCGATCCGATGGAAGTGGCACGCGATACGGGAAGGACCGTGCTCATTCTCTTCCTTTGCGGTGTGGGCTGGATGTTTCTCAAGCGCAAGACGGAGGACTGGAACCGGCTCCTGCCCTGGGCGGCAGCCGGCTTCTATTCCATTGCGGTCGCGGTCATCATCGGCCTGGGCAGGTATCATATCGGAGAGAACCGGGCCCTCCTCACGCGCTATGTGAGCAACACCATGTACATATACATCGCCCTGGTTGTCATGGCGGCGCTGATCCTTTACCGCTGGCAGGAGAAATCCCGAGACGCACGAACGCGCGAATCCCGATTCCGTCTCACCATGGGTATGGCCATCGCCTGCGCGATGCTTCACCTGCCGCAATGGGTCTACGGCGTGCATAAGATGGAAGCCTGGAGGCTGGCCCGGCTCCAGGAGCGGGTGGCCGTCCTTTACTTCAATCATTTTGTCCCGCCTCACCGGTATCTTGGCCGCATTGATCATGTTTTCGATTTCCCTTTCCAATACGCCAACTACCTGAATAGCAAAGGCTTAATGACGCCGGCACTCTTCGAAAGGCTGGATTTCGGCTCCTTCGAGATTGTCTCCAGACCGTTGCCTCCCGAATGGGCGCGGTTCTCGGGGGCGCAGCTTCGGGACTCGCGCAGTGTGCGTGTCGACGGGTATGCCACTCTGGACGGCGCGCAGGATATCGCGCACGGGGTGCTGCTGACCTATCGCAAAGCGGGTGACGCCTGGAAGGTGTTTGCCATGGTGAACATGAAGCCGGTGCCTACGATGCGGGCGATGTTCCTCGACAGCCACTTTGGCGAAGAAACAGATTTCTCCCGGATCGAATTGTACGCGCGCTGGACGGAGACGGTTTCCCTGGAGGATCTTCCAGAGGGCCGGGTCGAGATCGGCGCCTGGGCCCTCGACGCGGAGCAGATGCGTGCGTATCCGATGACCGGGAAACTGAGTCTCGATCGATCGAGCGATCAGCCGGAAATGAATTTCACCCCGTAGTCGCCACGGGAAAAGCGGCCCCGGTCACTCCCCTGCTTCTCAGGGCTGGAGCTCCAGTTCCAGCCGAAGGAAATCGCGGTCCCCGGCGCTCATGGGCACCGACGCCTCGCGCGTTTCGACGCCGGTCGGGTTCGGCGTCCCGGACACGGTGTCGGTGACACCCGACTGCGTCCATCCGGTCAGGTCGCCGCTCGTCACCGGACGGAAGATCAGGTCGGCTTTCGAATTGTCGCGCCGGTAAACCATTTTCAGCAACCCGCCATCGACCGTGACCGAAGGCAGGATGCTTGCATCGGCGATAGTGGGGTCGCCCCCGGTGCCGTATTCGAAGAGATTGATAACGCGATCTCCGTCGAAGTCATCGGACCACCCGCTCCCTGGCGGGTTCCCGGGGCCGAAGAACGTAAACAGCCACGCATCCGACGGCTTGTCCTGAATCGTGGCCACCGCGCTGGGGGAGGCATCGAGCAGGTAAGCGCTGTCCGGCTGGAGACTTAGAATCGCGGTCTCAGGCCCTTCCACTTCCGTATCGGGGACGCGCGTGATAGTGATGGTGTCGGAAGTCTGCCCCACGCCGAAACTTACGGCGCCTCCCAAGGTGGGCGTGTAATCGGCAGGATTCGCGGCGGTCCCGCCGACCAGGTAATTCACGGTGATGGGAAGCCCGGTGGCGCCGGTGCGGGAGACCTCGAACTCCGCGGTGGTATCGGCCCCGAATTCGCCTGCCGTGTCGTCGGTCGCCGTGATGTTCACCGTCGATCCCTTCAGAATGGTGAAGTCATCGCGGATATTTCCGTTACTGTCGAGAAATTGGGCGTGCATCGTATTGCGCGTCACGTCGATGACCATGGATCCCAGGAGCCGGAGGTTAACGATCATGACCGGGTGGGGCGCGGGATTGACGAGGGCGCTGCTGCCGTTGTCCCAGTTGCTCAACTTGCCCGAACTTCCCGCCGTGATATACACCGCGCCTTCGTTAGCCGTCGCCAGGGGCTTTTCGTAAGCCCCGTCCCCGGCGCCGGGGACAAGATTCCCGGCGCCGTCGACTCCGCCCACCTCGCTGCCGTTACCGGTGTCTTTCGCCATCGTCACCGGATCGAACGTGCCGCTCAAGCCGTAGTGCCCGTCGATCAGCATCGACCTTTCGTAAGCGTGGCTGTGCCC
>JAHEJT010000013.1:0-54437 GCA_024638765.1 Verrucomicrobiales bacterium
GGGCGCGTTGGCGTTCCGATTGTTGCAGCGCGACTGGAACCTGGTCCTGGGAATTGAGAAACTCGATCCCTGGGTCACCGCGAAGGTGCTGCATGAAGTGTCTTTGCGCGAAGGCCAGACGCGGACCGCGTTGCTGGCGGACTTTAATGTGCGCAACGCCTCCATCCGGGGCCTGCAGGTGCGCCTTCCGGTGTCCGGTGAAGACGAGGTCCGCACCCTGCGCGCCACCGGTAAATCCGTCAGTGACCTGGTGCGGACGGCGCCGGACTCCGACATCTGGGAAATCCGTTTCAAACGCCGTGTCGTCGGCGATGTCCAGGTGCGCATTGAGTTCGAGCGTCGCGGCGACCGCGAAGTCGCCTCGGAAATCCTTGCGGTTGCCGGCTTCCCGGAAGTCCGACAACTGTCTTATTACTTCGCGGTGCGCGCCGGCGGCCGTCTCGAGTTGGAACTCGGCGATTTTCCGCGTGGCTGGCAGCGTGCCGATTGGAACGCGGTCCCGCAAACACTTCGCGAAGCCGGGAATCGTAGCGCGCCAGCGATGACCTTGCGCGCCGTCTCGCCCGAGGCGCCTCTCAATCTGACCGTGCGTCGTCATTCCCTGGCGGAAGCGCTCAAGCTGCGGGTCGCGGGGGGCGCATTGACCTCGGTCCTCTCTCCCCTGGGCGATCAGCTCACTGCCGTGGATTTGACCATGGAAGTTATCCAGCGCAGCAGTCTTACGGTCGGGCTTCCCGAGGGAGGCGAACTCTTCAATATCTTCGTCAACGGCGAAAGCGTGCACTCGGTCCGCCAGGGCGATGCCTGGCAGTTTCACATTCTTCCCGGCGCCGACGATCGCACCGCCAGCGTGCGTTTTGTGTATTCCGTCCCCGGCGATCACTTGCGCAAGCTGGGGCTCTCCAGTCCGCAGATGAATGTGCCGCTGGAAAATATCCAGTGGCGCGTGGTGGCGCCCAAGGGATTCGTTTTGAGTGACGAACGCGGCAACCTCGAGCTGAAGCATGAAGAGCGCTGGGTGCGCTACGATCGCAGTAGTTATCTTTCCAAGGTCCAGGGCAAACGCCAGGAAGAAGCGCAAGAGGCGGCCCAGCTTCTCGAACAGGCCAACCGCTATCTCCAGGCGGGGGAGCAGACCAAGGCGCATTGGGCGCTCAAAAGCGTCGCCAACCGGTATGCGCTGGACGCCGCTTCCAACGAAGACGCGCGTGTCCAGTTGGAGAACCTGCAGACCCAACAGGCAATCGTCGGGCTCAACACGCGCCGGCAGCGCGTTTACCTGGACAACACCATGGACCAGGCCGCATTTGCCGACGACGAGCAAATGAAACAAGGCGCCGCCGCCAATCCGGTTTTGCAGCAAGGGGATGTGAATTTTCGGCCCCAGGAACTGAGTCAGTTGTTACAGGGAAACACCAGCGAAGATAACGCCGTGCTCCAGCGTATTGCGGGTCGACTCGTCAGTCATCAGCGGACGACCGAGCCGGCGCCGCAGGCGATAACCATCACCCTTCCGGAAGAAGGTACTGTCTACACGTTCAATCGGACAGTGCAGGTGTCCGAAAATGCGCCCCTGGAGCTTACGCTCTGGTTTTCTTCGGCCCAGCGCCTCGGCCTCTGGCGCGTCGCCCTGGTCCTGATCCTCCTGGCGGCCTTCGCCGGCGGGATAGTGATGACCACTCCGAGGAGGGTGGGGTGAAAGAAGTAGCCGCGCTCGTAAGAGCGTGGAAGGGAACGTGCCTGTTACAGTGAGACCGGCCCGATCAGAGAGTGGGAGCGCGGGCGTCCCGCCCGCATTTGAATCGGTTGCGGGCGGGACGCCCGCGCTCCCATTCCCGAATCGCTTCGCCCTCTCCACGTTCGCCAAGGCCTCCGACGAGTGTGCGCCACCCCTATTCCGGCGCCGCTCCGAGATACTTCCGCATGAACGGGAGAACTGCGGCAAATGCCTCGTCGACGTCTTCCTGGCCGCCGCCGCGCAGACCGTGCTCTCCGCCTTTCACCGAAATAAAACGAAACGGGACCCCGTGTTTTTTGAATTCCCGCGCCATGATTTCCGATTGCTCGTGCGGGACATCGGTGTCTTCGGTGCCGTGAATCAAGAGCGTCGGCGGGTAATCCGGAGACACGTTTGCGGCGGCCATGTAAGGATCAAAGCTCTCGGGATTCTTTTCCGGATCGAAACCCGAGACGCGTCGCGGCCAGGTGCCGGTATGCCGCGCGTGCTGGTAATACGCGCCGCCATCGTGCACCCGGTCGGCTGCGTTGGCCACGGGCGGCCCTTTTTCAATGGCGACGATCTGGTCTTCAGTCAGCGTCTTCGCCTGGTGCCGGGTATGCGGACTGGGTTGCGAGAGCCAGGGCCCGATGAGATCGCCGTATCCCCAGAAGGAAACCAGGCAGACGGGGCGCGGTCGCACCCGAAAACCGGAGCTCAAAGTGAGATGTCCGCCCGCGGACCCGCCCATGACCGCGATCTTCGAAGCATCGGCCGAAAACTTTTCCCGGGCGTGGGCGCGCAGCCAGCCGAAGGCGTCCTCGAGATCGCTGATGATTTCCGGGAGCTTGGTCTCGGGCGCGAGCCGGTAATCGATAGACACCACGCAATATCCCTCGTCGAGAAGCCGGCGCGACGCGCGACCGAGCCCCTGGCGTCCCCCGTTGATGAGCGCGCCGCCGTGGATCCACACCACCAGAGGGCGTATTTTTTCATCCGAGGGACGGTGCGCATCGAGCTTGATCTCGAGATCGCCGGCTTTCTTATACGTGAACGTCTCGACGCGGGCGGTGGCGTCACGGGCCGGCGCGGGTGCGGCCGGCGAAAGCAGGAGCGCAAGAACGAGTGCGATGGCGAGGCGTGGGGGCATGGGTTTAGGTAAATAGTAAACAGTAAACAGTAAATAGTGAGTAGTGAATAGTTCTCAGGTGTCAGGCGGACGGAGTGGATTGATGATTGGTGATTGATGATTTTTGAAGGGTGAAGTCCGGACTTCGAAAATCATCAATCACCAATCACCAATCAGCAATCATCAATCAGGCGGCAGGAAGGTGTCCCGCCTTCGCCCTTCGGCGAGGCAGGCAGGTTTGAGGTATCAGGTGTCAGAGAATGTAACCGATTCTCCTTCGGCTTCCAACCTCCCAAATTCTGTCATCCCGAGCGCAGTCGAGGGATCTCACGCGCGGGATTGCAGATTCTCTTGGAAATAACCGGAGTGCGCCATGCCAGGCATTCGTGATCTTTCTGAGAATTTGAATGTCATAGAGACAATGAGAGATCCCTCGACTTCGCTCCGGATGACAAGTCGAAGTATCAAGTTCCCCCTCACAACACCCCCGCTATCGCATCGCAAAGCGCGTCGATATTATCCTCGTTGATCCCCGCAACGCTGATGCGGCCGGAATCGACAATGTATATCGCGTGCTGATCGCGGAGGGTGTGCACTTGTGCTTTCGTGAGCCCGGAAAAACTGAACATCCCGAGCTGGGTGGTGATAAAACCGAAGTCCTGTTTGTCGGTTTTCGCGGCCATGGTATCCACGAACCGCTTGCGAATGGAATTGATGCGGTCGCGCATCGCGGCCACTTCCTGCTCCCAGAGCGCGCGGAGTTCCGCCTCCCCGAGCACCGTGGCCACGAGGCGGGCGCCGTGCGCCGGCGGATTGGAATAGTTGACCCGGATGCAGAGTTTGACGTGGCTCATGGCGGCTGCTACTGCCTCGGCGGATCCCGCCAGCACCGTGAGCGCCCCGACCCGCTGATTATAGAGTCCGAAGTTCTTGGAAAAACTTCCGGCCACCAGCATCTCGAGTCCGGCCGCCGCAAAGGCGCGGATCCCGGCGGCATCTTCCTCGATCCCGTTGCCGAATCCCTGGTAAGCGAAATCGAAGAGCGGAAGGAATTTCCTTTCTTTGGCGATCTGCGCGAGTTGTGTCCATTGCTCCGGGGTGGGATCCATCCCGGAGGGATTGTGGCAGCAGGCGTGCAGCAGGACGACGTCCCCGGCCGGCACTTCCGCGAGCGCCGCGGTCATCTTGTCGAAGGCAAGATTACCCGCGGCTTTGTCATAGTAAGGGTAAGTCTCCTGCGCGATACCGGATGCGGTGAAGATGCCCTTGTGATTGGCCCAGGTCGGATCGCTCATCCAGATCTTTGCGCCCGGGAACATTTTCTTAATGAAATCGCCCGCGACGCGAAGCCCGCCGGTGCCACCGGGGGTTTGGGCGGCCAGGGCGCGACCCGACGCTGCCGCATCGCTGCCCGCGCCGAAGACCAGCGGAATTACCGCGTCATCCATGGCAGCGAGCCCGGTCATGGGAAGGTAACCGCCGCCGGAGGTTTCGTTTTCCGACAAAATCTTCTCGGCGCGCTGGATGCACTCGAGGGTGGGCGTTTTGCCCTGCGCATCTTTATAGATGCCCACCCCCAGGTTGATCTTGTCCGGGTTGGGATCCTTGTTGAAGGCCTCGGTCAGGCCGAGGATGGGATCGGGAGGGGCGGTCTGGATGGTTTCGAACATGCTTTCCTTAATGTGAGGCAGGCGTCCCACCTGCCACTTTAGTCGAAGGCAGGCGTCCCGCCTGCCTCACACTAGGACAGCAAGGCGCGCCGATTACAGCCAAAAATGAAACCGCCTGCCGGCAGGGGTCCTTAGGATCCCGACGAGTCGGGACCAACCCGTCCCACATTACACAAAATATAGCGCTGAGTTGATGGGAGCGCGGGCGTCCCGCCCGCATCTGAATCGATGGCGGGCGGGACGCCCGCGGTCCCAGCACCAAGCAGTCCACCTGCTTACGCAGGCGGCTACATCTCCTCCCATTCCTCGAAGGGAATCAGGTGCTCCCATTCCGGTTCGAAGGCGACGCCGAACCCGGTGGTCTGCAGGCTCGCGCAGTCGACGGCCCCGTCCTGAATATTGAGAAACATCTCGCCCCGCCTCTCGGTGTAGAGATCGGGATGATGCTCGCGAGTCAGGCGCTTTTCCTGCGCCGTGAGAAAGGGCATGCCGTAGGTGTAATGATGCCCGTTGCGTTCGCAGTGATCGATGTCGAGCAAGCCGAGCGCCGCGTAATCCTGGTGCAACGGCACCAGGGGCATGTTCGACAGGTCTTCGCCGCTCATGAAGGCGTTGCGATCGGTGGTGTCTTCGAAATGATGGCACCACGCGAGATTGAGAAGGGATTTGAAAAATCCTTTGCAGTTCTTGTGAGAAACTCCCGAATAACCAATTGCAAACGCATTGGGAAATGCATCGAGTTCCCCGTCAGCCTCATCAATCACGAGATCTTTTTTTCCGGCGATTTTATGAATCTTTTTTGTCGTGGCGGGATCGTGCGTGAGGGCACGCGGCATCGGTTGCTCGATAAAGAGCATGTGCTGAAATAATCCCGGTGCCTTTTCTTCGAGCAATTCCACCAGGCGCGAGAAGGAATCCAGATCGTCGTAACTTTCGTTCCCATCGAGCGTGACGACGGGGTCTTCAGCGTGCATGACCACTTGCCAGATGCGCTGCAGCCGGTCGAAATCGCCTTCGGGATCGCCGGACACTTTCACCTTGAAGAATCGCACGCCGTCGCGCGAAATGTATTCCTCGAGTGTCTCGGGTTCGCCGTCGTCGACGCGTTCCTCCTTCGGCCAATCGGCTTCGGTGAGCGGGTCGGCTCCACCGACTGTGTGCCGGACGAAAATCCGAGTCCGTGGCTTTTTGGGAAGCAGCGACGCGATGCGAATGTCTTTGAGCTGTGGAAAGACTTCTCCCGGGTCCACGCCCAGCAGATCGTTTTTCACCGCTTCGAAAAGCGTGGCGTCATGCAGCCGGCAGACCGCATCGACAATGGCGCGTTCGAATAACGCCGAGGCGAAGCTCGCCGAGAGCGGTTCGTGATCGGCCTCCCGGCCTAGCCTTTGAATTTCGCGATTGCAGCTGCGCCAGATTGCGAACGGGGATGCGAAGGCGGGTGCGGCCAGGTAAACTTCGCGCGCGGCCTTGACTAAAGCGAGCAGCCGGGCCGGCTTTTCGGATCCGCTGTATTGGGGGCGCTTGTCGAGCCATCCGTAAGAGGGCCGGTCGCCCGACATGCCCACGGCGCGGCGGCCTTGTCCGTCCACCACGATCGCGCGGGTCACCAGAAACCCGCCCGGACGGCGTTTCTGTGCCGGGGGCCGCGGTTTCGGTTTCGCGGATTGCGAGCTGTCCCGTCCGGCTTTGCCCAGCACGAATCGCATGCGGCCCGGAGGCAGGGCGCGCACGAAAATCTCGATCGACTCGAGCCGATAGCTCATTGTGGGATCTTAGCTATTCCCCGCCATGCCCGGCCAACTAGTAATTCGAGATTTTGCAGAGGCTGACCTCGCCTTTGCGGACGGAGTTCGCGAAGCGGCGGGCTGGAATCAAACACCCGAAGACTGGAAACGCCTCATTTCTTATGCGCCGCAAGGTTGTTTCCTGGCGGAATGGGACGGTCAACGGGCCGGGACGGTGACGACGACACAATACGGCGATCGACTCGCCTGGATCGGCATGATGCTGGTGCATCCGGATCATCGGCGCCACGGCATTGCCACGGCCTTGATGGAGCGGGCGCTCGCACACCTGCGCGCGTGCGGCGTGGGTTGTATTAAGCTCGATGCGACACCCGAGGGAGAGCCCGTCTACGGGCAGCTTGGATTTCAGACTGAGTTCGAATCACACCGCTGGGAGGGCGGACCCTCCGGAAGGCATCGTGGGGAGAGCGAACGTGAATCCCTGCCGCTCCCGCTGGATTTCGATACCGCGGCCTTCGGCGTCGACCGGGGAGAGTGGCTGGAGAAAATCTCTCGTGACGCACGTCGCCTGTGCTTGGCGCGGGAGGGGGAAGGGAACCCGGCGGCGTTCGGCATGATCCGGCCGGGCGCGCGAGCCGATTACCTGGGACCCGCCACCGCATCCGACCCGGCGTCGGGACGCGAGGTGATGGAGAAACTGTTAGGATCGTTGGGCGGGACGACCTTCTGGGACATTCCGGAACTGAACCGGGATGCGGTGGCGCTCGCCGGGGCACACGGCTTTCAGCGCACCCGTCCTTTCGTACGCATGCACACGGGAGATGCGCCCGTCCCGGGAAACCCGGCACTCCAGTTCGCCCTCGGAGACCCGGCGACGGGGTGAGCCGGATTCGCCGTCGTAGCCGCCGTCCTAAGACGGTGGACCTCCGTGGAAAGATGGATCCCTGACCACGCTACATCCCGTTACGCAGAAGTGTAACATTTTTTCATACAATTGTATAAAAAAATGTTACACTTCTGCAGGGCGCTGATGCAGGAGTGGAATTTCGTCCTGAAACCTGCTCACTACTTACTATTCACTATTTACTCCGACAGCGGTCCCACCCGGCCGAGACGCATCGAGAAGTAATGCGATTCTTCGAGGGTGCGGTCGCCGGTCTCCCGAATGCGTTCCCAGATGGCGCGCATCATGGCGTCGGCGCGCTCCTTTTGTGCGGGATCGTCGATCAAGTTCGCGGTTTCCTGGGGATCGGATTCGAGATCGTAAAGTTCATCGAAATCGAATCCGTTGAAGACGAATTTCCAATTTCCATCCCAAAGAATTCGCTGTGTGAGCCGGAAGCGCGTGCCGTGGTATTCGGCATAAGCAGGGCCGGCTTCGGCCGCCGGGCCCGCCTCCGCGGCAGGGTTCTTGAGAAGAGGCGTAAGCGACCGGGAATCCGGAGTCACGATGGCTTGCGCACCCGCGAGTTCGCAGAGGGTCGGGCAGAGGTCATGCAGGTTGACGGTGGCGGCGCATTCTCCGGGGGCGATCCCGGGCCCTGAGATGATCAGGGGGACACGGTAAATTTCCTCGAAGGCGCCGATGTTATGCGCGTCAAAGCCGTGTGCGCCGAGGTATCGGCCGTGATCGGAGGTGACAATCACGATGGTGTGCTCCAGCCTGCCGCTCTCCTCGAGATGCGCCAGCAGCCGTCCGAATTGCGCGTCCAACTCCGTGATCCGGCCGAAGTAACAGGTGCGTGCCAAGCGCCACTGCGCGTCGGTGAGCTCCTCGGCAATCGCGCGTTCCCGGCGGTAGAGACCCGGACGCTTGTCGAGATCGTCGCGAAGAGTCGCCGGCAGCGGAATGTTTTCCGGATCATACTGTGCCAAGGTCTCGCGGCTCACGATCAGCGCTTCGTTCGGTTCGGAAAAACTCGCGCAGGCGCACCAGGGTCCCTCGGCCGAGTCCAGGAACTTTATGGTTTGATCGACGGTGTGTTGCGGGTAACGCTCTTCGGGCGGCACATCGGTGACACCCCAGTGCAGGATGCGCCGGTACCCGGGAGGACTCTCGAGGTATCCACTCAGTTTTGGATCGATGGGCGGGGCGTCGTCTTCTTGTCCTTTCCCCAGGTTTTGATGATGCTCCGCGCCTTTGACCACCGAGGTGTCCCAGCCGAACCGCTCGAGCGCATTGGTGCGCTCAATGTGCCACTTGCCGAAGTATCCCGTGTCGTACGCGTTGTCCCGGAGACGCTGGGCGAAGTGTGGTTTGTCCGCGCGGAGGACGCACTGGTCCGGATCGCGTCCGTGTTCCACCTCGAGGACGCCGTGATTATGCGGCAACAGACCGGTCATCAGGCTCGCGCGCGAGGGAGAACAGGTCGGGCTGGGCGCATAGGCGCGGGTAAAGGCGAGGCCGCGCGCGCGCAAGCGGTCGAAATTCGGGGTGAGACAGGGGCTGGCCTTCTCAAGGGCCTCGGCCTGGGCGGCATCCATCAGAAATAGAAGAATGTCAGGTTTGGAGGGCATGGTTTTGATTGGAATTGCCTGGAAGCTATCCCAAAAAAGGTGCTCCCCTCACCCTAACCCTTTATCCTACCTCCGGCAGGCTCTGCTAATTCGCTTCGCATTTTATTATGCACTCTCGTGCAAGCAGTCCCCAAGGGAGAGGGGATTGAAAAACCAGGCTTTTAGAAATGATGAACGCAAATGAATCCTTGAGAGAATATATATTGGGATAGCTCTTATTCCACGATCCAGAGGGCGACGGCTCCGATGATAGCCAGGACGCAAGCCCAGCCAATAGCGAATCCCGCCAGGGCACGACGCGAAGGCACCGGGATCTCGAACTGGGATTCGGGGAAGAAAACTCTCCGGGGTCCGGGGGTGACGCCTTCCGGCAAGGTGCAAGGCTGGGGGATGACTTCGCCCGGTGTCACGGGCGTGCGCAAGAGGTTATAAAAGCGCTCCAACCGTCCGGCGGGCACCGGCCGGGTGCAAAGGCTGACGACGATCCCCGCAGCGAACCCCACCACGATGTACGCCACCATCTGCCAGGGCAGCCAGACCGACCAGGCGCCGTCTTCTCCGGCCCGCACGATCCCCCAGGCTTCCAGGCCCGGCACCTGCGCCAGGGCGGCGGCGCACCATCCCTGGTTGGTGATCCACCAGGTGAGCACCGCGCCGATCATGGCCGCCCACGCGCCCGCCACCGTGGTCCGTCTCCAGAAAATTCCCAGCCAGAACGCCATCGCGGTCATGGTATTGATCTTCCACATGTTCTCGAGCAGCGGCACCACGCCCTCGGCCAGGTAAGCCAGGGCGACTCCGCCGGCCACTGCGACGAGACCGGCGAGGCGCGCAACCCCGAGATAATGTGTGTCGCTGCGCCCGGGATTCAATGGCTTGTACAAGTTCTCCGTGATGAGACCGGAGGACGCGATCATGAAGGAATCGCAGGAACCCATGACCGTCGCCAGCAGGGCGGCGAGGAACAGTCCGAGCAACCCGGGCATCACCTGGGGCAGAAATTCACGCGCCATATGTCCGTAAACTAGATCCGGATCGGCGATATTCCCGTGGTAATACGCCACCGCCGCGAGACCGGTCAGCGACCACGCCACCGTGCAGATGCGTTTGATCATGGTGCCTCCCATAAAACCCACCGCGCCATCGGACTCGGTGCGTCCCGCGGAACAAGCGCCCATGTTGTGCGGTTGCACGACCACTCCCAACAGATTGTTCAAGGCGATCATGAAGATGAAGAACACGCCGATCTCACCCGGGGTCACGAGCGAGAGCATCTCCGTGTCCGGCCGCAGCGCCGCGAGGGATGTCCGCATCCCGTCGAGCCCGCCGACGGCGTTGAGGACGAGTGGGAGCAGCATGAAAGAGAAGAGCAGCGTGAGAATCCCCTGGATGAAATCGGTGACGATGGCCGCGCCCAGGCCGCCGGCCATGCCGTATGCCACGAACAACCCGGTCATCACCAGGATGACGGCATCGGCGGAGAGTTCACCGCCGGTAACTGCGTCGACGATCACCGCAGAGCCTTTCAGCATCAGCCCGATGGTGACCATGAACTTTCCGAGGCCGAGCACGGCGTAAAGTGCCGCCACCCCGCGGTCGTAGCGGAGAGTGAAGACATCCGCGGTGGTCAGGGCGCGGAAACGCCGCATCATCGGCGCGATCAGCCAGAAGAACGGCGTCGCGAAAAGCCACATCCACTGGTACCAGATCCCGGAGAGACCGCTCAGTGACGACTTCGATGCCACGCTGACGGCCTGGTCGGAGTGCGTGCTGGTCCCGAACGCGTGCATCATCATCATGGCCTTGCCGAAGCGGCGCGGGAGGATGAAGTCGCTCATGCCCCGCACCTTGCGGGCCGCGAGAATACCGATCGTGGTGACCCCGAGGAGGTAGAGGACCAGGACAACGAGATCCGCGAGGGCGAGTCCGAACATGACTGAGAGTGTGATTAGAGGGCGTGGGGGATCAAGAATGGAAGTGGTGGCGGGGGCATGAGACTTGAGACATGAGACGTGAGACTCATCGGGTCGAGCTGCGAAATCGGCCCCGCGTCCATTCTGAAATGTGACGCAGGCGTCTCGCCTGCGCTCCGGTTAGGTCGCAGGCGAGACGCCTTCGTCACATTACCTCCCCTTTTTTCCCCTTCACCCATTCGCGTTCATCTACGTATCATTCGTGTTCATTCGTGTTAAAAATTATGTGGAACGCAGATGGTCGCAGATGACACACGGATGGCCGCAGATACCCAGGAATAAATCCTTTAGCAAAAGCGGTAAACCATTTGTAATTTCCCAATCCTGAACCCTGAATACCCCGATCCCCCCATGCCCACTCACCACATCCGCATCATGCGGCCGGAAGATCGCGCGGAAATTGCGCGCCTCATCTTCCACTCGCTGAACGCCTATTACGATTCCATCGGGCGCGGGGAACTCCTGAAAGGCGATCCCTTGACGGCAGCGGTGTTCTTCGATGTCTATCAAAAGCTGGATCCGGACGAAGGAATCGTCGCGGTGGATGACGATTCCGGGCGGATCATCGGCTCCTGCTTTGTCCATCCCCGGGAGACGCACATCTCGCTGGGGATCATGAACGTGCACCACGATCATTTTGGGAGAAAAATCGCGAAGAAACTGCTGAATGCGATTACGGATCGCGGGAAGAGTGAGGGCAAACCCGTGCGTCTGGTGTCGAGTTGTTTCAACCTCGATTCCTACTCGCTCTACACGCGCGCCGGCTTTGTGCCTTTCACCACGTTTCAAGACATGATGGTCGAAGTGCCCGAGGGCGGGTTGGCGCATCGGGCTCCCGAGGGATTTTTTCCGCGAAAAGCGACGCCGGATGATGCGGATGCCATGGCCGTGATCGAGAGAAAATTGACCGGCATCTCGCGTCGACAGGATTACGATTACTTCATCCGCAACGAGGAAGCATTTTGGAGTGTCTCCGTGATCGAGAGCGAGGGTGGCGATGGAGGGTTGGAGGGGTACCTGGTATCGTGTGGTTCGGAGGATTTCAATATGCTGGGACCGGGGGTCGCCCGCACGGAAGCGCAGGCGGCGGCATTGATTCACGCGGAGCTGAACGTGCAGAAGGGCCGTTGTCCGGTGCTGCTGGTGCCGGTTACTTGCGGGGACCTGGTGGCGCAACTCTATCAATGGGGCGCCCGCAACTGCGAGATGCACGTCGCGCAGAGTTTTGGTCCGGCGGAAGAGCTGAAGGGCGTGGTTATGCCGACGTTCCTGCCGGAGACGGGGTAGCGGGCTTCGCCGGCGTTCAAGGTCCAGGGTTCATCGTTGACCGGGACGCGGGATGCGGAGAGAGACTCAACGTGAAGGCGCAAAGGAGCGCAAAGGGCCGCAAAAAATATTATTAGATCAGAAATTTTCCTGCCTGCGGCCCCGACGTGTCGGGACATTTTGCCTTTGATTTTTATTGCGCGCTAACGTGCAGGGCAGTCTGAATACTTCGCGAAGCGAAGTCCCGATTCCATTGGGGCTGAGGCGGTTGTACCGGTCCGGACTCAATTCCCCATGATCGCTCTATATTGACTTTGACGCCCCTGGGAAAATTATCGCGTTATAAACTTCAACCGCCCCAGGGGATAGCACATTAGTAAATGCCTCTAGGATTCTTACTTAAACCCAACCAAAGATCCACTAACCCCTAGTAAGGCATTGCCTGGCTCAATGGTCCGGCATTCCCGGGCGGCGCAATCACGCTTGCAGACAGCGGCACCGCCGCAGGATTCCGATGAAGGACACGGAGCGCCAGATAGCCGATTTCTTGCGTCCCTACAGCGAAGAGATGAGGGCTTTCGCGCAGGATCTGCGGGCTTACCTGAGAGAGGAGACGAAACCCGCCTTTGAATTGGCGGGCAAATCCGCACAGTCCTTCAATATTGGTTACGGCTTTACCACGACCTCCTGGGACTGCTTTTGCGCCATTATCGTCTATCGGAAGCATATCAACATCAGCTTTCCCTCCGGGGCTTCCCTGCCCGATCCCGAAGGTCTCCTGCATGGGACCGGCACCCGGGTCAGGCATCTGAAAATCAAAGAGCTCGAGGATGTGCGGACGCCGGCGGTCAGGAAATTGTTGCGCGATGCCCGGAAGAAAGCACTCTTCCTGGTAAGGGACGGGGAGATCGAGCACGACGGCATCAAGACGGTTATCAAAACCAGGGGGACAAAAAAGTAGCGGGCGACAGGCCGGGCCGTCGTGCTCCCACAACGCTCTTGACGCGCAGATAGTATAAACTATACTCTGTACTATAGTATAAACTATTACAGTCAAAACATCCAGAAGCGAGAGGAGAAAGCAAACCGATGGCAGCAAGAAAGAAAACAGTCCGCCGACTGGCGAAAATGGGGAAGTACACCTACTTTCTCACGCTGCCGAAAGCGGAAATCGAAGAGCTGGGCTGGCGCGCGCGCCAGAAAGTCACCATCACTCGGGTGGGAGATAAACTCGTGATCGAGGATTGGAAGAAGTAGGGGCGGCGAAGCGATGCTTCGCATGGAAGATAGAAGATAGAAGATGGGAGGCTGGCTGCGCCGGCGTTCAAGGTTCCCTTCGACAGGCTCGGGGCAGGCAGGTTCAAGGTTCTCGGAATTGGGAACTGGAGTCTGAAGTCTGAAGTCTGAAGTCTCAGGTCTCAAGTCTCCGTCAGGGAGTGATTCAGCGGATTCTCTTTGCTAATTTATAGCGTTGGCCTCCGCGGCAGTTCCCTCTAACATTCCGATGGGGTTTTGTGCGGCGTGCCGGCGCATGCCGGCATTTTTTCCATTCGAATCATCATGATCCTGCCCCTGCAACCTTCCGGAATGAACAACAGCCGACTGGATCGACTGATCCGGGAATTGGGCGGCGAAGTGGATGGGGAACCGGGTTACTGGCGGTTCTCCGCTATGGGGACGACCTTGCTTTGCGTCACCGATGAATCTCACGACCGGATGCGCATCATGACGCCGGTGGCGGAAATCAAAGACATTTCGGAGGAAGAATTGCGTTCTTGCATGGAAGCAAATTTTGACCGGGCCCTGGATGCCCGCTATTGCATTAAGGGCGACACTCTCTGGGGAGCCTTCATTCACCCCCTTAATTCCCTGAGGGAAGAACAATTTCATTCCGCAGTCCGGCAGGTCTGCGAGGTCGCCAGGAACTTCGGCACCACTTACTCCAGTGGAGAGTTGATTTTTGGCGACGGCGGATCCGAATGATAGAGCTTTATCGCAACCACGGCGGCGACGACAACGCGTCACCCTCCAGGCACGACTCATGGAGGGTTGCGCTGATCGGGATTCTGGCGGTTTGGTCCGTATTCACCATCGGATGCGCCACCACTGGGAACCGCGCCGACCTCGAAGTGTCGGTGCAAGACAACCGGCTCATGGTTTATCCCGCAGGTGATTTCTCCCGTCACGACTGGCAGTTCGACACCGGCAGCGATCTCACCCTGCTCGATGAGGAATCGTTCCGGGGACTGCGCCTCCAGGCGACGGAAGCGAGCGCCAATTTGATTGACGTGAGCGGTCACGAAATCACGCGGCCCATCGAGATTCTCGAAGCCTTGCCTCTAAAACAAAGAAATCGCAATCGGCCATATACGTTGCGCTATCTCTGGGTCGTGCGCCTGCCAAAGCTGCGTGAGCGCACGGGATTCGATGCCATTCTCGGTTATCGGCCGTTCGAACAGCGAGTTCTGCAATTGGACCTCGGGAACGAGCGCGTCCGGATTGTTCCGCGCGCACCGCGCGGTCCCGGTGTCTACTCGCTTCCGTTTCGGCTTGAAGCCTGGAATCCAATGGTCGGCGTGACGACGTCGACGGGAAAAGCTTTTGAGGCCGTCATTGATACGGGATCCGACGGCTGGTTCAGTTTGACCGCGGTGGAAGCCGAGTCCCTGGGGTCGCTTGAACTGAAGAAAGCGGATCGGACGACCAAGGCGCTCTATGGCGACGCCAAGTATGATCTGCTTCAGTTCGATGGCGATTTTTATCTGGGGAACGCGAGTTTCCATGATCCGTTTGTGAAAGAGATTCCGTCCAACACTGAGAATCTCATTGGGATTCAGCCGCTCCAGTTTTTTCGGATCACTCTTGATCCGCAGGCGCATCGGGCGGCGGTGGACATTTCGCGGATGCCCTGGACGCGCGCCGGTCTGCCGCCCAATGGCGTCAAGGTGAGCTTCAGCCTGCAGGAGGAGTAGGGGGGGCGGCTGCGCCGCCGTTCAGGGTTCAGGGTTCAAGGTTTACGAAGGTAGGCCGACGCGCTGGCTGGCGAAGATGGGAGATGGGAGATGGCCAGGCTTTGGAGTGCCCGGGTCCAGAAACCATTTCACGAGTCCTGTCATCCCGAGCTTGTCGAGGGATCACACGTTCGACCAAAGCTCGTTCTAACGGCTCTTGCAGGTCGGGCGCATGCTAACCCTTGCGGAAGTTTTGCATGTCGGCCCGGGGCTTTAGATGACCGATCCGTTCCTTGCCGTAGAGGGGGATCCCTCGACTCCGCTCTGGATGACAGAGGAGGCTGAGAACGGCAATGGGAGGGAGTAGGAGACGGAAGCCAGCCCCCAAAAATTCCCTCTTGACCTCAGCCGCGATTCGTAGAAAATAGTTAACCAAATGGTTAACTAAAGGACCGGGGCTCCAATGGCCGCGGTTCTCTCCACCAACCTGATTAACACCATACGAAAGGACCTTTACTGATGAGCGATACCGCGACCCAAGAACAAGTGGATACCACTCCGGGCACCTTTGCCTGGAACGAATTGGCGACCAGTGATGTCGCCGGGAGCAAGGAATTTTACACCCAGCTGTTCGGCTGGACCGCGATGAGCCCTCCGGGCATGGACGAGTACTCCATGCTCATGGTCGGAGACCGTCCCGCCGCCGGCATGATGGATAAAACCGCGCACTGCGACGGCCCCCCACTGTGGATCTCCTATATCCACGTCGCCGATGTGGCCGCCTCCCTGGCGAAGGCCGTGAAACTGGGCGCCAAGGAAATGAAGGGCGTCACGGAGATTCCAGGCAAGGGAAGCTTCGCGTTGCTTGAGGATCCGCAGGGCGGAAAGTTCGCCTTGTGGCAAAGCGCCCAGGCGTGATGTCTCGCAGGAAAAGCAGCTGCGGCTTCCAGCCGCAGAATCAGCTTGGAACTGCGGCAGGATGCCGCAGCCGCGACTTATGATTGGCGCCGATAGCCCGATCCTGACAGCGACATTTTCGGCGTTGTCAGACCCGACGCGTCGCTTCATTCTCGAGCAACTCAGCGAGGGAGAAGCGACCGTCGGGGAACTGGCGGCGCCGCTCGATATGTCGCTGCCCGCCGTCTCCAAGCATTTGAAGGTGCTCGAGGAGGCGGGCCTTCTCGTGCGGCGCCGGGAAGGGCGCCGGCATCTGCTGACCATCGATCCGACGCCGCTGGCCGATGCCCGGGAATGGCTTGAGCATTACCGGCGTTTCTGGGAGGGCAGTTTCGACCGGCTCGCCGAATACCTGGAGAAGGAGGAAAGAAAGAAAACAAAGAAAAAGAAATCATGAGCGATACCACACTAGTCAAAGACGATCCCGAACTGATTCTGGAGATGACGCGGAGATTCAAGGCGCCGCGCGAGCGTGTTTTCGATGCCTGGTCGAGTGTCGACGCGATGACGGGATGGTTCGGTCCGGCCGAATGCACGGTGCTGAGCGGGGAGATTGATTTCCGTGAGGGTGGCCGCTACCGGTTACAATTAAAGACTGAATCTTTTGGAGAAATCGCGATCGGCGGAGAGTACCGCGAGGTTTCGCGGCCCGACCGGCTGAGCTTTTCCTGGAAGTGGGAAAAACATGAGGAGCTCTGCCAGGATGAGATGGAGGTGGCGATCGAGTTCTGGGAAGCCGAGGACAACGAAACCGAACTGCGTCTCAGGCAGACCGGATTCCCGGATAAGGAAGTCGCCGAAAATCACGGGTACGGCTGGGGCGGCTCTTTCGACAAGCTGGGCCCCTGGTTGGCATCGGAGTAGCCGCCGAGAGGCTGCGGCGCGGCCGAAAATCGAAGACGCTGCACCGCCAAGGCCATGGAGGAGAAGTGAAAGGTTGAAGATCGGGGCTCCGGAGAGCGAAAACGGCGGGCGGTCTCAGGCGATGATCAGCTGCGCTCTCGCCAGAGTGCCACTCCACGTGTGCCGGCCAGTGCCAGGCTGAAGAGAAAGGCAGAGTGGCCGCCTTCGGGAACCGCTTCCACTTCGGCGGCCACTCTGACGACGGATTTTTCGTCGTTAAGAGTACCAAAATCTCCGGAAATCGTGGTGCCTTCCGAGAAGGACACTGAAAAATTTACAGGCGCTTCGCCGATTAACCCGCCCGGAGTCGGATCGGCGACCAGAGCCTCCGTGTCCGCGCTGAAGCGGAACGAATCGCCGGCGGTAAACGCATTGGGTGCAAAATCGAAGGTCAGGACGGCGGGATGGGTCGTATCGGCGAAGACGGGACTGCCCGTCGAGAACGAGATGTCCGCTGCGGAAAGCCCGCTGAGTGTTCCCAGGATGGGCCCAGTCGCGTTGCCGAAACTGCCGTTGCCGTCAAAATCGAAGAAGGCGAAGGGCGTCGCCGTCAGATCAAATGTGACGGAGGCAATATCGCCCGATCCGCCGGCGAACGCGACTCCCCAGTAATCGATAGTGGAGAAGTTGTCCGCTCCCGTGGCGTCGGCGTCGACGATGGACGCGGCCCCGGCATGCTGGAGGCACAGGGTCACGGACGCGAAGGCCGCGGAGAAGATGTGGGTTAGTTTCGGCAAAGGGACTCCCGGTGAGGCTCTAGTAGGTGAATTAGGATATACCCGTGACGTTATAAAAAAGAGCAGGAGACGTGCCAAGTCGGATATAGTTGTTTTAACTCCCTGGTTCCAAGAAGCTTACAAGAACCATCCGGCCTCGCTGAAAATCGGAAACTGTAAAGTATTTCGACGCTTGGGAGCCGGGTATTCCCGGTCCGCGCCGGTCTCCCGTGGCAGAATCCCCGTAAAATAGGCGTTTTGCAGGTCAAGAACAGCGCCGGACTGGAGTGTAATGTTTTCCGACACAAATCCTGCATGGTTTCCCTATCCCGAGGGGGGGGAGTGACCGCCAGGCGTGGCGGGAGGGCGTGTTGGGCGCCTCCCAGCCACCACCGGTTACTGGAGCCGTTTCCTCACGAGCTCAGGGCGTTTCACCTCGAAGCCCATCGGCTCGAGAATTTGTTTCAGCTCCCGGAAGTTTTGCGGCTTCTTCACGCCCTTCGGAAAGACGGGCATTTCCTGGGCGTGGGTCAAACCGCACATCAGTGACATCGCAGCGGTGACGAAAAAGAAGGCGCGTGGAGGGCGACGCTTTGTCGTCGCCGACGCGGTTGCGACCTGCCTTCGCCAAGAGGCTTTGGCATGGCAGGCAAAGCGCAACCCTCCATGCCTGACCGTCGCAGTCGCGGGCATGGTTAGGATGCACGAATGAATTTTCATGGCTTCACGGGATTCTCGAACCAGACGATATTGTTGCTGGTGTGCCCGGCGATGAGGAGGTCGAGATCGGAATCGGCATCCATGTCGACGGCGCGAATGTCATAGGAACCCTGGTCGGTGCCGATGACATGTTTCTGGAAATCGGCTTTTCCATCGTTCTCATACCAAGCCGTTTCGCCGCCGGGGTCCTTGCTGCAGGTCGCACCATCGAGATCTCCGTCCCCGTCGAAGTCCGCGAGGACGAGGCAGTGCGGGCTCTCAATATCCGGATCGATCTCGATTTGTGCGAAGTCGGGTCCCTTGAACCAGAGGACGCCCTGGCCGTGGCCGCGCGTGGCAAAGTAGTCGACGTGATCGTCGCCATTGAGATCGGCGGGGAGAATGTTGGTAGCGCCGGGCTCGTCGCTGGCGAGAAGATGCTTCTCCCAGACTCCGGTCGGATCGGCGGGTTGTTCCCACCACGCAAACCATTGGCCTCCCGGGAAATTCTCGCCTCCCTTGGCCGCGCAGGCGATATCGGGCCGGCTGTCGCCATTGACGTCGCCAAAGCCGGTGTAATGGGAGCCTCCGGGCGCGTCGCGCTCGGCAAAGACGTGGCGCGACCATTGTTTCGCGTCGTGAGGATCCTCCGGGACTTCGAGCCAGGTGAGCGAATCGGGGAAGGCGGTTGCGTTTTCCGCGCGGCCGGAGTTGGCGATGAGATCGAGTGTGCCGTCGCGATCGACGTCGCCGGTGATGAGACAATGCGTGCCGAGGATTTCGTCGTCGACGACCCGGTAAGTCCACGGCTTCCCGGAGAAAGGGTCATCCGGGCACTCCAGCCAGAACACCGTGTTGTTCGAGCCGCAGAAATCCTGGTCGCCGTCCCCGTCGACATCGAGGAGGCAGCTGTGAATGCAGGCGCCACGCGGTTTGTTGCGCGAATTCTTCGGGTCGAACGTGTGGACCGGATGCGGTTTCCAATCGGGCCCCTTTAAGAGGACGACTTCTCCGTCGTAAGAGGTAAGGACATCCATGTGACCGTCGCGATCGAAGTCGTCGGTGACCGCGGAATTAATCATGCCGAGGGCCGGGCGCTTGATGATGTGTTTTTTCCAGGGCGGCTGCGCCGTCGCCGGCATGGAAGATAGAAGATGGAAGATGGAAGTTAGGGTGACTACGAGAAGAAGTTGCGCCATGTACGGAGGGACGAGTTTCACCTCGTCCGTCTTGTCTGCAACCGGGCGGCAATGACAAAGCATTGCCCTCCATGTCTTGCGTGGAGGGTTGCGCTTTATCCCCGCTCCGCGGGGCTCTGCAGAGTGCCTTCGGCAATGGAGAACGCGCTCCGCGCTGGGCAGTGTCGCAACCGCATCGGCGCGCAAAGCGTTGCCCGCCACGTTTCGGTCAGTTATCTCCACTCCTCCTCCTCCGTCCAGGTGAGATCGTCCCACCATCCGGTATCGTTGGTTTGCGCCTTGCCCGGGGTGGAGCGGCCCTCCCGGACGATCCGGGTGATGCGTCGCTCGAGCTTTTTTGCAAGCTCGGGATTGGATTGGTAAACGTTGTCTTCTTCACCGGGATCGGATTTCAAGTTATAGAGTTCGAACGAGAGTTTTTTGTGCGGCATAACGAGCTTCCAATCGCCGTCGCGGATCGCGAACCGCCCGCTGGACCCGTGATTGATCAGCGGGGGGCGCTGCAAGTCGGCGCCGGCATCGACGAAAACCGGGTAAAGGCTGGCACTGTCCTCGCCCGCGTCGACCGGGAGTTCAGTTCCGAGTATTTCCGCGAAAGTGGCGAGGAGATCGGTCTGGCAAACCGGCTGGTGGCAGACACCTCCGGCTTTGATAACCGCCGGCCAGCGGACCAGGAAAGGCACGCGGTGGCCGCCTTCATAGATAGACCTTTTGCCTTCTTTATAAATCCCGGAGCTATCGTGATCGTAGAGTTCGATCCGTTGTTTCCATGTGGTCTCCGGTCCGTTGTCGCTGCTGAAAACCATGAGGGTATCCTCGGCGAGTTGTTCCCGGTCGAGCAGTTCCAGGATCCGCCCGACGTGCCAGTCGGTTTCCATCATGAAATCGCCGTACGCGCCCGCTTCACTCTTACCTCGGAAACTCCCAAGTGGGATGACAGGTTTATGGGGCGAGGTGTAGGGGAGGTAGAGGAAGAAACTCTTGTGCGTAGCCGCACGGGCATCTGCGCCTTCGGCGCCACGCTTCTGCGCTTTGAGATGGTTCTCAATCCATTCGATGGCCTTATCCGTGAAACGAGTAAGGCATTCGATATCGTCGAAATCGGGCGCCACCTCGAGGTCGGCGGGTTTGAGGGGTTTCTTTTCATAAGGCGGCGTGATCCGGTAATCGGACAGGGCGATCTTGTTGTCTTTCTTGCGCGTGAAGAGCGTGGGAGGGACCGCGGCGTGACGGCCCTCGAACCACGCGAGGACCCCGTAATTCATGGAGGCGGGGATGCCCCAGAAATAATCGAACCCCTTGTCCAGCGGCATGTCGCGGACGGGTTGCGACCAGTCGCGGTTCTCTCCTTTCTCCCCGGGAAAATCCATCCCCAGGTGCCACTTGCCGACCATGGCGGTGGCGTATCCGTGATCGCGCAGGAGCGACGCCAGCGTCATGCGGCCGTCCGCGATGAGGCAGGGCTTTTCCGCGCCAAACACGCCGCGTTTCAATTCCGTGCGCCAGCTGTAGCGGCCGGTGAGAAGACCGTATCGTGACGGTGTGCAGACCGTGTCCGAGGAGTGGCCGTCGGTGAAGGTGAGGCCTTCCCGCGCGAGACGGTTGAGGTTGGGGGTCGAAAACTTGGAATCGGGGTTTAGGCAACTCGCATCGCCGTATCCCTGGTCGTCGGTGTAAATGACGATGATATTAGGCCGCGGAGCGGCGGACATCGCAGATGAAAGATCCTCCGCCGCCAAGGCTATGGAGGACAAGTGGCAGATCGAAGATAGGGAGACGAAACAGGCGAGGGCGATGCGGTTGTTCATTGGATAGAGGAAAGGTGTAGCTGCGAGCGTGAGCGAGTAGATGAGCGCGCGCAAGGCCCGTTTCTCGAGTGTGCTCGCTCACGCTCGCACCTACTTCCGAAATCGGTTACTCTCTCTTCTTTTTGAGATACGCCCGCTTCTTCTTCCACGGGATGGTGCGATCAAAAATATCTCCGAACCGCTGGTAATCGTTGTAGGGGACGGCGTCCTTTTTCCATGTGGCGACCCTGGCGTCGTAAGTCGCGCGCATCTTCTCCATCTGCGCGCGGTATTCGGGATTTTCGGCGGCGTTGGTCAATTCGTGAGGATCCTTGCGCAGGTGATAGAGTTCTTCGGCGGGCTCGAAGTCGCCGTCGCCGTAATTCCAATACACGTATTTAAAGTCCTTGGTAACGACGGCGAGGCTGTGGCACTCCGCGGGGCCCCAGACATTGATGAGGGGCAAGGACTCGTGGACGGCGGCTTCGGGATCGTCGTAAAGGGGGAGCAGGCTCCTTCCGTCCATGTTTTCGGGGACGGGCACCCCGGCGAGCTCCAGGATCGTGGGCGCGAAATCGATATTGCCGGTGAGGGCCTCACTGCGGAGCTGCTTACCGCTGTGCTTATGACGGGGATCGAAGATGATCAAAGGTACCCGGGAGGCTTCTTCGTAAGGGAGGACTTTTGACCCGTATCCGTGTGAACCGCAGAGAAACCCGTTGTCCGAGGTGAAGATGACCACGGTGTTCTCCGCGACACCGTATTCCTCGAGGGCTTCGCGGATCCTGCCGACGGCGACGTCGACCCCGTAGATCTGCTGATGGTACTGTGCCATGACCTCATCATAACGGTCGGCGTATCCCCATTCTTCGAATCGGACGTATTGCCGGCCCTGCTTGCTTTGCGCGGAAAAATGCTCGCCATGCGCGCGACCGTAGTTGGCCGGCTTGGTGAATTTTTTACCGGCATAAACGTGGTCGAACTGTGGATCCGGTATGACCGGGCGGTGCGAAGCCTTGAAACTGATCGAGAGGCAAAAGGGCGTTTTCTTTTTCGCGGAGTCACCGATGAAATCGCGGCTGAAGGCGGCGTAAGAGAGCGTGGAGTGCGGGTATTCTTCCGCATACTTGGCCATCGATTTGTTCTTAGCGGTTTCGTAACTGCTCTGGCCCGGCGCGCCGCCCCAGGTGTCGAAATCGGCTTCGGGCATGCTTCCGTCCTTGCTGTCCGGTCCGTCCGCGACTTCGAATCCGAACTTTCCGGCGAAGGCCGTCAGGTATCCGGCCTCGCGCAGAAGCATGGGGTAGGTTTTCTCCCAGTTGTCGCGCATCAGGGGGCCGTGCTCGAAGTTGCAGCCGTTCTTGTATTCGAGCATTCCGGTCATGACATTGGCGCGGCTCGCCATGCAGATGGCGGTGGTATCGTAATGGTTGTCGAAGACAATGCCCTCTTTGGCGAGTTGATCGAGATTGGGGGTCTGGGCGTCAGGATTGCCGTAACAACCCATGGTGTAAGCCGATTGGTCGTCGGTGAAGAGAAAGACGATGTTGGGCGGCTTCGCTGCGGCCGAAGATGGAAGAGGGAAGATGGAAGATAGAAGGGCCAGGGCGCCGGCGAGGAGGCCGGAGTGAAGATGGTATCGCATAAGAGGCAGGGTGTGAATTAGACGGATCGGGGGCGAGCTTTGTTCGCTAATAACGGGGCCGAACCCGGAATTCTTGCGAGGAATCCCGTTTCTCCACAGGGAAATGGGAGGAAGGCGTCCCGGCAGGGGGATGGGAGCGCGGACGGCTCGTCCGCATCTCTTTACAATCAGCGGCCGAAGGCCGGAAGCTCCGGGGAGCGAACGAGCCGTCCGCGCTCCCAATCGGCAGGCAGGCAAGCTGCCTGCGTCACACTAGCCCTTGCCGATCTTGGCGGGATACTTCAGCGCGTCGAGGACCTGCCGTGAATTCATCTTGGCCACCACGGCTTCCTCCATTCCCAGGGCGACGAGACGGCGCTTCTGCTCGAGCCGGCGACGGGTCTTGGCGGCGCCGCTCTTGCGGGGACGGGTGAGATGAGTCTTTTGAGTTTTTCTGCGGATGCGCATGGTCGTGGAATTTGCAGGAGCGCAAACCATTAGGCCCAATCGGCGCCAAGGTCAACAGGATTTCTCCAGGGATCGAGTCACGCTGGAGGGAAGGCCCCGCACTCCTCCTATTGACGCCCATTCTCCAGGCGGTCAGACTTTTTCGATGAAAAACTTCCCCCGCATTTGCCTCCTGCTGGCCCTCACCTTCGTCGTCTCCGCCCGGGCCGCGGAACGCGCCGGTGGGGCAAGCCCCCTCGACAAGCTCGGGGCAGGGGATGACCGGCCCAACGTGGTCTGGATTGTCTCCGAGGATAACTCCATCCATTATCTCCGGCATTTCTTCGAGGGCGGCGCCGCGGCGCCGAATATCGAAGCCCTGGCGGCGCATGGACTGACTTTCGATCACGCGTTCTCCAACGCCCCCGTGTGCTCCGTGGCGCGCACCACGTTGGCCACCGCATGTTACGGACCCCGCATCGGCACCCAGTTCCATCGCCGCTACGAAATGGCGGCCATGCCCGAGGGTCTGCGCATGTTCCCCGCTTACCTCCGCGATGCCGGCTATTACACCACCAACAACTCTAAGAAGGATTACAACGCCATCGAGGGAAAAGGCGTCTGGGACGAATCCTCGAATAAGGCGAGCTGGCGGGACCGGCCCGACGAGGCGGAACCGTTCTTCCACATGGAATCGCATGGCGCTTCCCACGAGGGCTCGCTGCATTTCGATAGGGAGACGTACGAAAATGAGAAGACCGAGACCGACCCCGAAAGAGTGACCCTCGCGGAGTATTTTCCGGATACGCCGCTCTTCCGGTACACGCACGCCCGCTATCACGATAGAATGGGAATCATCGACGGCATCGTCGGTGACACGGTGACGAAACTGAAGGAAGATGGTCTCCTCGAGGACACCTTTATCTTTTATTTCGGGGATCACGGCGGTGTTCTGCCGCGCGGGAAGGGATACATCTACGAGTCCGGACTCCATGTCCCGCTGGTGGTGCGCGTCCCGAAAAACTTCAAACACCTTATCGACGGCAACGCGGGAAGCCGAGTCGACGGCTTCGTCAGCTTCATCGATTTCGGTCCCACCGTGTTGAATCTCGCCGGCGTGGACGTCCCGGCGCAGGTCGACGGAAAACCGTTCCTCGGGAAGGGGATCACCCTGGCGGAAGTGAACCGCCGCGACGAAAGCTTTGGATACGCCGATCGATTCGACGAAAAATACGACCTGATCCGGTCGCTGCGGAAAGGCAAGTTCCAGTACATCCGCCATTTCCAGCCTTATCTGCCTGATGGCCTCAACAATAACTACCGCTACAAGATGCTGGCTTACGCCGAATGGCGGGATCTGTTCAATGCCGGGAAGCTCGAAGGGGCGCCCCTGCAGTTTTTCCAGCCAAAAACCGTGGAAGCGCTCTTCGACGTGGAAACGGATCCCCACGAAGTGCGCAATCTGGCGGGCGATCCTGAATATGCCGAGGTGCTGGCTGACTTGCGGGCGCGGCTGCGCAAGAAGCTCAAGAGCCTTCCTGATCTGAGTCTTTATCCCGAGAGTCACCTTGTGGCCCAGGCTCTCGACAATCCCGTGGAATTCGGGCGCCAGCACAAAGGAGAGATCACCAAGCTGTTGAATACCGCCGACCTCGCTATCCTGCCATTCAAAGAAGCCAAGTTAAAAATCCGCAAGGCGCTTCGGTCGGAAAACTGGGCGGTGCGTTACTGGGGCGCGATGGTGTGCGCGTCCTTTGGGAAAGAAGCAGCAACGCTGGCAAAAGCTGCGCGTCCATTGCTGGAAGACGAAAAGAAAATCGTGCGTGTCCGCGCCGCGGAATTTCTCGGGCGCATCGGGGAGATCAATCCGCAGCCGGTCCTGACCGCGATCGTCAACGAGACCGCCGATGCCGTGGTCGGGACCGAAGCTCTCAATTCAGTGGTCTGGTTCCGGGATTTTTTTGGCGATCGCTACCCCGTGGCGCGATCCGATTTCAATCCGCAAGCCGACGGCGCCGACGTCATGGATCGGCTCAATTACATCAACGGAATCCCTTATCCGCCGAAACCCCCCAAGGCGAAGAAGGGGAAGAAGAAAGAGTAGCCGGCAACCGGTGGCGGGCTCCCTTCCTTGTTGTCATCGCGAGCGAAGTCGAGGGATCTCACGATGGATCATAGAGCCTTCGGTGGTTCCAAGAGGCCGGACCGACCCCAGCACCCGCATCAGGTATTCGAATCCGCTAGCTTGTCCGGACTCATGGTGGGTTGAGCGGGATCCCTCGACTCCGCCCGGGATGACAGACTGGAGGGGCCCAAGGGGGAAGAGGAAGACTCCGCCACCTGCTGAGATTCTTCAGCACGCCTCAAGACGTTTTCTGTAACCAAGACGGCCGCAACTACGTCTCCCCTTGGTGAGTTCAAGCATCGACGAAAGCATCGCCATGAGACTATCATCTGAAAAGAACCAGCCTTTCGCACTGCGCGCCGCTATCGTCCTCCTCTCATCCTTTCTCCTAGTTTTTGAAGCCTCCGCCCAGCTGCGGCGCGGTAACGCCACCGGCGAGCGCCGGTCCTTTTCCCACGAAGGCCGCGATCGCGCTTTCCGGATTCATGTGCCCGGCTCTTATGACCCCGACAAGCCGATTCCGCTGGTCTTCGTATTTCATGGGGGAGGAGGCAATGCCGACCAAGCTTCATCACTGGGCTGGACGCCGCTCGCGGAGAAGCACGGGTTTCTCGTGGTTTACCCCGAAGGACTGGAGAAACACTGGAATGACGGCCGGGATTCGAAAAAGTTCGCGCAGCATGACGCCGAGATCGATGATGTCGCATTTGTCCTCGCGTTGCTGGAACAAATAAAAAAGGAATTTCACGTGGATTCCCGGCGCATTTATGCGACCGGAAATTCCAACGGCGGTTTCTTCAGTCATCGGCTCGCAATCGATGCCTCGGAGACCTTTACGGCCGCGGGTGTCGTCATTGCGACCTTGGCTAAACCGTATCAAGCCTCGTTTCAACCCTCCGACCCGGTATCGATGCTCTTTATGAACGGCACTGACGATCCTTTCGTGCCTTACGACGGTGGCCCCGTGACCCCGAACTTGATTCCCGGGCTGGTCCGATCCGCGAATCACGACTTTGGCCGTGGGGAGTGCGCGTCCACGGAGCAGGCCGTGCAACTCTGGCTCGAACGCAACGGGCTTGAGAAGGTCGAACCCGTTCTGGAGAAGTTACCCGATCACGACCCCGATGACGGATGCACGGTCGAAAAGACGCGATGGAGCGGCGGTGTGGACGACGCCGAGGTGATCCTTTACCGGATCGAAGGCGGCGGGCATAACAGCCCCGGCCGCCCCCAGTATCTGCCAGCGCGCATCATTGGCAAGACCTGCGGCGACCTCAACGGCATCGAAGCCGTCTGGGAATTCTTTTCCCGCCATCAAAAGCCACACGGTGGGGAGAGCTGAGTTTCTTGGTTCCCGGTGTGCATTTCTTGGTGGTCACGCGACCACGGACGGAGATGCGCGGGTCACATTGTCTCAGGCCGGTTTGCCAAGCCGTCCCATCTCACGATCCGGATTCGTTTGCATTGAGCCAGTCCACCTGCTTACGCAGGCGGCGACATCATCTCCTAATGAAGTAGCCGCGCCCAGCCTGCCCGTCCGTCTTGTCCTCCGTAGCTTTAGCGAAGGGGGAAGCTTTATGCGAAGGCGGGCAAGAGCGTGGGCGGCGGATTGCCATACGTGAAAACAGAAATTCGATTACGGCCACGAAATATCCCTGATCCTCATCTCATTTCCTTGTCCGTCCGATAGAACCTGCAACTATGGTCGTCCCAACGCCATGGGGCGTTGCTGAAATCTGGAAATGCAGTCCCCCGAACCAGCGAAGTCTTCTCCGGCCCCGGAAGACACCTCTCTCGAGGATATCGCGGATGAATCCCGGCGACGCTTCGCTGCGCACCATGGTTCGGAGCCATCCTGGATCGTCGCGGCGCCCGGGCGGATCAATCTCATCGGCGAACACGTCGATTACAACGATGGCTTTGTCCTTCCCATGGCTATCGAACGCTGGACGGTGATTGCCGCGGCCCCTAACGGAACCGCCACCGCCGGCTTTACCAGCAGCCAGGTGGACGAGCCGGCGGAAATCCGGCTCGACTCGATGGTGACGCGAGAGGGGCCTGCGTGGTCGCATTATGTCCGCGGGGTGATTGCCGGGTTCCAGCGCAGAGGTATCGATATCGAAGGATTCGATGCGGAGATCCATTCGACTGTCCCCAAAGGCGGTGGCCTCAGCAGCAGCGCGGCACTGGAAGTGGCCACGGCGACTCTCCTCGAAATGGTCTCGGGTGAAATCCTCGATCCTGTGGAGAAAGCGTTGCTTTGTCAGACTGCGGAACACGATTTTGCAGGTGTGCCCTGCGGCATCATGGACCAATTCGCTTCCACTCTCTGCCGTAAAGATAATCTCCTGTTGCTGGACTGCCGTTCGAGGGAAACGGAGCACGTGCCATTCGCGGACCAGAAGGTCTCCATCCTGATTGCCAATACCAACGTCAGTCACGAGTTGAGCGACGGAGGGTACGCGGCGCGCAAAGCACAGTGCGAAGCTGCCGCCGAGAGTCTGCTGCTGCCATCGCTGCGGGACGCAACCCTGGATCAGCTCGAGAGGGCAAAGAGACGCATGGAGGACAAAGTTTACCGGAGGGCCCGCCACGTGGTCTCCGAAATCGCGCGGACGATGCGGGCCGTCGATGCGCTCAAGAGCGAAGACTGGGAGACCTGTGGGCGGCTCATGATGGAGAGTCATGTTTCCCTGCGCGACGATTACGAGGTCAGTTGCGCCGAGCTCGACACTTTCGTGGAGATTGCGCAAACCATCGGCCAGGAGGGCGGCGTTTACGGTTGTCGCATGACCGGCGCGGGTTTCGGAGGCTGCACTGTCAGCCTCGTGCGGTCGAGCGACGCGGCGCATATCGCCGCGGAATACGAAGATTCTTACCGCAGTGCGACCGGTATCGAGCCTGCTATCTTTTTCACGCGCGCAAGCCAGGGCGCACAGGTGCTTTTACCGAAGCAGGGGGTGGCATCGTGAGTGGGAATCTCTTGTTGGCAATGCGCGGCGTGCGCAAGACGTTCCCGGGTGTGGTGGCGCTCGACGATGTCGCGTTCACGGTGCGCTCCGGCGAAGTGCATGCCCTCATGGGCGAAAACGGCGCCGGCAAATCCACGCTCATCAAGGTGCTCACGGGCGTCTACCCGAAGGACGCGGGGGTCGCGACGTTCGCGGGACGTGAAATTGCACCCCGCACTCCGCTCGACGCCGAGCGCGCGGGCATTGCGACGGTCTACCAGGAAGTCAACCTGATCCCCGAACTCTCGGTCGCAGAGAACATTATGCTGGGACGCCAACCGAAGCGCGCGGGGTTCTTGCAATGGAAAGAGATTCGACGCCGCGCGGACGAAGCGCTGGCGCGGCTCGGCCTCGAGATCGATTCCTCGCGGGCGGTGTCGTCCTATTCCATGGCTATCCAGCAGATGGTGGCCATCGCGCGGGCGCTTTACCTCGATGCCAAGCTTCTCATCCTCGACGAACCCACCTCGAGCCTGGACGAGCAGGAGGTCGCGGAACTCTTCGGAACCATGCGCCGGCTCAAAGACGACGGGCTCGGAATCGTTTTCGTGACGCATTTTCTCGACCAGGTCTACGAGATCGCCGACCACATCACGGTGCTTCGCAACGGCGGGCTGGTGGGCGAATTCGAGAAGGCGCAGCTGCCGCGGCTTGAGCTCATCGCAAAGATGCTCGGGAAGCAGGTCGCCGAAGTAGAGAAAGTGGGCGCGACTCTTGCGATAGGGACGCCCGGGGAAACTGACGGCCCGGCCCTGCTCGAAGCGCGTGGGCTGGCCCGCACCGGCAGTGTGGCCGCCCTGGACCTTGAGGTCCGGCGCGGCGAGGTCGTGGGCCTCGCCGGGCTGCTGGGCTCCGGCCGGACGGAGACGGCGCGACTTTTGTTCGGAGCCGACAAGCGCGATGCCGGAGAAGTGCGCCTCGAGGGCGAGAGCGCCGCGCTGGCACATCCGGCGGAGGCGATTGCGAAAGGGATCGGGTTTTGTTCGGAAGACCGGAAATCCGAGGGCATCGTGCCGACGTTGTCGGTGAGCGAAAACATCATTCTTGCGATGCAGGCCGGCCGGGGAATGCTCCGCAAGTTGCCGAAAGCGAAGCAGCTCGGCGTCGCGAACCATTACATCGAGGCGCTCAAAATCAAAACTCCATCACCCGAGACGCCCGTCGAAAACCTGTCCGGTGGGAATCAACAAAAGGTGCTTCTCGCCCGCTGGCTGTGCATGCAGCCCAAGCTGATCATTCTCGACGAGCCCACTCGCGGGATCGATGTCGGGGCCAAGGGAGAGATCGAGAAGCTCGTGGAATCGCTGCGGGCGGACGGGATGGCGATTCTTTTTATCTCATCGGAACTGGAGGAGGTAGTCCGGGCCTGCAACCGGGTCGCCGTGATGCGTGACCACGGGAAGATCGGTGAGCTTGTAGGCGCGCAGATCGAAGAACACGCCATTATGGAACTGATCGCGGCGCACGAAGAGTGAGGAAAAAACGAATGGGCAACTCATCACGCAAACCCTCGTTATTTCTCCACAGCAGTGTCCTCTGGCCGGCGCTAGGGATGGCGCTGCTGTTGCTTTTCAACCTGATATACGACCCCGATTTTTTCCGCATCGGCATGCGCGACGGGCGGTTGTATGGCGACATCGTTTCCATCCTGCTGCAGGCCTCCAAGTTGATTCCGGTGGTCGTGGGGATGACACTGGTGATCGCGACAGGTGGGGTGGATCTTTCAGTCGGTTCGGTGATGGCGGTGGCCGGGACCCTGGCTGCAATGCTGGTGGCTTCGGCGTCGATGCCGGTTGCGGCCGCCATCCTTATCGCAGTGCTGGTGGTGATGCTTATCGGCAGCGTCAGCGGTGTGCTCGTCGCCTACGTCCGCGTCCAGCCGATCGTGGCTACTCTCATTTTCATGGTGCTGGGCCGGGGAATGGCAATGCGGCTCACTAAAGGGATGGGAGTGCCGATCGAGAACGAAGCGTTCCTGTTCCTCGGCGGCGGCTATGTCCTGGGCATTCCTTTTGCGGTCATTCTGGTCTTCGCCTTCGCTGCTGCCGTCGCGGTTTTTCTGCACAAGACCGCGGCGGGCCTGCTCATCTCTGCGGTCGGCGATAATGCGTCGGCGAGCCGGCTCTGCGGGATCAGGCAGGCGAGACTCAAGATCGGGATTTACGCGTTCAGCGGAGTTTGCGCAGGGATTGCGGGACTCATCGCCGCTGCACGAGTGCAGAGCGCGGAGCCGGCACGGATGGGTGAGCTCCTCGAACTTGACGCCATCTTCGCCGTGGTCGTGGGCGGCACTGCCCTGACGGGCGGACGATTCAGCCTGGCGGGATCGCTGATCGGCGCGATTTTAATCCAGACCCTGGTCTGGACCATGCAGAAACTGGGAGTGCCCTCGGATGTGACGCCCGTGCCGAAGGCGCTCGTGATTCTCCTTGTATGTCTGCTGCAGTCCCCGCGCTTTCGCGCGCAGCTCACGGCGCCGTTCCGGCGCAACCCGGTCATGAAGGCGCCGGCGTAAACTTCGAACGAGGGAAAAAGAGAAGGTGTTTCAGCGCAAAAACATTCCCTTGCTGGCGACTTTCGGCGTGCTCGTGGTGCTGCTGGTAGTGGCGTCAGTGCTTTACCGGAATTTCCTCACTCCCCTCAATTTCGCGAACATCCTGCGCAACTACGCTTTCCTGGGAGTCATCGCGGTCGGCATGACCTTTGTGATCTTGTCGGGAGGCATCGATTTGTCGGTCGGCACCGTGATGGGTTTTTCCACGATTCTATTGGCGCGCTTGATTTCCGTGCAGGGCGTGCCGGCCTTGCCGGCGATCTGCGTGGTCCTCGCGGTGGGATGCGCGTTTGGAGCCGGGTTGGGACTCGTCATTCACACCTACCGCCTCCCGCCCTTCCTCGTCACTTTGTCGGGCATGTTTCTCGCGAAGGGAATTTCATTCGTAATCTTGCCGAGCGCGCAGAAGATTGACAGCTCCTGGTTTGCCGAACTTGCGTCCTTTAAGCTCAAGGTCTTCGGAAACGCCCCGCTTACCGTGACAACGATGATCTTTTTCGCTGTGGTGTCGATCGGGATTGCGATCGCGCATTTCACACGCTTCGGGCGCAATGTCTACGCCTTGGGAGGCGCGGAATCGTCGGCTGTCCTCATGGGGCTCCCCGTGGGCCGGACCAAGATCGCCGTGTATGCCATCAGCGGATGCTGCGCCGCCCTCGGCGGGATCATGTGGGCCATGAACTCGACCTCGGGCAATCCGGCCATCGGTTTGGGGACCGAACTCGACGCCATCGCATGTGTCGTCATCGGGGGCACCCTCCTGACCGGCGGCGTCGGATACGTCGTCGGCACGCTCGCGGGGGTCCTGGTTTTTGGCACTATCGCCACCGTAATCCGGTTCCAGGGCCTCGAATCCTCCGACGCGCGAATCGCGCTCGGCATTCTCCTGCTGGCCTTCATCACGATGCAAAGAATCGTGGTGCAAGGCGCGGCGCGAGGATCCAGAATGGCGACTTGAATCTCACCTAAAGACCAATCATCCAATGATCATGAAAACCATTCCATCCACTCCATTGATCCTGAAAAGAGCCGGCCTCGGCTTACTAGCGCTTTGCGCCGCGGTGCTGACCGGCTGCGGCGGAGGGGGAGGCGAGGGCGCCGGGCTGACCGTCGGTTTTGCCCAGGCCGGCGCCGAAAGCGCTTGGCGGCGCGCCGAAACCGCTTCCATTAAAGACGAAGCCGGAAAGCGCGGAGTCAACCTGCGCTTCTCCGACGCCCAGGGCAAGCAGGAGAACCAGATCGCCGCCGTGCGCGACTTCATCGCCCAAGGCGTCGACGCCATCATCCTCGCGCCGATTGTCGAAACCGGTTGGGACGATGTACTCGGCGAAGCCAAAGACGCCGGCATCCCCGTCGTGCTCGTAGACCGCGGCGTCGACGTTGGGGACGATTCCATCTATGCGACGCTCATCGCTTCGGATTTTGTCGCCGAAGGAAAAATGGCCGGCGAATGGCTCTTCAAGAAGAGCGGGGGCAAAGCGCGGATCATCGAGTTGGAGGGCACCCCGGGGGCGGCGCCTGCCATCGACCGGAAGAAAGGCTTCGACGATGTCATCGGGCAACACGCCGGGATGGAAATCATCGCCTCTCAGAGCGGTGACTTCAATATCGAGAAAGGCAAGGAAGTCATGGAAGCTCTCCTCGCCAAACACGCCGGTGAGGTGACCGTGGTTTACGCGCACAATGACGACATGGCGCTCGGCGCCATCCAGGCACTCGAGGCGGCGGGCAAGAAACCGGGAGAAGAGGTGATCGTGATCTCCATTGACGGCGGTAAAGCCGCGCTGACGGCCCTGGTGGAAGGCAAAATGAATTGCGTGGTCGAGTGCCTGCCATTGCTGGGGCCAAACGCTTTCGACGCCGTGGAAACAATTCGCGCCGGCGGGACGCTGCCGAAGTGGCAGAAGGTGGATGATCAACTCTTCGATGCCGACAACACCGACGCCGCCTTCGCCGAGAACCGGCCTTACTAGATGACTAGCTGCGGCATCCTGCCGCAGTCTCCGGGCGATCCTGCAGCTGGAAGCCGCAGCTACTTTCTGATCCCGATATCTTGAACTTCGATACTCTCAAACACCCGCACCGCCGCCGCAACGCCCTCACCGGCGACTGGATTCTCGTCTCGCCGCATCGCACGCAGCGTCCCTGGCTCGGTCAGGAGGAAAGCGTCGCCCACCGACGTCCCGCCTACGACCCGGGCTGTTACCTTTGTCCGCGCAACGCGCGCGCAGGAGGCGAAACCAATCCCGATTACGAATCGACACACGTGTTCACCAACGACTTCGCGGCCCTTGTGCCCGGTGCAATGGACGGGGGTGCAGGCGCGGAAGCGGAAACCCTTTTTCGGGCCGAGCCGGTGTCAGGCACCTGCCGCGTGGTGTGCTTTTCCCCGCGGCACGATCTGACCCTGGCGGAGATGACTCGAGAAGAGATCGGCGTGGTCGTGGCGGAGTGGGTCCGCCAGTCGGAAGAACTCGGTCGTGAGTATGCCTGGGTGCAGATTTTTGAGAACAAGGGCGCCGTGATGGGATGTTCCAATCCACATCCGCACGGGCAGATCTGGGCCGGTAATACCCTGCCGAATGAGGTCGCGAAAGAAGACCGGAGGCAGCGACGGTATTACAAGGAGACAGGATCGCCTCTGCTGATCGATTACCTGGCGCGCGAGATCGAGGACGGCTCGCGACTGCTCGCGGAAAACGAAGAATGGGCCGCATTGGTCCCGTACTGGGCGCTCTGGCCCTTCGAGACCCTGCTTCTCCCGCGCCGGCCGCGCGCGCGGCTCGGAGATCTCGAAGAGGACGATCGAATTGCGCTGGCCGATATCCTCAAGCGCCTCCTTGTGCGTTACGACAATTTATTTCAAACTTCCTTTCCCTATTCAATGGGCTGGCACGGGGCGCCGTTTACGGCGGATGACCCGAAACCGTGGCAATTGCACGCCCATTTTTACCCTCCGCTGCTGCGCTCCGCGACCGTGAAGAAATTCATGGTCGGGTACGAGATGCTGGCGGAACCGCAGCGGGATCTGACTCCCGAACAGGCGGCGGCACAGCTGCGGGATTGTCCGGAGATACACTATAAGAATACGAGTCACTCTCACGAGATTTCCCCCTCACCCTGACCCTCTCCCCGGGGAGAGGGGATTCAATAATCGGGTCGCTTTAAAATGCTTATTCTCAAATGATCATTGTCACCAACCATTAGAAGATATCGCATCGGAAATTCGCAGGATAATTTTTTTGCCTCGCATCACCTCCGAATTGTTGATGCTTCAACCCCCTCTCCCCAGGGGAGAGGGTTGGGGTGAGGGGAATGCTTTTTTGGATAGTTCTTACTGCTCAGGCGATAGCTATTGTGAAGAGGAAGATACCAATCGATTCAATGAAAATGAAGGACCTGATACTCTTGTCTGTAATCCTATGGCTGTGTGGTCTGACCGGGGCCAATGCCCAGGGCCCGCAGTTTCCGGAGCACTTGATCACGCACATCGAGCGCGGGGAATCTCTCGACAGCGGTCGAGCTCCGAACTGCGACAATCGCGCTATTCGGGTTACCGGCAGGGTGGAGAAAAACACCGGCGACGGGGTGCTGGTCTCCCAGGGCGGCGCGATTAACGGGTGGGCGGTCTATTTGAAGGATGGTAAACTCACAGCTGCGGTCAGGCGGTCGCGCAAACTGTTTACGGTGCGCGCCGGCGATGCCGCTCCCGGTGATGGATTCGAATTTCAGTTTGGCATCGGATCCAAGGGCGTCCTCACGTTGTTCCAGGACGGCGCCCAGGTCGCCCGGGGAAAAATGCCGGGTCCGATGACGGGTAAACCGGGAGATCCCCTCCTGGTGGGAGAGGATTCATTGGCGCCAGTGGGCGAATACAAGACGCCGTTCCGGTTCGCAGGCACAATTTCCGGCGTGGCCGTCGCCGTGGCGGCCCTGCCACGGAAGAGCGACGACGTCTACGGATCGCAGCGGACGCGGTGGGCGGACCAGGTCGATTCGAACGCCCCCTGGCCTGAGTATCCGCGGCCGCAGATGGTGCGCGCCAAAGGGAAAACGCTGCAGTGGACCAATCTCAACGGCCGATGGGATTACGCTATCAAGCCCAAATCGGTGGACCACGGACCGTGGGTCTTGGACGCCACGAAGTGGGGTGGGAAAATCCTCGTCCCCTTCGCGGTGGAATCCCGACTCTCCGGCGTGCAGCGGCCGGTGGGATCCGAGAACCGGCTCTGGTATCGACGCAGCTTCGACCGGCCGCGCGGCGAGCGCGTCCTGTTGCACTTCGGCGCGGTCGATTGGCATGCCGTTGTCATCGTGAATGGGAAAAAGGCCGGCGAACACAAAGGCGGATACGATCCCTTCACGTTCGATATCACTTCGGCATTGAAGAAGAAAGAGAACGAACTGGTGGTGTCGGTCTGGGATCCGACCGATACGCAGGCCCAGCCGCGCGGCAAGCAGGTCTCCGATCCGCGCGGGATTTGGTACACCTCCGTCACGGGGATCTGGCAGACGGTCTGGCTCGAGGGTGTGCCTGAGGCTTCCATCGCCCGGCTCGTCCCGGTGCCCGATGTGGACGCGGGGAAACTGCGCCTGTCGGTGGAGGCCCGGGGTCTGGAAGGAAAAAGCTACCGAGTCCGCGCCATCGTATCCGACGGAGACAAAGAGATCGCGCGTGCCGATGGAGAGGCCGGCGCCGAATTGTCGCTGCCGATCGATGATGCCAAACTCTGGTCGCCCTCGGATCCCCATCTTTACGACTTGGGCGTGGAACTGATTGACGGAAAAGGCGCGGTTGTCGACCGGGTGCAGAGTTACTTCGGCATGCGCAAGATCGCGCTGGGAAAAGACACCAACGGAAACCGGCGTCTTTTTCTCAACAACGAGCCGCTCTTTCAATACGGACCCCTCGACCAGGGCTGGTGGCCTGACGGCCTTTACACGCCGCCGACCGAAGAAGCCATGGTCCACGATCTCAAGGTCACGCAGGAACTGGGATTCAACATGGTGCGCAAGCACGTCAAGGTAGAGTGCGCCCGCTGGTATTATCACTGCGACAAGATGGGCCTGCTCGTCTGGCAGGACATGCCCACCGGCAATCGCCATCCCACCCACGACGACCGGGTCGCCGCGGAAGATCCCGAGGACTGGAAGCGCCCGGCGGATACGGCGGCGCAGTGGGAACGGGAATACAAAGCCGTCATGCGGATGACGCATCCTTTCCCGTCGGTGATCATGTACGTGCCGCACAACGAGGGTTGGGGGCAGTTCGACACCCTGCGCATCGCCAAGCTCACCAAGCGTCTCGATCCCACCCGCCTCGTCAATGAGGTCAGCGGCTGGACGTTGCGGGGCGGGGGAGATGTCATCGACCTGCATATTTACCCGGGACCGGGCATGGAACCGGCCGCGCAGAATCCGGGACGCGCCGTCGTGCTCGGGGAATTCGGCGGGCTCGGGCTCCCGCTGACCGAACACCTCTGGTGGGCGGACAAGCGCAACTGGGGTTACCGCACTTACCAGTCGAAAGACGAGCTCTTCGCGAATTACCAGAAGCTCCTGCAAAACCTTCGCCCGATGATTCATCGCGGTCTTGCGGCCGCGGTTTACACCCAGACCACCGATGTCGAAGGCGAAGTCAACGGCCTGATGACCTATGATCGTGAGGTCACCAAGTTTCTGCCAAAGCAAATGCGGCGTCTCCACGACGATCTTTACGCGACCGACATGGACATCGCGGCGGAGATCCTGGTGGCGGATTCGGAAGTGGCACCGCAGCAGTGGCACGCGATGACCCGGGAACCCGGCGATGGATGGAAGTTGCCGGGCTTCAAAGACGGCGACTGGAAGGAAGTCGAGGCTCCCGCCCAGGATGGCAGCTTGTTTCATCTGCCAAAGGGCTGGAAATGGTCGGGCGAGAAGCTTTGGTTGCGAAAGGCGTTCGTGCTTCAGGAAGTGCCGGAGGCGGTCAATCTCAAGCTCTATTCCGGCGCCAACACTCGCGTCTTCCTGAATGGAAGACCCGTGCTCGAGGAAAGTCACCAGGCCAAGCGGCATTACACGCATTATGCGCTGCATGACGCCGCGGGTGTATTACGGAAGGGTAAGAACGTGCTCGCCATCGAGGCGGCGAAAGCAAGCGATAGTGTCGGGGTGGATGCAGGCCTTTACGGATACCCGCATCTGCCCGCAAAAAAACGCACGGGGAAACCGAACGTCCTTTTCATCTTCATCGACGACATGGGATACGGCGATCTTTCGATCACCGGGAACAAAGACGTCCTGACACCCAACATCGACCGCATCGGGAAAGAGGGGATGCTGCTCTCGCAGTTTTACGTGGCCTCGCCGATCTGTTCGCCCTCGCGGGTCGGTGTGACCACGGGACAGTTTCCGGCGCGTTGGCGGATCAATTCGTATCTGAACCGGCGCGAGCGCAACGCCGAGCGTGAGATGGCCGATTTCCTCGATCCTCAAGCCCCCGCGCTGGCTCGTGTTTTCCACGATGCGGGGTACGCGACGGCGCACTTCGGCAAGTGGCACATGGGGGGCGGTCGCGACGTGGACGATGCGCCTTTTCCGCAAGCCTACGGTTTCGATGAATCCCTGGTGGCCTTCGAAGGATTGGGAGATCGCCTCCTCATGAACGCGAAGGCATTGGAGAGAGCCAAGGAACTGGGCAGGGGACAGCTCCGCCAGGTGGACAAACACGAAAAGACCTCCATTTACGTGGACCGCGCCATCGACTTCATGCGGCGGCGCGCCCACGAGGGGAACCCGTTTTATCTGCACCTCTGGTGCAACGACGTCCACGACGCCCATGTGCCGCATCCCGCTCAGTTGGAGAAGTGGACGCCCGCCTCCACCAACCCTTACGTCCAGAAATTCTATGCGGTCCTCGACGAGATGGACCGCCAGGTCGGCCGGCTGCTCGCATTCCTCGATGAATCCGGTCGCGCGGAAAATACCATCGTCGTTCTCACCAGCGACAACGGGCCCACGGCGTGGCCGCGCTATTACAAAGACGGGGTGGAACCTCCCGGCAGCACTGCCGGGGATCGCGGCCGCAAGTGGAGCCTTTACGAGGGCGGCATCCGCATGCCGTTGCTGGCGCGCTGGCCCGGAAAGATCCCGGCAGGCGTCGAGAACCGGAGCCTGGTCGGAGCGGTTGATCTTTTTCCGACTTTTTGCGCGCTCGCCGGCGTCCAACCACCGGAGGCATCGTTTGACGGCCAGGACATGAGCGCCGTGTTATTGAAAAACAAGACAGTGACCCGGAAGAAACCGCTCTTCTGGGAATACGGGCGCGACGACACTTACCTGCGCCCCGGCGCGGAGCACGACATCAGTCCCAACCTCGCGATGCGGGCGGGCGACTGGAAACTGCTGGTCAATGCGGACGGCAGCGACGTGGAGCTTTACAATCTCAGAAATGATCCGGTAGAAGCAAACAACCTCGCCGCCAAAGAGCCCGAGCGCGCCGAGCGCATGAGAAAAGCCCTCCTCAAATGGCGGCGCAGCCTTCCGTGAGGGGAATATGGATTTAACCGCAGAGGACGCAGAGAACGCAGATTTTTTATTTAACTGATGAAGGTAATCCTCTGGAAAGCTCTCTGCGTCCTCTGCGTCCTCTGCGGTTCCAGAGTGGGAGCGGCCGAACGACCGAACATCGTCGTCCTCTTTGCCGACGACATGGGTTTCTCGGACATCGGCTGCTTTGGGAGCGAAATTGAGACGCCCCGCCTCGACCGGCTGGCAGCCGACGGTCTGCGGTTCACCCACTTCTATAATACCGGACGCTGCTGCCCGTCGCGCGCGTCAATCCTGACGGGCCTTTACTCGCACCAGGCCGACATTGGGCACATGGCAGGGGACATCGGGGTGCCCGGATACCGCGATCGGCTCAGTTTTAACGCAGTCACTCTCGCCGAGGTCCTCGGCGCCTCCGGGTACCACACTATCATGACCGGGAAATGGCACCTTGGCTGGCGGGATGAGGGATCTCCGACCGCGCGCGGGTTTCAGCACTTTTACGGCACGCGAGGGTTCATTGACAGCTACTTCACCATCGTCCCGCACACGGAGATTTACCTGGGAGAGAAGGTGGTGCTCCCGGTCACGGAAACGCCGGTCAATCATCTCAAGCCCGACGAAGAATGGTACACCACTGACGTCTTCACCGATTACGCCCTGCATTTCATCGAAGAGGTGCGCAAGCAGGACGACCATCCATTCTTTCTTTACCTCGCCTACAACGCCCCCCATTTCCCGCTGCACGCCAAACCCGAGGACGTGGAAAAATACCGGGGCCGGTATCGTGACGGTTGGGCGAAGTTCAGGGAAGCACGGTCTCGCAGGCTCGTCGAGCTTGGGATTCTCGGCAAAGGCTGGGAGTTGTCGCCGCCCGACGTGCCGGCGTGGGAGTCGCTCACCGAGCAGCAGCGCGAGGACATGGATTTCAAGATGGCGCTCTTCGCCGCCATCATCGATCGGCTCGACCGGAACATTGGCCGGGTGGTGGATCACTTGAAGAAGATCGGCGAACTCGACAACACGCTCCTCGTCTTTGTGTCCGACAACGGCGGCACCAAGGAGACCGGTCTCTTCGGTATCAAGGGCGAGCAGCACACCGTGGATAATTACAACCAATGGGGCCGGAAGGGCGGATGGTCGAGCAGTTACGGGCAGGGATGGGCGAACTTGAGTAACGCGCCGTTTCGCAGGTACAAGCGTGAAAACCACGAGGGAGGCGTGAGCGCGCCCTGCATTGTCCACTGGCCGGAAGGGATCGAGGCCAAAGGCGCACTCCGGCACCAGGTGGCGCACCTCATCGACCTGATGCCGACTTTCGTCGAAGTCGCGGGCGCCGAATACCCGGACAAATGCAATGGCCACGAGATTCAGCCCATGGCAGGTCGCAGCCTGGTGCCCTCCTTTGGCGAGGACGCTCCCGAACCGCGGACGCTGTTCTGGGAACACGAGGGCAATCGTGCCGTCCGCGACGGCGACTGGAAGCTCGTCGGCAGCCGCAAGGGACCGTGGGAACTCTACCATATGCGACGCGACCGCACGGAGCTGCGCGACCTTTCAAGCGCGCGGCCGGAAAAATTCAGCGCACTGGAAGCGAAATGGGATGCCTGGGCGGAGAAGGTGGGCGTCCTCATCCCGGACGAGTTCGACGCTGCGAAGAACGCATTCAATAAGAAAAAACAAAAGCCGGAGAAGGCGGCGGCGGCACCCGATTCGAAACGGAACTTCCTCATGTGCGAGCCGGGTGACTTGCTCTTCAGTGACGATTTCGATCCGGATTCCGTGAGTGCACGCTGGTTTTACAAGGGCGAGTTCGCACTGCGGGGCGATGCACTCGTCCGGACCAAGGTCGATCCGGATGAAAGCCACAGGGTGTTCTTGAAGGACCCGGAATTTCACAACACCATCGTCCAATTCGACTTCAAGTATGAGGGATTGACGAATGATCTGAGACTCGTGACGGGCAGCGGCGGACACTACAACTCGGTCGTCCAGTGCCGGCGTGACCGTTTCCAGGTGAACACCCCTGTCGATCGGGAAGCCGGGTTCATGCCCTCACATATCGGTGAGTGCGCGCGAATTTTCGTACCTGGCGAGTGGCACACGATGACCGTCGAGTTCTGGAATGATGAGATCATCGCGCACGTCGATGGGGAGCACTTCGTATTGGGCGCGCATCCGATCATCGACCGCACTCGGACGTATTTTGCTTTTCAATTCGACCGCCCGTCGGCAGCCATCGACAACGTCCGTGTTTGGCAAGCCGCGGGACAGCGCGAGGATTGGCCGGAGACGCGCGAACGGCTCGCCCAACGGCAAGAGACAAGGGCGCCCGTCATCCGCGACCCGGTGGATAGGTATAAATTCGTCTACACAAACGTGAAGTCGCGGCTGACGCGCTCTGACGAGACTTATCGGCGGTTGGTGCAGCGGCACGACGAATTGCAGCGTGCGCTGCACGACGAGTATCCGGAAGCCTTTCGGACGCACAAAGAATTGAGCAAGTCGATCTCCGCCACGAAACAGCGCCTCAAGGCCACGGATCCGGAATTCAAACCGATGGAATCCGCGGTGCACAAGGCGCGCCGCGCTGAAGATGCCTACGTGGTGTCGAAGAATCCCAGGCTGCAGAAATTGCCTGCGCATCGCTACAATTCCGAACTCGATTTGGCCCGTGTCAGGCTGGAAGCGGAGAAGGATCCGGGACTATTGGCGTTAATCGCCGAGACTGCGCGACGACAGGCGGTGTTGGAGTCCCGGTTTCCGGAGGCGTTCGCATCGGTGGATGCGCAAGTCGATCATCGAAACGCCCTGCGCCGCGCCTTGAATGACGATCCCAAATTCCAGGAACAGAATCGCGCAGTGGCCGACGTTTTGCGGGCCATCAAGGAATACGAGAGAAGCGCAGAGCCGCGCCTCGTCGAATTGGAAGCCGCTTCCAAAGCTTACCAGCAAAGCCGTGATTAGGAGATGTCGGTGTCTTCCATGACGACGGAAGAAGAATTCAACCACAGAGTACACGGAATGGACTCTTTATTATTTGCCGAAATTCGCGGTCATCTTCGGTCCTTTGCGTGAAAGAACTTTGATCCTAACGCAGATTTACGCGGATGATACGCAGATGAGCGCAGATATCCTTAGCGGGAAACGCAAATCCATGACCTCAAAAAATCCGTTCCTAATTACTCTCTGCGCCCTTTGCGTCTCCTTTGCGTCCTCTGCGTTTAATTCTCATTCTGCGGAGCGCCCCAACGTCCTCCTCATCCTCGTCGACGACCTCAAGCCGGCGCTCGGCTGTTACGGCGATCCCGTCGCCAAGACTCCTCACATCGACGCTCTCGCTGGACGCGGGATGCGGTTTGATCTGGCGTATTGCAACCAGGCGGTCTGCGCGCCTTCGCGATTCACGCTGATGCTCGGATCACACTCGACCTCCACGGGGCTTTACGGGTTGGGAAGCCAGTTACGGGAAATTGTCCCGGACGCGGTGACCCTGCCACAGCACTTCGCGAAGCACGGCGGTTACCGCACCGAATCGCTGGGAAAAGTTTTTCACATAGGGCACGGCAACGAAGGTGATCCGGAATCCTTCTCCGTACCGCACTTCAAGGACAAGGTGATCGAGTATCTCGACCCCGAGAGCACGGACGGGGGACAGCTCACCCGCGAGGAAGCGTTGTTCACCAATCAGAAGCTCGACCGGATCAAGTCGCTCCCGCGCGGGGCAGCGTTCGAAGCGCCGGTGGCCGCGGACGCCGATTATGCCGACGGACGTGTCGCCGCAGAAACGATCAAACGTCTTCGCGCCGCGAAGAAGCGCCGGAAAGAGGACGGCACGCCGTTCATTATCGCCGCCGGTTTTGTCCGGCCGCACCTTCCTTTCTCCGCTCCCAAGAAATACTGGGATCTCTACGATCCGGAGAGGCTGCCCATTCCGGAGTTCGAGGAATTCCCCGCGGATTCACCGTCCGCGGCCCACAAGCACGGCGGGGAGATTACCGCTTACAAGCCCGTGCCGGTGGAGGGGGAGATCGGCAACAAATTGAAACGCGAGTTGATCCACGGTTATTATGCCAGCACCAGTTTCGTCGATGCCCAGGTCGGCAAAGTGATCGACGCACTCGACCGGTTCGGGCTCGCCGACGACACCATCGTCGTCCTCTGGGGCGATCACGGTTTTCACCTGGGCGATCTCGGCATCTGGACCAAGCACACCAATTACGAACAGGCCAACCGCATCCCTATTCTAATTGCGGCGCCTGGCGTGACAAAACCCGGGTCATCGACCAGGCAGCTCGCGGAGAGCGTCGACATTTTCCCCACGCTCGCCGACCTCGCCGGCCTGCCCGCGCCGAAAGGGCCGCAACCGATCGACGGTGTCAGCCTGGTGCCGGTGTTGAAAGATCCCAAGGCCCGCGTCCGCGATCACGCTTACCACGCGTACCCGAAAAAGAAACTCGGCCGCGCCATTCGCACCGCGCGCTATCGCCTTGTCGAATGGAGTAATCCTGGCGACGCCCGCGGCAGCGCCGAATACGAACTCTACGATTACGAAACCGATCCGCTGGAGACCGAAAACCTCGCAGCGAAAAAGCCCGAAGTCGTCGCCGAACTGAAACGCAAACTCGCCGGGTATCCGGCTCCGGTGGATCGCGCGAAGAAGAAGACCACCGTCATAAACAACTCTGCGCCGGTCGCTTCCTCCTCGCCGACACCGCAAATCGCGAAGAAACCCGTCGCCATCTTCGCCGAAGTGAAATCACCGGAAGCCCACGGTGTCGTCCTGGCCCTGGGCGGAAAGGAGCACGGGTTCGCCTTGCACTTTATTGAGCGAAAAGCCGTCTTCGACGTCCGGGTCGATGGCATCGTCACCCGCGTCATGGCGAAAAACCCGTCGCGCGGGGGCATCCGGCTCGAGGCGTCGCTCGACCGCAAAAAGATCAGTCTGTCGGTGAACGGCGGGCCCCCGGTTACGGCCGACTCTGCCGGCTTGATCCCGGTGCAGCCGAAGGACGGACTCTCCGTCGGGCGCGATATCCGCTCCGCGGCCGGCGATTACGATGCGCCGAACCCGTTCAACGGGACCATCCTTTCCACCCGCGTCACCGCCGGGGGTGAGCCGCCCGCCGTCGCTACGGTCATGGGCCGAGCCGAAATCGAAGCCGGCTTGAAATCCCACGATCGCGCGCTCTTCGTGAAGGAAGGCTGGATCCGGGATCCTTACATCGTGCGCGGTCCGGACGACTGGTTTTATCTCACCGGCACCACGCCGAATCCCGGTGATCCCCGCGAACAAAACGATCCTTACAACACAGGCCTCGGGAAAGAATCCATCGTCGGGTGGAAGGCGCAAGTGTGGCGCAGCAAAGATCTCGTCGACTGGGAATCGTTGGGGACGCCGTTCACGCTGAAGCACGGCATTTGGTATGGCGGCAATCCCAAGGCATTCGAAACCACCGACATCGTGCAATGGCGACTCTGGGCGCCGGAACTGCATTGGCTCGACGCACAAGAGCGCTGGGCCCTTGTCCACACCAGCCCATCGCCGGTCAAGGGGGCGAACCTTTCTCTCACCAAAGGTGCGGAGGTTACGGCTCCCTGGTCGAACCCGATGGGTGAAAAAATCCAGCGGCGCCACGATCCGTCGCTTTTCAAAGACGACGACGGCACCTGGTGGATGATCTGGGGCGCCACCGAGATCGCGCCCTTGAAACCCGATTTCTCGGATTTCACGTCGGCGCCCGTGCGCATTGGGCCCTCCGGCGAGATGGCGAAGATGGGACACGAGGGTTGTCTCATTCAGAAGATCCACGGCAAGTACGTCCTCTTCGGCACCGGCTGGTCGACGGGGGAGGGGAGGCGCGGGAGTTACAATCTGTATTACGCCACCGCCGACAAGATCACCGGTCCCTACAGCGAGCGCAAGTTCGCCGGACGCTTCCTCGGTCACGGCACGCCGTTCCAGGATCTGGACGGGCGCTGGTGGTGCACCGCCTTTTACAACGCGAACGTGCCGCCCTTAAGCCGCGTGGAGATTCAAACGCGCGATCTCAGCGACACCGCCCAGACCATCAATCAGCGCGGCACCACCCTGGTGCCTTTGGACGTGCGTTTGTTAGGCGACGGCCGGCTCTACATCCGCGCCGTGGATCCCGATTACGCCCGACCTGGCCCGGATGAGGCGCAGCAGTTTTGAATCAATGCCGTTATGAGGAGGAGTTTTGCCGGAATGTGTTTTCTGATCGGCTTTGCGGTCTGGAGCGGGATTGCCCCGGCGGCTGGGCGTTGGGTGCGCTGGGGTGACCAGGGCGACGGCACCTACGCCAATCCGGTTCTCAACGGCGACTTTGCCGACTCCGATGTCGAGCGCCACGGAGACGGGTGGGTCATGATCACGTCGACCAACCATCTCTCGCCGGGCATGACGATCATGGAATCCAAGGATCTCGTGAACTGGCGGTACACGGGGCACGCCATTCCTTCGCTGAGTTGGGAGCCCAACTATGGCTGGGAGCAGATGAATGGCTATCGATTCGGCTGCTGGGCCGGTGACCTCGTCTACCGCGACGGCGAATGGCTCTGTTACCAGATCGACTTCCAGTCCGGGCTTTACCTGACGCGCGCGCAAAATCTTGCTGGTCCGTGGTCGGAACCGGTGTGCCTGCTCAAGCGAAAGCATTGGACCGATCCGGCAGTGTATTTCGACGAAGAAAAAAAAGAAGCCTGGCTCGTCTGCAACTGGGGCAAGGGCTCGCCGCCAAGGCCCGATGTCCCGCACGAGATCAAGCTGTTTAAGTTGTCCTGGGACGGCACCGAATTGCTGGATGAAGGCAGAACCATTTTTTCGGGCACTGCCGTCGAAGCCGCCAAGATCCGGCGATTTGACGGTCGTTGGTACATCATGTTGATCGAGTGGCAGGGCGAGGGGAAAAGCCGCGACCGCAAGCAGCTCTGTCTACGCTCCACCACCGATTCGATTTACGGTCCCTACGAATCGCGAGTCGTTATGGAACGGGAAAAAGAATCAGACCGCTCCGCCTGCCAGGGATCGCTCATCGAAGCGCCCGACGGACGCTGGTGGTTCTTGCACCAGCTCGTGCAGAACGGCGAGCCGGTCTTTCACGGCCGTCCCCAATGTCTCCAACCGGTGACTTGGGACGACGGCTGGCCGCTCATCGGACGCGACGTCGACAACGACGGCATCGGTGAGCCGGTCTGGTCGCATGATAAACCCATACCCGGCGATCCTGAGTTCGCGCTGCAGACTTCCGACGAGTTCGAAAGTGCGGAGCCGGGCCCTCAATGGAACTGGAATCACAACCCGCGGGACGATCGCTGGTCGCTCACCGCGCGTCCAGGATGGCTGCGATTGGCGGCCTCCAAACCCGTGCCCGGTGACCGCGGAAAATTAAAAGGGCACTTCTGGGGCGCGCCCAACACGTTGTCCCAGCGCCACCTCGGCACCGGAAAAGGACGCGTCGATACAAGGATTGATCTTTCCGGCATGCAACCGGGCACTCGCGCCGGACTCTGTCATCACTCGGGCCAATACGCGCTCTTTGGCGTCCGCATGGAACGCGACGGCCGCAAGGTCTTGTTCTTTAACAACAACGGAAAACAAAAAGCAGGTTCCGAAATCGACGGTGACACGATTCTCCTGCGCAGTGACACGGATGGTGATGACGCAACCTTTTCCTGGAGCAGCGACGGCAAGTCGTGGACGGATACCGGCTGGCGGTACACGCTCGTTTTCGGCAACTGGCGCGGCAACCGTCCCGGTCTTTTCTGCTGGAACCCCTTGTCGGACGATCCCGCGGAGGCCGGACGGGTGGACTTCGACTGGTTCCGCTACGACGCGGCGCGTTCCTATCACGACATTAAGCATTCTGCCGGCAATTGAACCGGGAAGCGCCCGGCAGCGGTCACTTCTTCCTCTTCTTCGAGGCCTTCGGCTTCGGCATCTCGGCATCGACTTCGTCGAGGTAATTGAGCAGCAACTTTTCCATCGCCTCGGCTTTTGCGGCCTGTGATTCCGCGAGGTTTCGTCCCTCGACCTCTCGAGGATTCTTCCCCACGTGGTAAAGCTGTCTCGATGCCACCTCACCTCCGGTGTCCCAGGTGACGAAAAGCTTATGCGGGCCCTGGCGCACCGCCGACATGTGTCTCTGCGGCCTATGAAAAATCAGCGACTCCTGTGGCCGCGTCAGCTTTTCTTTTGGATTCTCAAAAAGCGGGGCAATGCTGACCCCATCGACCTCGTCGCTCAAAGCCGCTTTCTTTCCTCCCGCCAGGGCCTGGAAGGTGGGGAGAAAATCGTATCCCACCACCGGTTCATGGCACACCGCGCCCGGCTCAATGCCCGGTCCTCGCACGAGCAAGGGCACGCGGATGCCGCCTTCGAGCAGACTGTGTTTGGCCCCGCTGAGGGGATGGTTTGTCGGCAGCCGGCCCCGATCGAATTTTCCTCCGGGAACCGTGCCTCGTCCCCCGTTATCCGCGGTGAAGAAGACATAGGTGGTATCCGCGATTCCCAATTCGTCGATCGCGTCGAGCAGTCGCCCCACGCCATCGTCGAGTTCTTCCATCATGGCCGCCCACGCATGGGTGTATCCGCGGTCGGGCGTGCCCTTCTCGATGTATTTTACCAGCGTGTCCTCCTTGCAAACTACCGATAGATGTTGCGCGTAATAACTCGCCTGCACATAAAACGGGTTTCCTTCCTCGGCCTGTGCGCGCATGAAGTCGATGGCGCGTCCCGTCATCGTCCGCGTCCGCTTGGGATCTTTGTTGTCGATGAAGTGCGGCGGCCCGTCACCGTGACTGCCCTTCACTCCCAGGGTGCGCGGCATGCCTCCGGTGTTGTTCCCGGTCATCCCGTCGCTCGCATCGTACCCGCACTCCTCCGGCGTGCTGGTCATCAACTCGCCCCATTTTCCGAAGTGCGCGCAACGGTAATCAGGATTGGCGGCTTTCAGCGCCTTCGGAATCGTGAGGTGATCGGCGGGAATCCACTTGGGACTCGCGAATTCCGTCCCGCTGCGCGCCGTCGAAGTCCCGCAGAGAATGCTGCGACGCGTCGGCGTGCACAATGGCGCCGGCGAATAGCCGCTGGTAAAGCGCATTCCTTCCTCCATGAGCCGCACCATGTGCGGTGTCTCGAGATATTCGGAGCGTGACTCCGCCAGCCGCGGATCCATGACCTCCGACAACTGGCTCCATCCGTGGTCGTCGGTGAGAATGAGGAGAATGTTGGGCGCCTGGGCTCCAAGGGCGAAGCCGCCCGATGAAAGGCCGGCGATGAGGAGGGTGAGGAGGAATCGGTATGTCATCATCCGAGGAAACGTGTGCCCGGGCCGGATTCTTTCGCGCGCCCCGAATTGAAGCGTGGCAGTGGGCGTATTCCCTCCCGTTTCAGGAGACCTCTCATTTGCGGAAATTCGTGGTCATTTATCCTGCTTGACGCAGGCTCTGCAGACTGACTACGTGTTTATGAATCGCTTTCGCGCATAGCAGTGCGTAAATCCGCGTTAGAAATTTTTTCGCAACGCAAATGAGCGCAGATATCCGCAAATGAACGCAGATAGCGCAAAAGTCGTTTCTAAACCATGAACACTAAGAATATCCCAACTGCACCTTATCTCCTCCTCCTCGCGGTCCTGGCCCTATCTTCCATCTTCTATCTTCCATTTTCTATTTCGGCCGCTCCGCGGCCGAATATCATCCTCATCTTCATCGATGACATGGGGTTCGGAGATGTCGGATTTAACGGCGCCACCGTCCCGAAAACTCCGCACCTCGACCGCATGGCAGTCGAGGGCATGCGCTTCAACGATTTCTATGTCGGCTGCGCGGTGTGCTCGGGCTCGCGGACCGCGCTCCTCACCGGCACGCATTACCAGCGCTTGAGTATGGCGGCGGTCCTCTTTCCACACAGCGACCAGGGCCTGCACCCCGATGAAGTCACCATCGCCGACATGCTGAAAGCCACCGGATACAAGACTGCCTGTGTCGGCAAGTGGCACCTCGGGCATTTGCCCCCCTGTCTGCCGACCTATCAAGGATTCGATTCCTATTACGGCGTCCCTTACAGCAACGACATGTGGATCGATCCTGCCAACAAACTCTCCGGTGATATCGTGGTGCGCGAGGGGCTCACCCTCGACGAAGTCAGAGCGGGTCACAAGATGAAGAACTGGGTGCCGCTGCTCCGGGGCGAAGAAGTGATCGAGTATCCCGCCGATCAAACCACCTTGACCAAGCGTTACACGGAAGAGGCGAGAAAATTCATCCGCGCCAATAAAGACAATCCGTTCTTTTTGTATCTTCCGCACACCATGGTCCACCTGCCGCTGGCGGTATCCCCGGCTTTCGACAATCCCGACCAGGAATTGATCACCAACGCGATCGAGGAAGTCGACTGGTCCGTGGGGGAAGTGCTCAAGACCGTCAAAGATGCCGGCATTGCGGAGAACACGCTCGTGATCTTCACCAGTGACAACGGCGCCGCGGTGGGTTCATCGCTGCCGTTGCGCGCCAAGAAGGGCAGTGTCTACGACGGCGGGATCCGGGAGCCGACCGTGATGTGGTGGCCCGGGCAGATTCCCGCAGGCAGAGTCTGCGGCGAGGTCGCAGCCAGCATCGATGTCTTGCCCACGCTGGCGAGGCTCTGCGACGGAAAGCTGCCGGATCGCAAGATCGATGGGAAAAACATCCTGCCGCTGATGCGCGGGAAAGAAGGCGCCAAGAGCCCGCACAAAACGTACGTCCTCATGCATGGACCCGGGACGGTCCGCGCGGGCAAATGGAAGTTCTATCCGTGGAAAGAGACGAAAGGCGGGAAACGGGACGCCCTCGTCGGGCGTGAGCCCTCGCCCCTCCCGGTGCAGCTTTACGACACCGTCGCCGACATTGGCGAAACGAAGAATCTCGCGGAAAAGTATCCCGAAGTGGTGGCGCGCCTCCATAAGGCGTACGACACCCACGTCGCCGGCATTGAAGGCAGTCGCCGGCCCACCGCGGAAATGAAGCGCCGCCCCGGCGCGCCGTCTGCGGAGCGGCCCGGCACAAAATCGAAAAAGAAAAGGTGAGAAGCGTGGGCTTGAAGGCCAGATGGTAATTCCAAGGAGTATGCGGGCCTTCCTGAATGACGAATGACGAAATACCCAATGACGAAAGAAGCCCGAATATCTAAATCCGAAAAACTTCTGCGCAGAGTAGCGAACGTCCGCGGACGGCGTAATTCGTCATTCGGGATTCGTCATTCCTTCGGCATTGGGTATTTCGTCATTAGACATTTCTTACCGGCTCTCGCCGGCCTCCTGATTCTCTTTACGCCTTCGATTTCCGATGGTGCACTCAAACATCCGAACATAGTCCTCATGATGGCGGATGATATGGGGATGGGAGATACCAGCGCGTACCAGGATTTCACCGGGAACAGCGATGCCGATCAGATTCACACACCGCAGATGGAACGGCTCGCCCGCATGGGCGTCCGCTTCACGGATGCGCACACGCCCTCCTCGCGCTGTTCGCCCACCCGCTATGGTCTTCTCACCGGCCGATACCCGTGGCGTAATCGCTTGAAATTCTGGGTGCTTTTCGGTTCCCAGGGCGATCCCATGATCGAAGCCGATCGCCCCACCCTGGCCACCATGCTTCGCGATACCGGTTACCGCACCGCCATGGTCGGCAAATGGCACGTGGGGTTGCGTTACCGGCGGTCCGACGGATCGCCCGCGGCCGGTTGGGAGGATGCCGATCTTGCCCAGCCGCTGCAGACCACGCCGCTGGACCACGGCTTCGATTTTTGCCGATTCACGTCACGATCGCACGGCACCTCTGGTCCGGACGCCGGGCGGAAGGCGGCACCTGCTCCCAAGAACCCAAAGAAAGGCAAAGGGAAAGGAAACCGCAACACGCCGACCCAATCGATTGGCCCCGGCCATATTCACGGCCGGACCGCGGTCGGCGCCACCGGCGATGGGAAAAAACTGGTGGACGAAGGGCCCGACGCCTATGTCCTCACCGAACTGGGAGGCCGGCATTCGGATCATGCGATCGGATTCCTCGATGATCATCTCTCGAAGAAGACGACCCGCGGAAAACCCTTCTTTCTCTATTACCCCTCCAATTCCAATCACGGACCGCACACGCCCGACACGGACATCGCCGGGCAGCCGGTCGCAGGCGCGGGACGCAGCGTGGCCGGAGAAAAGATGAATGTCCGTGCAGATTACATCTACGAGAACGACGTCGCCCTGGGCCGCTTGCTGGATTACCTGGAAGCAACCGAGGATCCGCGCGATCCCGGCAAAAAGCTGGCCGAATCGACCCTCGTGATATTCACCAGCGACAATGGCGCGGAAATTAACAGCGACATCGCGACCGGGCCGTTCCGCAGCCACAAGGGATCCTGTTACGAGGGCGGCCACCGCGTGCCCTTCATGGTCGCCTGGGGCCCGGGCGGAATCGGGGACGGCGACGCGACGACAGCGGGTGTGACCAGCGACGCGCCGATCGGGTTGCAGGACATGTTCGCGACTTTCGCGGATCTGCTCGGCCGCGAGCTTCCCGACCTGCGAGCCGGTGAGAAAGGCGCGGAAGACAGTTTCAGCGTGCTCGCCGCCTTTCGCGGCGAGCCTATGCCGGAACGTCCGCCGCTCTTTTTCAATGATCACTCGGAGGCCAAAGATGATCCCGCAGTCGTGGCGATGCGTCTCGACAATCCGTCCGTCGAAGGGCAGGAGTTCGAGGGTAAATGGAAGGTGTTCTTTGACGCTGCCTTGGTTCGCGCCGGTAGAGCCAACCCTTTTGAACTCTACGATCTCGCCACCGATTCCCGGGAAACGACCAATCGCGTGGGTGATCCCGAATTGAAACCGCTGGTGCAACAATTGACGCGACGTGCCCTCCTGCTCCGCAACAGCGGCGGACATCGCGTCGCGGAGTTTGCGCCCAGGAAGCGCGTCGTCTTCGAGTGGGGCGATGCGATGAAAGAATCAGGAGATCGCGCTGGCCTCGAAATGACCGTGCGTGGCTTCCGCGGAGATGAAGCGGTGGAAACCAAGAGCCTGCGGGCAGGTTCCCGCGGTCCGTGGCTCGATGGGGGGGACTTCCAGCAAATCGACGGCGGCGAGGCGGTCGTGCTCCAGTTCGATCGGGACGTCGTCGTGGAAAGCGTGGCGGTAATCGCCGGGGAAGACGGTGTGTGCGGCGGTTTTTACCAGGTCGCGGACAGTGCGCCCCTGGCGATTTACTGTGTCGACGCCGACAACGATGCCAAGGATCAGTCGGGAATCCTCAGCGACATCGGGGTGCTCAAGGCCGGCGAAACTCTGCGTCTCGACAGCAGCCCGCATTTCGGGGTGGAAGCGGCGGGGCGATGGAAGTTGGGGGCGATCACGGTGCGGGTGCTGGAGTGATCCCTCCCCGTATGTCATCCCGAGCCTGTCGAGGGATCTCACGAGTTCTTTTGCTCGATCTCTTGCTAAGAAGCGATGGATGCGTTCAGCGGTATTGCACGGGTTTCTCGGGCATGTTCGGTGACGGCGGCAGTCGGGAGACCGCGCTCCACCACTCTCCCCGCCAAGAGGGATCCCTCGACAAGCTCGGGATGACAATGATTGCGATGCCTCACGAATCTTCGGGAGCCGCTCGCCGGAAGTTTGGGCACATTCACCGACATTAATTGATAGCGGCTCGTCCTTTCGCCGTTTTAAATGGAAGTCCAATCATGAAAACCCTCCTCCTTCTCCACGCGTTCCTCGTCCTGTCGTTGATAGCACACGTTTCCGCAGCGCCCCCCAACGTGTTGATCATCATGGCGGATGACTGCACGTACAACGATCTTCCCGTATACGGCGGGCTGAACGCGAAGACGCCGAACATCGACCGGCTCGCCCGGGAGGGGCTGACCTTTAATAAAGCGTACCTGGCCGAGGCCATGTGCCAGCCGTGTCGCGCGGAACTCTATTCGGGGCAATACCCCATGCGCAACGGCTGCGCCTGGAACCATTCCGCGAGCCTGCCGTCCGCCACCAGTATGCCGCAGCACCTCGGAGAAGCGGGCTATCGCGTGGGACTCGCGGGGAAAGTGCACGTGAAGCCGGAGGAATCTTTTCCCTTTGAAAAAGTCGGGGGCTTCGATCCCAGTTGCGTGCGCAACCCGACCCAGGCGCACGAAGTTTCCGGGATTGCGGACTTCATGTCACGCGACACGGGCGAGGCCTTTTGCCTGGTCGTCGCCCTGGTGGACCCGCATGTGCCGTGGGTGATGGGTGATGCGTCGAAGTATCCGCCGAAGAAAATCAAGTTACCGCCGAACCTCGCCGACACGCCGCGGACGCGCGAAGATTTCGGGAAATATCTCGCCGAGATCACGTACATGGACGGCCAGGTTGGCGAGATTCTTGCCGCGCTCGATGCGACGGGCCTGGCCGATGACACCCTGGTCCTTTTCACGTCGGAGCAGGGTTCCCAGTTTCCGGGATGCAAATGGACCAACTGGGATACCGGTCTGCACACCGCCCTGATCGCGCGTTGGCCGGACGGAAAAGTGCCGGCAGGCAAACGCACCGACGCGCTTGTCCAGTATGCGGACGTGCTGCCGACACTTCTGGATGTCGCGGGCGCCGATGTGCCGGCGGAAAAGTTTGACGGCAGCAGTTTTCTTCCGGTGCTCACGGGGAAGAAGTCAAAGCACCGCCAGTTCGCTTACGGTATCCACAACAACATCCCCGAGGGACCTCCTTATCCGATCCGCACCGTCACGGACGGGGAATACCGGTACATCCGCAACCTGCTGCCGCACGAGATCTACATCGAAAAACATCTCATGGGATCGAGGGGCAATGGGGCCTTGAACAATCCTTACTGGTCCACCTGGGTCTTCGAAGCCGGGAACAATCCTTCGACTTACAACCTGATCAAGCGCTACACGCGTCGCCCGGCCGAAGAGTTTTATCATACTGCCGGAGATGCTTACGAAATGACGAACCTCGCCGGGGAGGGAAGTCTGCGAAAAATTCGCAATCGGCTTTCTGCGGAACTCGACCGCTGGATGCGGGCGCAAGGGGATCCCGGCGTGGCGCAGGATACTTTCGAAGCCATCCAAGCCGCGCGAAAGGGGGAACATCTTTACGGTCCGCAAGTGGCGCCGTGAGAATGTAGCCGCCTGCGTAAGCAGGTGGATGATGTGGGCGTAAACGGCACGGTTTCTCCACGCTCTTACGAGCGCGGCTACTTCGCCGGGAGACGATGTAGCCGCCTGCGTAAGCAGGTGGACAATGTGGGGGACAAACGGCACGGCTCCTCCACGCTCTTACGAGCGCGGCTACTTCGCCGGATTTTCCCCCTCCGGACTGGATAAACGCCAACGCTTTGATTACTTTTCCCTAATGCGACCCCCGCTTCTCGCTTCTACTCTCTTTCTTCTCCTGGCCTCCGCGCTGCTTGCAACCGCATGGGCCGCGGATAAGCAGGCGGACGATTGGTTCCGCAAGAAAACGCTCGTCATTCCAAAGAAGGTCGAGGGATTGCAGGTGAACCATGCCGAGGAGGTGGTGCTGTTCACGGTGAAGGTCAGGAATGCCGGCACCACGACCATAGACAATTACAAAGTGAGCGGCGGCTGCGCCTGTTTTCTGCACGCGGACGGTGTCGGACCGATTGCCCCGGGAGAGACGCGTGCGATCGATCTCTGGTTCGATACCGAGAAACTCACGCACGGGAAGTCCAAGGGGACGCGCAGCATTTACTGGGTGAAACAGAGCGGCGCCTTTGCCTTCCGCTACGGAAAAACCAAGCTCTATTGGAGCGCACGGTGAGTTGAGAGTTTTCGAGTGGCGACCGGAGAACGAGTCTCTAGACTCGTTCTTGAATCCCGATGGAATCGGGAGGGGTTCATTCTCCGT
>JAHEJT010000013.1:54447-57629 GCA_024638765.1 Verrucomicrobiales bacterium
CTGAAACGAATCCGATCCCCATCCATCGGGACTGACCTGGAACGCTACGGCGTTAATCGGGGTGCCTGGCGAGCTGGAATCGCCGTCGGAATTCTTTACAGTTCCTAATTATCTTGTAACTGTCTTATAATGAGGGTCTCACGCAGATTCCGGCGCTTTTGGAGGCCCTCGACTGTCGGAATTCTTTACAGAATGGGGGGGGAAAGGCGGGAAGGAGGGAAGGCGGGCCTTGAAAATCGCTCATCCTAAGTTATTAAGGATGAATGATTTAAACTTTCCATTGGTTTCCCTTGTGCAGGTTGGCATGATTAAAGCTAATAAGTAGCTAATAATCAATTGAAGTTATTTAATAAACAAATACCGCTCCACCCAAGAAGAGGGGGAGGACTAAGACTAAGACTAAGAGAGATGAAAATATTATCTACCACCATCGCCCTGTTGGCCGGTTCACTTTTGACCGCCCAGGCCACTATCATGGGCCCCACGCAAATCCTGCAGGGGGGCAATAGTAATCCCAGCACCGAGATCGACCTAGTGGAAGACGCCTTTCCTGGGCTCGGGGACTTGACTTACCTGGCCAAGTACGATTACGACGACGCCGCGTTCGAAGGTCCTTACGGAAACCCGCAATTCACTTCTACGGGATTTAACGCATCGGGAGAAGCCACCGTCGGCTGGGACCTTTCGGGAACGTCATATCAACTCAAGGCCATCGTGGTGAAGACCGCGAACACGTATTTGAACGTTTATACCGTCGGGCCGGACATGGGCTTCCTTGGCTTTCAGGTCGTGGTGGATGCCCCCGATAACAAGGACAGCATCTCGCACACTACCTTCCTGGGGATGCCCGGCACTCCTCCGCCTCCTCCGCCCCCGCCGCCGAACGGAGTTCCCGAAGGTGGCACCTCTGTCCTCATGCTGGGACTGAGCCTGATCGGTCTGGGCGTCCTGCGCCGCCGCCTCCGCAAGTAAGGCGAAGAGAAATCGTTTTAAGAAATCCGCCTCGGCACCGCCGGGGCGGATTTTTTGTGTGCCTCGCGGCCGAATGGGTGGGTGTGGCCGCATCCCGGGATGGACGCGAGGCGGGGCCGGCCCTACGAATTGTGGCGTTGGTCCTGAGGGTGGATCGGAACTGCCGAATTTGGAGTGTTCTCCGTCTTCTAACAGGTCTTGCTCTGCGCCCGGGAGATGTCAAAGAGTCTTAAAATTCCGGAATTCACTGTCGGAATTCTTTACGACCCGAATTCCTGTTGCAACCGACTTAGAATGAATGAATTACGCAAATACCTGCGCGCTTGTGGCTCTCGGGTGTCGGAATTCTTGACAGAATCGGGTGGGGGAGGGCAATCAGCGCCTTGAAAATCTGCTTTCCTAAAGTTTTGAAAATGAACGGTTTAGAACTTCGATGGACAGCCGTTACCGGTGTTGGCACGATTTAAGCTTCTCTAAGAATCTGAATAATAAGGACACGGAGTGTCTTCACTTCTCGGAAACACATTTATCGCAAAATATTATGAAAACCTTAACTTGTACCATGACGATCGCCGCGTTGTCGCTTCTGACGGCTGAAGCGACCCTTATCAATCACGGGGTCCTCGAGCTTCCCGGGTTAGGTAATCCGGGCGGGGAAGAAACTTATGTCGAAACCACTTGGAATGGGGGGGCCGACCTGACGTATCTTCAAAAATGGAATACGGACGGGACTGGCTTCGACCAAAGTCCTGGCATTGGGGGCTACACTTTTACTCCCGACGGTAACGTTGCTACCTCCACGGTTACCTGGGATATGTCAGTCAACAATCCCGGCGGCCTCGGCCTCTCGTACATTCTTCTCAAGGATGGTTCCGCAGGGGGCGGTAGCGGCAATACTCTCTACCACCTTTACGGAATCGGTGCCGACATGGCATCGAATGGTAGCGCTTCGTTAACCATCAACGGCCTGAAAGGCATCTCGCACTATACCTTTTTTGGTGCTGAGATCAATGGGCCGCCGCCGCCGCCTCCGCCTCCGCCGCCGCCGAATGGCGTTCCCGAAGGTGGCACCTCCGTCCTCATGCTGGGGCTGAGCTTGATCGGCCTGGGCGTCCTGCGCCGCCGCTTTCGCAAGTAAGGCGAAGAGAAATCGTTTTAAGAAATCCGCCTCGGTACCCCGGGGCGGATTTTTTTTGTGCGTGCGGCGCGAGGAAAGAAGCGGAGAACGAATCTCCAGGTTCGTTCTGAAGATAGCCTGGGATTGCCCTGCGCTCACCTGGGGTTTTGGGTAACCGATCGCCGTCGGGCTTCAAAAACGAACCCGGAGATTCGTTCTCCTTCCTTTCCTTCAATACCCGAGAGACTACTCCTTTTCGTGCGCGTGATCCTCATCTTCATCGTGATCGCAGATGCACGCGTATTCCTTGTAATCGCAGGTCGGGCAATCGCTGAGGTTGAGATTGAATTTCTCCAGGACCGGGTCGGCCCCGGCGCCTTTAATGCTGATCACAAGGGGGAAGTCGTTGCCCTCGGGCAGCGCATTGTCTGATACCAGGAACTTTCCGCTTTTGGCGAACGCCAGGCGAGTGGGATTGGTCCGGTCGCCGGCAATCACCGTGATGTTCTGATCGCCGAGCGGCACCAGGTTGTCGTCTTCATCGACGGCGGTGATTTTCACCTTTCGATCGTCCGTCACCAGAAACTCGAGGTGCGGTTCTACGCTCATGATGAGGCGCCCGCCGTTGGGACCGGCCTTGGCAGCGTGATCGTCACCACCTTCTTTTTCCCCGTGTCCTTCTCCGGCTCCGGCGTGGGCATCGCCATCCTCATGCTGGGCGGCGTCTTCATCGTGTGGCTCGTGGTCGGCGTGGTCGTGGTCGCCCGGGCCGCAGCTGGTGACGTTGAAGGATAATGCCAGGGCGATGAGGAGGGTGGTGAGAGATTTCATTGGCTTTCGGGATTTTGTGCGTGGCTTCATTTCAAAGAAGAGAGTGCGGCAAAGCTAGAATAAGCAGGTAGCCAGTTGAAGATCAATGCCACTCTCAGTTGAAGCTCTATTTGCGTTCATCTGTGTTAAAAAAAATATAAAGACAGATTTACGCGAATGATACACGAATGGCCGCAGATGAGATTGAATGAAAACGGATAAGCCTCCTGGTTAAAGGGATAATTTGGGTTCAGCTCTGGTAATTGAATTCTCGCCCGGGGGC
>JAHEJT010000267.1 GCA_024638765.1 Verrucomicrobiales bacterium
AAACTCGACCTCCATCCCCAGGCCCCCGATCCGGGAAAAGAAGCCCCCGAGACCGACACGTCACGCCCCCTGGAGCCCTCCCTCTAACCATCGCGGACCCTGGAGGGGCACGCTCCCGCGTGCCCGCCGCCGCCAACTACCCCAAACGCGCGCCCCAAACGCGGGTAGGGGGCCGCGTCTGCCCTCTACCTCCCCCACCGCCCGTGTCATCCCGAGCGCAGTCGAGGGATCCCTCTCCTGATTCCGTGGGCACTCTTGCCAAATAATGGGCGTAAGCGCTCCAGTGCATCGCCTGTTTCTGACAAAAGGACGCCAGGGATAAGACGTGAGATCCCTCGACTGCGCTCGGGATGACAGTAAGGAGTCCAATCTCCCCCGCATTCATTGACCCAATCAATGCCCGCGTCATTCCTTTCGATTCGCGCTGTCTCCCGCGGCAGGCTAAGTTACTCCACCCATGCCAACCGCCGAATCTCCACCGGACGCCCCTCCGGGCAAGCTCACCAACTGGCTCGCGATCGGCCCCGCCCTCGTCGTCCCTTGTATCGGCTCCCTCTTCTACTTCGTCTGGTTCAACGATTCCCCGCCCGGCCAATTCGCTTACGTCATCACCAAGTCGTTCACCCTTTTGTGGCCGCTCATCGGCGTCTTTCTCATCCTGCGCCTGCGGCGGGCCGATCTCCTCTCGGGACGTTCGATCGTCGACCATCTCAAGACCGGCCCCCTGGGCGTCCTCCTCGGACTCGCCATCGTGGGCCTCATGTTCCTCCTCATGCGCACCCCGCTCGGCGCCGAAGTCCTCGCCGGCGCGACCAGCGTCCGCGAAAAGGCACGCGGACTGGGCTTCGACAAACACTATGTCCCCTTCGCCCTCTTTATCTCCCTCGTCCACTCCGGCATTGAAGAATATTACTGGCGCTGGTTTGTCTACGGACACCTGAGAAAGATCCTCGCGCTTCCCGCCGCGCACCTCCTCGCGGCCCTCGCCTTTTCCGCCCACCATCTCGTGGTTACCTCCCAGTTTTTCAGCTTCGGTCTCGCGCTCTTCTTGAGCGCCGCAGTCGGCGTCGGCGGACTCATCTGGAGCCTGCTTTACCAAAGGCAGGGATCGCTATTCGCCCCCTGGATCTGCCACGTCATCGTCGACCTCGGCATCATGGCCATCGGACACCGCCTTATCTTTGGCAGTTAAGAAAGGGATCGATGCTCCGGTGGGAGCGCGGGCATCCTGCCCGCAACCAGCAAGCGCGCCGCAAGGCGCCATTCCCCATCTCCCATCTCCCATCCCCCATCTCCCATCTCCCATCTCCCATCTGCGATCCGCTAATCTCCGATTAACGCCCCCAAGTGCGCGTTGACCGCGCTCGCCAGCCCCCGCAAGTTGTATCCACCCTCCAGGACCGACACCAACCGGCCCTCCGCATACTTTTCCGCAACTCCCCGCACCGTTTTCGTCAGCTCGCGAAAATCATCGTCCGTCAGCGTGAATTGCCCCAGCGGATCCCCAAGCCGCGAATCAAATCCCGCCGATACCATCACCAGGTCCGGCTTGAATTCCTCCATCGCTTTGAGAAAAGCCTCGCGAAAGGCACCGCCGACTTCCCGCATCCCCGAGCCCGCGGGCAGCGGCGCGTTCAAGGTCGTCCCCTTACCCTTGCCCTCCCCTGTCTCGCTCGCCGGGCCGGTCCCCGGATACCAGGGATACTGATGGGTGCTGAAGAAGAACACGCTTCCGTCCTCGTAAAAAATGTCCTGGGTCCCGTTCCCGTGGTGGACGTCCCAATCGACGATCGCCACCCGCTCGATCCCGTGCTTCACCTGCGCGTGACGCGCCCCGATGGAGATGCTGTTGAAAACGCAGAAACCCATGCCCCGATCCGGTGTGGCGTGGTGCCCCGGCGGACGCACCGCGCAAAAAGCGTGCTCCAGTTTTCCCTCCATCACGAGGTCAACCGCGTTGAGGATGCCTCCCGCCGCCTTGCGCGCCACTTCCAGTGTCGCCGGCATTACCACGGTGTCGCCCGTGCTGAGCATTTCCGCCCCACCCTCGATCTCCCGCACCACGGTCTCCAGGTACCGTTCCGTATGGCAGCGCAGGATTTCCTCGTCCGTCGCTTCGCGCACCGGGATTGAGGCTGTCTTCTCCACCAGACCCGCTTCCCCCAGTTTCTTCGTGATCACCTCATACCGGCGCATCGATTCCGGATGCCCCGGCCCCGTGTCGTGCCGTGCATACACCCCGTCCAGGAGGAGCCCTGTCTTTTCATCCGCCATGACCCCCAACCTTTACCAACTTCTCCCTCCCGCGTCCATTCGCCGTTCCGGTATCCCCATCTCCCATCTTCCATATCTCCCCCCACACTTGTCACTTGAATCTTGCCCCACCCCCCACCATAGTCTCCCTCCTCTCCCACTACTTACTACTTACTTCCCACTCTTACTCTGACCGCCATGCCCAGCAAATCACCCTTACGTATCGGCCTGGCCGGACTCGGCAACGTGGGCGCCGGTGTCTACAAGAATCTCGCCAAGAACAGCGATCTCCTCGAGGCCCGCACCGGGCACCGGCTTGAAATCGCACGGGTCGCCGTCCGTGAACTGGATCGAAAACGCGATGTCGAAGTCCCGAAAGAACTTCTTACGACGCGCCCCGAGGATCTCATCGAGGATGATTCCATCGACATCATCATTGAACTCATGGGCGGCACCGATCGCGCCTATGACTTCGTAACCGCCGCGCTTTGCGCCAAGAAACCGGTCATTACCGGAAACAAGGCGCTGCTCGCGGAGCGCGGCAAAGAGATCATCACTCTCGCCGAACAGGAAAATGTGCCGCTCTATTTCGAAGCGGCCGTGGCCGGCGGTATTCCCATCATCAAAGCCGTGGGCGAAGCCCTCGTCGCCAACCATATCGAATCCATCCACGGGATCATCAACGGCACCTGTAATTATATTCTCACCCGGATGGAAGACGCCGGGCTCTCCTACGCCGTCGCCCTGAAAGAAGCGCAGGATCTCGGGTACGCGGAGGCCGATCCCACCCTCGACGTCAACGGCTGGGACGCCGCCCACAAAGCCATCATCCTGGCCTGGCTCTCTTACGGCCGCTGGCTCAAACCGGCCCACATCCACGTCGAAGGCATCGAGGGCATCGGCCGGACCGACATCGGCTTCGCCGAGATACTCGGATACCGCATCAAGCTGGTGGCAGTCGTCCGCCAGGCCCCGGATAAGCGGGTCGAAGTCCGGGTCCAGCCCTCGCTCCTGCCCCAGGGCCACATTCTCGCCAACGTCAATGGCGTGTATAATGCCATTGCGCTCCGCGGCGATGTCGTCGGCGACACCCTTTTTTACGGATCCGGCGCCGGCCAGGATGCCACATCGTCTTCCGTGATCGCCGACCTCGCCGACGTTTCCAACAATCTCGCCGCCGGTATCGGCTATGACGGGTTTATGCCGCATGGCGAGTTCGGGGAAGCCGTCCCTCTCGATGACACCGTCTCCGAGTATTACCTCCGCCTCCAGGTAAAAGACCAGCCGGGCGTCATCGCGGCCATCACCACTTTGCTCGGCAATCGCGACATCGGAATTCTCTCCGTCATCCAGCCCGAGCCCGATACCGAGGAGGACGAGAATGCCGGGGCCACCCTCGTCCTCACCGTCCACGATGCCGCTTACGGCAACATGCGCGGCGCCGTGGAAGAAATTGAAAAGCTCGATTGCATCCAGGAGACGCCGGTGCTTTACAGAGTCGAGTCTCTGTAAAAGGTGCCTGCGGCCCGGGTGTCAGTGTTCGGTGTTCAGTGTTCAGGAAAGAAGAATCGAAAGGCTCCTGACACCCGATACCCGACACCTGAACACCGAACACTCGCCCCTCGCCACTCGACACCTTTCCCCATGCACTTCGTCTCCACCAGAGGACAGTCTCCCCCAGTCGGATTTTCCGACGCCTTTGCCGCCGGGCTCGCCCCCGATGGCGGCCTCTACGTGCCCGCCTCCCTCCCCCCGCTTCCGAATGGTCTCCTCGCCGAAGGCGAAACAGGATCCAACGTCACGTTGGCATATCCCAAACTCGCCTACGAATTCCTCCGCCTCTTCGACACTGATCATTCGCCCGGGGATCTCCGCGCCCTCGTCGAGCACTCGCACGAAAATTTCGACGATCCGGTCAACCCCGCCCCCCTCCGCCAACTCGCCGAGAACCTCTTCGTCCTCGAGCTCTTCCACGGACCAACCCTGGCGTTCAAGGACTTCGGCCTGCAACTGGTGGGCAATCTCTTCGAAGACCAGATCCGCCGCACCGGGAAGCCCATCAACGTGCTCGGCGCCACGTCGGGCGACACCGGGTCCGCGGCGATCCACGGTCTGGCCGGCAAGGAAGGCGTCCACGTCTTTATCCTCTACCCCAAGGGACGCATCTCCGAACTCCAGGAGCGTCAGATGACCTGCACCGGGGCCGGGAACATTTATCCCATTGCCATCGAAGGATCCTTCGACGACGCCCAGCACATCGTGAAGCACCTCTTCGGCGAACTCGAATTCAAGGAGCGCGCCGGACTTTCTGCGGTCAATTCGATCAACATCGCCCGCATCCTCGCACAGTCGGTATATTACATCCACGCCTTCAATCAACTGCCGGCCGATGCGCGTCAAAATCTGAACTTCATTACTCCCACTGGAAATTTCGGCAACGTCTTCGCCGGATGGCTGGCGCATAAAATGGGACTTCCGGTGGCACAGTTCGTCGTCGCGACCAATCAAAACGACATCCTTTACCGCCTTTTCCAGTCCGGCAGCTATGAAACGCACGCGGTAAAAGCCAGCCTCGCCCCCTCCATGGAT
>JAHEJT010000268.1 GCA_024638765.1 Verrucomicrobiales bacterium
GACGTCAAAACGGCCCTGAAACGCAAAGGCGCCCCCATCCCGCTCAACGACGTGTGGATCGCGGCGCATTGCCTGGAAACAGGCTCGGTGCTGGTGACCTTCGATGAACACTTCCGGGAAGTGGACGGGGTGCGGTCGTGGCGGTGAATCCGGCTCCTCGAGCTCCCCTTGGTCCTCATGATGACCGGCATCTTGGCGGTGCCGATAATGATCCAGATCGGGTTAAGCCTGCAATAGGACCGGCGGAAGGGGGCGGGGTAAGTGCCGAGCCTTGATACGTCTCGAAAGCAGAGTGGGAGCGCAGGCGTCCCGCCTGCTTCAGAATAATAGAATCGCGGCCGGCACGGCCGCGCACGAGTTAGGTGCAGGCGGGACGCCTGCGCTCCCATGCACGGTTCGGGAACCTTCAACTCTGAACCCTGAACAGCCTCGAGGCCGCCCTCACGGAAAAATCAAATTCACCCCGAACTTTGAACGCCGGCAAAGCCGGCTTCAAAAAAACATCCCCGTCACCCGCTCCAGGAACCAGAGCGCCGCCACCGTCCCCAGCGCATACCCGGGGATCGCCCGCGCCGGTTCCGGCAGCGTGACCGGCAGTTTCCTCACGACCCACCGCAGCGCCAGGAACACCAGGACAAACAACAACTGTCCGATCTCCACCCCCACATTAAAGAACAACAACGCCAGCGGGATCTCGCTTTGCGGCAGACCGATCTCGGAGAGCGCCCCCGCGAACCCGAGTCCGTGCAGGAGGCCGAACCCGAAGGCCACCACCCAGGGAAAGCGGTAGGTCAAACCGGGTCGCCCCTGCCGCGCGTGCAAGATTTCCACGCCGAGGAAGACGATGCTCAGCGCGATGCACGCCTCGACCGGACCCGGCGGCAGGTTGACGAACCCGAATGTCGCCAGCCCCAGCGTAATGCTGTGCGCGACCGTGAAAGCAGTGATGGTCTTCACCAATTGCATCCCGCCCCGCACAATCCACAGCAATCCGAGCACAAAGAGAAGGTGGTCGATGCCGGACAGGATGTGCTCGATGCCGAGCATCGTGTAGCGCCGCGCCCCGGCAGTCCAGGAACCGGAGCCTGCCTGCAGATCACTCAAGGGCACCCGGATCTCCCCCGCTTCCGTCTTGAAAAGCCGTTTACTCCGGCTCCCATCGCCCCAGACCGCCGAAACGATCGCGCCGTCGCGCCGCCAGGGCAGGACCAACACGTCGTCCGCAATCAGCTTGCGATCGGATGAGAACTCGAACGTAAGACCGGCCGTGCCCTGCGCGCCCCGGGGATTCCCGACGAATTCGAAACCCTCCGGCAGGAGCGGCGGGGAAATCAGATAAGCCATCTGCGGCCCTGCCGACACGACGAGTTCGTAGCGATTGTCTTCATACTCGACCAGTTCTGCAGGCGTGACGCCGATGTCGTGCGCCACCGCATTCCCACACGCGAACAAGCCGATCCAAACTAATAGCAACACCCTCATTTCCTCTTACTCATGCTCCTCACTTGAAGCTATCCCTTTATAAACTTACTCGATCATTCATCTCCGTTCATCGTCCCCAAAAGCCCGGTTTTTCAGTCCCCTCTCCCCCCGGGAGAGGGTTAGGGGAGTCCGTTTTTTGGGATAGCTTCTTGTCACTCGACACTCACTACTCACCACTCACTCCCCCCTCCGGCGCTTCCACCACAATCTCATATTCCTCCTTCAACTTCTCGACCTCCGCCTCGATCGCTTCCCTCGATTGCACCATGGAGTAATCCCCCGCCAGCGAATTCTTGACCTCCTCGAAGCTGTAATCGCGGGACGGGTGGCGCGCGGTGACGCGGACAAAGTGCCGGCCGAAGATGGATGCGAACGGCCCGTGCCACTGCTCGTCTCCGATCTTCCAAATCGACGCTGCCGCTTCGGGTCCCAGCGTGCCCGCCAACTCCTGCGCCGAAACCTGTTTTATCACACGGCTTCCATACTGAGAGAAGCTTTCCTTGAATTCCCTCGAATCGCGGCCACCGCGAAGCTCCTCGAGCAAACCGTCGGGCGGTTCTGCATCGTTGGGGAAATACACCTGTTCTATTGAAATGGCCGGAGGCGCCACGTAATCCGCGCGATTCTCTTCAAAGAAGGCGCGCAAATTCTCCTCGGTCATCGGCGCGGCATCGGTGAGGAACAACCCGCGCATCTTGAGAATGAGATTGCGCCGCATCCGCGAATCCCCCTTGTCCATCCCGCGCTTGTATGCCTCGCGATAAAGCAGTTCGTCTTCGAGGAAGGCATCGATGGTCTCCCGCCGCTCCCCCGGCGTCAGCTTCCGCAGCTCGAGATCTTCGCGCTGCTTGATGAGATAGGCCGCAGTCTGCGCGTCGATGACGATTTTCTCTTTCCCCGCTCCCCCCCAGAAATGATTCGCCGCGAACAGTGCCCCGGCGATGAGCAGGAACTGGAACAGCGGCTCGCACAGCAAGGAACGCACTCGAGACGGTGGGCTGGAATTCGTGCCGGACATGCGATTCAGGGTCGGAGGACTCTAGGGCGTCCGCCGGGTCTGCTCAAGCCCGATAGATCAAGTCGAAGTCCTCCGTGGCCCATGAGGGCGTCGGAGTTCGAGAGCTGCGCCGCTGTGACCCCCGCGACTCCCATCACGAGATTGGCCCACACGCCGACGCGCAGGGAGCGCTGTTCGTAGCGGGTGGAGGTATCAACTCCGGAAGAGGTCATGGGAACGGTGGGTGCCCGGTGTTCAGTGTTCGGTGTTCAGGAAGGAATTCTACTGATCGGCCCACTATTGCATGCATAATGAACGGGGATGCCGAACGGGGTCAGCCGAGCGAGCAATCATACCGAACCCTCGGCGCTCGACACCTGAACACCGAACGCCGAACACTGAAACCTATCTCCTATTTCGCCTGGATAGTCTCCGCCATCCTGTCCTCCAACGCCCGGTTGGCGGCGGTATCCTTGGTGATTACGGAGGTGACGGTGTACATCTTCTTGCCCACCAACAGCAGGATCGCCTTGGCCGTGTAGGAGGCCGAAGCCCCCGGCCCGCTCTTGTAATCCAGGATTCGCGCCGGGTGTCCCCCGAAGACAATTTCCTGGTAACCGGTCTCCGCCCCGTTGGCCTTGGCCAGAAGCTTCTTCTTGGTCTGATTGAAAATCGTGTTCTTCCCCGCCAGGAACGCCAGCCCCGGGACCTTGGAGCCGCTGGCCCCGAACACGATGCCGTCACCCGTCCACGTCGCGAAATTGGTGGTCACGTCGCCGGCCGCAGTCTTCTCGATTTGCGTCTGCAGCCGGTCCATGACGTCTTCCGGGAATTCCACCGAAACGCGGCGGTCTTCGCTGTATAGGCGCACCCAGTCCGCGGCGCCCGCCAGGGGCAGCGAAAGCAACAGGGTGCACAGGAAAAAGAACGTAGACACCGCGCGGACACGGCCGAGTTTCATCAGGGAAGTGGGAGCTTTCATGTGGGAATACTGAATTTCAAGCGACTGGGCATCCCACCACAGCACGCTGCCAGAGGCGAGCACAATTTCCCCGCTCTTCACCCCGCGGCATCTCCGCCGATGCGGGATTGACGCAACGCGACGGCCGAGACGGACGAGACGGACTGCTTGGGCGCGCGAGCGCTCAAGGATAGCCCGAAGGCATTCTGCAGAGCGCCGACGCCAGGAGGCGATAACTCGTCCCTCGAGCGGGATTGCGGAACGTGTTTACCGTTGGAAGTTTCAGGACGGCACTCTAGTTTCAATCCCATGCCGAAGAGCCGAGAGCGCTTACCCTATCTGCCCTATGCGCTCGCTGCCGCGACACTCGTTTTCATTGTCGCCCACTGGGAATCCCTATCGAGTCCATACGTCATCAACGACGATGTGCGGCAGCAGATTTACTGGATGCAGGCGTGGAACGATCCGGAGTTGTTCCAGGATGATTTCCTGACGCGCTACGCCAGCCGGTATGTGCCCTGGGGAGTCAAGGGTGTCTATTGGGTCGGCGCGCAGTTCATGAATCCCGTGCAGTGCACCAAGGTGGTGACCGGGGCGCTCTTTGTCATCACGGCGGGATTCCTCTTCGGAATCGGGCGCGCGCTCAAAGACGATCTCGCCGGCGTCCTCCTGGTGTGCACGTATTTCTTTTTCGAGGGATTCCTGGACCGCATGTCGGGCGGGCTTTCGCGGGGGTTCGTCTACCCCCTGATGACGGGATATCTCTGGTTCCTGTGCCGGGGGAAATGGGGCGCCGCGGGCGTCATGATCGTGCTGGCATCACTCTTCAATCCGTATGCCTTTCTTCTCTGCCTGGGCACGCATGCACTGTTCGCGGTTTACCTGCGAGTGCGACAGCCGCCGGACAAGACACGCGGGCACGCCATGGTGATGATTCTTCCGGTCGTGGCGGCCATCGTCCTGGCGGCGCTTCAATACCTCATCCTCAGGCCGGCCGAATACGGCGACGTGGTGACCCGCGCGGACATGGAGGGGAAACCCGAATACATGGAGGGCGGACGCAATGCCATCATCCCGGTGCGGCCGGTGTGGGAGGAGATGGTCCGGCAGCTCGAGCCGAGCTTTGCGCCGAAGCAGTGGGAAATCTTTGCGGGGTGGGTGGTGCTGCTGGCGTTGTTGGCGGCGGTGGCGCGGGCGTTAAGAAGGAAAAATCACGGCATGGATTGGCGCGTGCTGCGCGCCTTCAGCTTCTTCCTCATCGCGTCGTTCCTGCTTTACGCGGCGGCCAATGTGGTTTTGCTCAAACTTTTCTTCCCGGGACGTTACCTCGAGTATTCGTTGAACATCGTCTATTGCACCCTGGTGGCGGTGGTGCTCCGC
>JAHEJT010000014.1 GCA_024638765.1 Verrucomicrobiales bacterium
CGCCATGGGCCATGATTAGAGTGCCGATGAGGCGCGTGCTCACTCCCCAGGAAGTGGTCCAGACGTGTTCGATCTTGCCGTCGCGTCCGGTGTAGGTGATGTCCTGGGCCTTTGCGAAATTCTGTCCGAGAAAGTGAGAAGTGCCGGCCTGGATCGCCTTGCGGTCCTGCACCATGGCTTCCACGGTGAGCGTGCTCTCGGCGCCGGGGAAGCGTTCGTTCTCGGTTTTCTCCCCCGCGAAGACGGGAATGGCAAGGTGGTCCCGGAGAAAGGTTTCGTAAATTTCGTGCATGCGCCGGGTTTCTTCCAGGGCCTCCTCGCGCGTCTCGTGGGCGGTATGTCCTTCCTGCCAGAGAAACTCCGCGGTACGGAGGAAGAGGCGGGGACGCATTTCCCAGCGCATGACATTGGCCCATTGATTGATGAGAAGGGGGAGATCGCGATGGGACTCGATCCAGCGCGCGAAGGCGGCCCCGATAATAGTCTCCGAAGTGGGCCGGATCACAAAGGGTTCGGTAAGTTTACCGGTGGGCACCAGCTTGCCGTCCTCGCCCGCTTCGAGGCGGTGGTGAGTGACCACGGCGCATTCCTTGGCGAAGCCTTCGACATGGGCGGCTTCTTTCTCGAGGTATGAAAGGGGGATGAGGAGGGGGAAATAAGCGTTCTTGTGTCCGGTCTCTTTGAAGTGCGCGTCCAGTTGTGACTGGATATTTTCCCAGAGTCCGTATCCCCAGGGCTTGATGACCATGCACCCGCGGACTTCGGAATTCTCCGCGAGATCCGCGGCCCGGACCACTTGTTGGTACCATTCGGGAAAGTCCTCGTCCCGCGTGGGTGAGATGGCGGTCTTGGGTTTCTCGGCGGTCGAAGACATGGAGGTGTGGGGGGATTGAAGTGTTGGAGTAATGGAATACTGGAATGGCGGGGGAATGGAAGGGTGGAAGAACGGAATTCGCGCGCCTGGGGTATCTTATCATAACCCCAACATTTCAATACTCCAATAATCCAGCGCTTCCCGCCGCGCGACCACGAGAGGCGCATGCCTCACGCCCGGCCGAAGGACTCGAGGAAATCGCGGAAGAAGGCGACACCATTTTCGAAATCGGTTATCGAGAGATACTCGTCCTCGGTGTGCGCCTGGGCGATGGAGCCCGGGCCCACGGCTACTGAAGGGATGCCGCCTTCGGCGAGCACGGCGGCATCGCAGAACCAGGGGGCGCCGATGCGGGAAGCGCCCGCCGCTTCGAGCTTCCGGATCATGGGGTGCGCCGGATCGGTGGCCAAGGGGGTGCACTCGAGGACCGGCGTAACGACGACGTCCGGGTCCTGGCTGCGAAGAAGAGATTCGAGGAGCGCGAGGGCTTTGGCGGGCGGCAAGGAGGGCGTCAGGCGCAGGTCGACGACGGTTTCGCAGTGATCGGCGACGATATTGGCCCGTGTGCCGCCGTGGCAGGTGCCGATGTTGACGGTGCTGGCGCCCAGGATGGGATCCGTGAACCCGGCGAGTTTTTCGCGCAGTTGGAGGTCCATGTGCCGGATCAGCGAACTCATCTTGATGATGGCGTTTTCTCCTTGCTCCGGAGTGGAACCATGGGCGGCTTTGCCGGTGGTTTCCACGCGAGCCCAGAGGCAACCCTTGTGCGTGGTGACGACGTCGAGTCCGGTGGGTTCTCCGACGATCGCGAAATCGAATTCCCCGGCGTGTTCGCGGGAAAAGTGGGCGGAGCCCGGCTGCCCGGTCTCTTCTCCCATGAGTCCGGCGAAAGCGACTTCGACGTCCAGCGAGGGAATTCGATCACGCAATTCATAAATCGCCCAAAGCATGGCGGCCATGGAGCCCTTGGTATCGCTGGCGCCCCGACCGTAAATTCGCCGGTCCCGGAGCTCGCCTGAGAACGGGTCGATGGTCATGTTGCGCACGCCGACGGTGTCGGTGTGCGGGGCGAAGAGGAGGCGCGGTTTCGAGGTTCCTTCCGCCGCGGGGGAAGAGGGTAACCGGCCGAAGACGTTGGGCCTGCCGGGGAGCACTTCTTCGAGGGCGACGGTGGCGCCGCAACTCTCGAGAAAGCGGGCGACGAACTGCGCGCAGGCTGCTTCCCCGCTCCCTTCCGCAGAGGGATCGCCGTCCGGATTGACGCTGGGAATACGGACCAGTTCCTGGAGGAGGGTGACCGCGTCACGCACGGGAGAGTCAGCTCTCAAAGAGCTCAAACCACCGCCGTGCTTTCCTCCAGGGTCGGCTTGTGGCTCATGAACCATTCCACGTATTTGGGAACCCCTTCCGAGACAGGTGTGCGCGGCTCGTATCCAAGAAGTTTGCGCGCCTTGGAAACATCCGCGGAGGTAAACGGAAGGTCGCCGGGCTGCTCGGGCAATTGGTTGATAACAGCTTTCTTACCCACGGCGGCTTCCACGGTCTGGATCAATTCCTTGAGGGTCACGGTTTGCGAACCGCCGAGGTTGAAGATTTCAAACTTGGGGCCGTCGTATAGCAAGGCGCCTTCGACACCTTGGACTATGTCGTCAATGTAAGTGTAATCGCGGCTGGTGGTGCCGTCCCCGTACTGCTCGATGGGATGTCCTTCGTCGATGAGGCGCGTGAACTTTGAAATAGCGAGGTCGGGGCGCTGGCGCGGTCCGTAGACAGTGAAAAAACGGAGGCAAACCACGCGCAAGCCGTAAAGGTGCGCGTAATTGGAGCAAAGTTGTTCTGCCGCGAGCTTGGAGGTGGCGTAAGGACTGATGGTCCGGTCGATGAGATCGGATTCAGAAAAGGGAGGGTTTTTGTTGAGGCCGTAAACCGAAGAACTCGAAGCGAAGATAAGCCGTTCCACCCCGGTGTTGCGGCTTGCTTCGAGGACGTTAAAGGTGCCTCCGATGTTGGTGGAAAGATAAAGTTCCGGTTCTTTGATGGAAGGCCGGACGCCGGCACGAGAGGCGAGGTGGATGACAGTGTCAAATTCCCCGTCGTGCAGCAGGCGGGTCACCTTCTCTTTATCCCGGATGTCCCCCTCGACGAGCGCGATCTTGTCCTGGACTTCCGCAAGGTTGGCGCGCTTGATATCGGGCCGGTAAAAGTCGTTGAAATCGTCAAAGACGGTCACCTGATGCCCGCGGTGGACCATGCTCTCGACCGTGTGAGATCCAATGAATCCGGCGCCGCCTGTGATCAGAATTTTCACCTCGTGGAACCTATCCTATGCATTTCAAGAGCGGCAAGCAAAACTTAGAATGGCGGAGACCGGCTGAAAAGAAGGTCCACCAGGGGTCTCGATGCCCTTGAAATCAAGCGATTTGGAGGGAAAAAGCTGTTGACACCCTCCCGGCGCATTGCGATAAGAAAAGAGGAAGTTTATAAAATTCCCGTGTACCATCTAAAATTTTAGCGAATGAGTGACGCTGACGATAAAGCCCGGAAGCCACCTCCCCCTCCCAAGCCGACCCCGAAGACCTCGACGGTCCCCTTGAAGAAAGAGACGGTGCGCATCACCCTCAAAGCGAAGCCGCCGGGCTCCGGTGATACGGCGACGGTGCCGCCAATTGCGCCGATGGCACCCGGCGCCGACAAAGGCGGTGAGGAAGGGAAGACCGCCACCGTTCCCGTGGATCAAGACAAGACCGCCACCGCGCCGGTCGCAGGTGGTCAGGCTCCGCCCGCTCCCGCAGGCGCCAAGACCATTCCGCTGGTAAAGCCCCCGGGATCTCCCAAGGCGCCGGCCGCGGCGAAGACGATTCCCCTGGCCAAAGCGCCGGGAGGAGGAGCTCCGCAGGTCGGGAAACGCACGACGCCGTTGCAGCCCACCGCCGGCGCCGTCAAACCCTTGCCTAAAGCCACGGTGCAGTTGCAGAATGCCGCCGGCGCCGCCGCGCCTGCCGCGTCGATACAACGCGGCGTCGAGACCGGCAGCCTCGGGGCGGTCGAAGAAGATCAGGAAGAAACTGGAATCATGCCCATTGCAATTGCTGTGCTTGTGCTCGCCATCATCGTGCTGGTGATCGAGTTGCTCACAAAGCTGGCCTAGCGCCCGCCCCCCCGGTCTGAGCTGACGCGCCGGCGAGCCATGCGGCCTTTCGCCGGATGACTTTCCGTCCTCCCTCAAGTGCCCGCGGTGGCCTTGGCTTGACAGTCCTTCGACGCACACCGATATAGGTAAGCGCATCGCCGACGACTCATCCCGGCCGAAGTCCGGCGGCTATTCAACCAAACTCATCCCTCCCTGCCATGGCTCACGAATCAATTGTCACACTTACTGAAGAAAACTTCTCCGAAGAAGTGGAGAAGGCGTCCGTCCCTGTGCTCGTTGATTTCTGGGCGGAATGGTGTGGTCCCTGTAAAATGATCGCGCCGATTCTCGATGAGATCGCGGAAGAAAAAGGTGCGGCGGTTAAGATCGCCAAACTCAACGTCGACGACAACCAGAGTCTGGCGGCAAAGTTCAACGTGCGATCCATCCCGACCCTCCTCTTTTTCAAGGGAGGCGAAATTGCGGACCAGGTGGTGGGACTCACTCCCAAGGAGGCCTTGAGCCAAAAACTCGAAGCCTTGGTTTAGAACAGTCCGATCGCTCCCCCTGGTTACGCGTGAAGATGGCCCGGGAGCGCCTTGCGCACCTGCTCCAGGGCCCGGGCGCGATGACTCAGCGAATTTTTCACTTCCGCGGGCAACTGGCCGAAGGTTTCGCAATAGTTTTCCGGGATGAAGAGGGAATCGTATCCGAAACCGCCTTCCCCTTTTTCTTCGTTGGCGATGATGCCCTCGACCGCGCCCTCGAAGACGCCCAATTTATTCCCTCCCCGGGCCAGCACCATGACGCAGCGGAATCGGGCTGAACGCGCTTTGCCGCGCGCACCGGCGCGCGTGATTTCATCGAGCAATTTGCGCCGATTATCCACGTCCGTGGCGGCTTTGCCAGCGTAGCGCGCCGAGTAGACGCCCGGGGCACCATGGAGGGCATCGACTTCCAGCCCCGAGTCGTCGGAGAGGACCATTGACTCCGGCCCGAGGGCCGCACTGACCTCGAGGGCTTTGATGGCGGCATTCTCTTCGAACGTGGTCCCGGTTTCCTCGGGGGGAGAAATTTCCGGATGGGCGCGCAGATCGGAGACCTCGTCAATCAGGTCGCCCAGCATGATGCGGATCTCTTCGGTCTTGTGCGCATTCCCGGTGGCGATGACAAGGCGCATGGCGGAGGATTAAATCACAATGCTTGAGCGAAACGAAGTGAAGCTTTGTCCTATGGCGGAGCGAAGCCGCAGAGCCCGCCCAGCGGGATAAATAGACACGAATATGCACGAATGATTTGGGCGACCCCCGGTCCACATCCGCCCAGCGGGAGTTTGCATTGCGGTGTGCCCGTCGCCTCGGCATTGAGGGAAAACCTGCTAATACCCGAAAAATTAGTGTCCATTAGTGTCCATTCGTGGTTCTTTCCTCTTCTTGTCTGGACGTGGCGATGAGCGAACGGCGCAAGCAGTATCCCTTCGACGAGATCGAACCCAAGTGGCAACACTATTGGGAAACGCACGCGTCATTCCGGACGCCGAATCCCGGCGACAGTGACTTCGATTCCACGCGGCCGAAGTTTTACGTGCTCGATATGTATCCTTACCCCAGCGGGCAGGGATTGCATGTCGGGCATCCCGAGGGGTACACCGCAACTGATATCGTGGCGCGCTACAAGCGCAAGAAAGGCTTCAATGTCCTCCACCCGATGGGCTGGGATGCGTTCGGTCTGCCCGCGGAACAGCATGCGATCAAGACCGGCGAACATCCGCGGATCAACACGGAGAAAAACGTCGCCAACTTCCGCCGCCAATTGAAGCGGATCGGTTTCTGTTACGATTGGGCCCGGGAGATCAACACGACCGATCCTGCTTACGTGAAGTGGACCCAGTGGATCTTTCTGCAGCTTTACCACAGTTATTTCGACGCTGAAGCCGGCAAAGCCAGGCCGGTCAAAGAATTGCAAGCCAAGGGATGGACGCGCGATCAAATCGACTCGGTCCGGCTCGCTTACGTCGATGAAATCCCGGTCAACTGGTCGCCCGACCTGGGCACGGTGCTTGCCAACGAGGAAGTGGAAGAATGGCGATCAAAAGGCCACACCGTGGAGCGGCGGCCGCTGCGCCAGTGGATGCTGCGAATCACCGCCTTTGCGGAGAGACTTCTCGATGAGTTGGAGGGACTCGATTGGCCCGAGGGAATCAAGCTGTTGCAAAGCAACTGGATTGGACGCTCGGAGGGAGCCGGTGTCAGATTCCAGGTGTCAGGGCAGGAGGAGGTAATCGACGTTTTCACGACCCGGCCGGACACGCTATACGGCGCCACTTACATGGTGCTGGCGCCCGAGCATCCTCTCGTCGACGAGATTACAACGCCGGCGCAGCGGGATGCGGTGGAAGACTACCGCCGGGGATGCGCCTCCAAGTCCGAACTCGAGCGCACCGAACTGGCCAAGGAAAAGACGGGGGTCGATACCGGCGGATTCGCGGTGAACCCCGTGAACGGCGAGGAGATACCCGTGTGGATCGCGGATTACGTGCTCATGAGTTACGGCACCGGCGCCATAATGGCCGTGCCGGCGCACGATGCGCGCGATCACGAATTCGCGACCGAGTTCGGATTACCCATTCTCGAAGTCGTGCGGCAGGAAGAGTCGACGGTCGACAGTCCACGATCCACCGCCGATGATTCCGAGGACCGGGGCTGCTTTACCGGCGAGGGCGTCGCGATCAATTCCCCCTTGTTCGACGGGTTGCCGACGCCCGAGGCCAAAGCAAAGATCACCGCCTGGCTGGAGAAGAAGGGGTTAGGGGAGAAAACCGTCAATTACAAGTTGCGCGACTGGCTCTTCAGCCGGCAGCGATATTGGGGCGAACCCTTTCCCATCCTCTGGGAAGACGGCCGGCATCACGCCGTCGACGAGGGCGAGTTGCCGGTGGTGGCGCCTGAGATGGAGGATTACAAACCCACCGGCAGCCCGGAGCCGCTTCTCTCGAAGGCGGTGGAGTGGGTGCGTTATGCGGACACGGTGCGCCGCGAGACCAACACGATGCCGCAGTGGGCCGGCTCCTGCTGGTATTACCTGCGCTTTTGTGATCCCGGCAACGACGCGCGATTGGCGGGCGAGGAAGCGGAGCGTTACTGGATGACGGGCGAGTCGCCCGGGACTGATGCGGCTGGCGCCGCGGGCCGGGGGGCAAATAACCCGGGAGGGGTAGATCTCTACATCGGCGGCACCGAGCACGCGGTGTTGCACCTGCTTTACGCGCGTTTCTGGCACAAGGTGCTTTACGACCTGGGGCACGTCTCGACGCCGGAACCGTTTCAGAAACTGGTCAACCAGGGACTGATCCTGGGCGAAGACGGCCAGAAAATGTCCAAGAGTCGTGGCAACGTGGTCAATCCCGACGATGTCATCGAGGATTACGGGGCCGATTCCCTGCGCTTGTTCGAAATGTTCATGGGTCCGCTGGAACAGGTAAAACCCTGGAGTACCAAGGGCGTGGAAGGCGTCTACCGATTTCTGGCGCGCACCTGGCGAGTGTTCATGCACTCGGATCAGGAGGGCAACTGGGGGCTCTCCGACAAGATCCGCGATTGCGAGGCCACCAAGGGACAACTCACCGTGCTGCACCGCGCCATTAAAAAGGTCACCGGAGACATCGAATCCCTGAGTTTCAACACGGCGATCTCCGAGATGATGAAGTGTGTCAACGAGTTCACACAGGCGGAGCAATTGCCGGCGCGCGAGCTGGCGACGTTCTTGCATCTTTTGAATCCTTTTGCGCCGCATATCAGTGAGGAGTTGTTTTCGCAGCTCGGGGCGCGGTTCCCCAATTACGCCAGCGGACTCCTGGCCCACCAGCCGTGGCCGGATCATGACGAAAGTTACCTGGTCGAAGACGAGATCCAGCTGGTGATCCAGGTCAACGGCAAGGTGCGCGACCGCATCCTGGTAAGCGCAGAGGCGACCGAGGAAGATTTGAAGGCCCTGGCGCTGGAAAGTGAAAAAGTGAAGCAGTTTGCTGACGGCAAGACCGTCCGCAAAGTGATCGTGGTGCCCGGGAAACTCATCAATATCGTGGTGGGCTGACGGGGGGCCTGCGGAACGTAGCTGCGGCATCCAGCCGCAGAGGTGGTCCGGCACTGCGGCAGGACGCCGCAGCTCCTATTCAGAAATTAATTTGAAGGAACAGGCGCGACCCGCCGTCATACAGAACATCATGAAAAAGCAGTACTCGATGACACGCATGGTCCTGGCCTTGGGAGCAATCACGGCCATGGTTGCATTGATCAAGTCCCCTGTGGTTGGTCGCGAATTAAAGAGCGAGCGCGCGACGACCGGGGTCGCCGGGCTCTTGGAAGGCAAACTGGTAAAACCGGACGCGGGCAGCGATTTCAAACCCGTTTCCCTGGACGCAAAAGATGCTCCCGAGTATTACGCGGTCTATTTCTCCGCGCACTGGTGTGGCCCTTGCCGGGCGTTTACCCCGGAACTCGTGAAGTTTTACGAGTCGCGGAAAGCCCGCGGCGCAAACTTTGAAGTCATTTTCGTAAGCCGGGATCACAACCAGAAAGCGATGCACGAATACATGACCGAGGCGCGCATGCCGTGGCCGGCGCTGAATTTTTCCGATCGAGAGTCCACCACTGCGCTGAGCCGGCACGCGGGTCCAGGCATTCCCTGCCTGGTGATTCTCGATGCCGAGGGCAAAGTGGTGGCGCACAGTTTTCGGGATGGCGATTATCTGGGCCCAGTTTATCCCCTCCAGGTCCTCGATAAACTGCTCGAGAACGATCGTGCTCCCAGCGTATGAGCCCTGGGCACAGGCGCCCGCGGAGCAACTGCTTGTGAGCGCTTCCCGGATCTGTTAAGTCCGGGGATATGCAGTTGGTGGAGACTGAGTGGATTCTGAGGGGTGAAACCCTGCCCCGGCCGCAAGCGGACACCGTCGCGGCGCCGGCTGGTCCTGACGAGATTTCGGTCCTGGTGTCGCGGCTCCTCGAGATCAGAGGGTTGCACGGAGCGGAATCCGTCGATCGCTTTTTGCATCCGCGGCTTCAGGATCTCGCGGATCCCTTTCTGCTCCCGGAAATGAGCCCCGCCGTGGAGCGGATTTTCGAGGCGATCGACGCGGGAGAGCGCGTCGTCCTTTACGGAGATTACGATGTCGACGGCATCACCTCGGTTACCTTGCTGCACGAAGTGCTCAAGGCTTACGGACTCGAGGAGGTGGAGACCTTTCTCCCGCACCGCATCCAGGACGGTTATGGGCTGACGAAGAGCGGATTGGAGCGGGCCCTGGGGCACGGGCAAGCGGATCTGCTGGTGGCGGTGGATTGCGGCACCACCTCGCTCGAGGAGGCGGAGTGGCTGCGCGCCCAGAAAATCGACCTGGTGGTGCTCGATCACCACGAGCTTGCCTCCGCCGGCCGGCCCGATTGCGTAGCGCTGGTGAACCCAAAGGCCGGGGATGAGTTTCATTATCTCTGCAGTGCGGGAATCGTGTTCAAGGTGGCGCACGCACTCTTGAAGACCCGCCCGCTGGAGCAATTCAAGTTGCGCGAGTTTCTCGACCTGGTGGCCCTGGGAACGGTTGCGGATATTGTTCCCCTCGTGGATGAAAACCGCATCCTCGTCCGCAAAGGCCTGCAAGAGATGGAGCGGACGCGTAATACCGGGATCGCCGCGCTCAAGAGTGTCGCCGGATTAGATCGCCGGCTGACGTCACTCGACATCGGATTTCGGCTGGGCCCGCGTCTCAACGCCGCGGGCCGTCTCGATAACGCCCGGGAAGCTCTCGAGCTGCTGCTTACGCGCGACGCCTCTCGGGCGCGGAACATCGCGATGCGCCTGGAGCAAAGCAACCGCGAGCGCCAGCGGGTGGAAAAGAAAATCTCCGAGGAGGCCGCCGCAATGATCGCCGAGGATATCGCGGGGGAGCAAGCACCGGCGATTATCGTTGGTTCGCGCGACTGGCATCCGGGAGTTATTGGGATCGTCGCTTCCCGGATCGTGAAACGGCATCATCGGCCCGCGTTGGTGGTGGCATTTGACGAGGACGGCATCGGCAAGGGAAGCGGCCGCAGCGTGGAGGGCGTTTCCCTGGTGGAAGCCCTGGACGCGTGCCGGGATTTGCTGCTGGGGGGAGGAGGCCATGAGATGGCCGCGGGACTGACGATAGAAGAAGATAAGTTCCCGGAATTCTGCAGAAGATTCGTGGAGCACATCGCCGGGACGGCAAGCCCGGAAGCACTGCGACCAAAACTGTTACTCGATGCGGAGGCGCGACTGGAAGATCTCACCCTGGAGCTGCTGGACAGTTACGAATTACTGCAGCCGTTCGGAAAGCATAACGAACAGCCGCTCTTTTTCTGCCGGGGTGTGCAACTTGCGGCCGAGCCCCGTGTCCTCAAGGAGAAGCATCTCAAGCTGCAACTTCTGCAGAAGGGAGTGCGGCGAGAGGCCATGTATTTCGGGGGCGCTGAGGTGCAACTTCCGCGGCCGCCCTGGGATATTGCATTCAAGATCGACCGGAATCTATATCGGGGCCAGCTGAGCCTGAGCATCTTTATCGAGGCGGTGCGTGCCGCGGAAGCAACGTGACGTTGCATACGGATGCGCCTTCGGCGCAGAGAGTTGCGGATGGCACTAACCGCGCGCGGACCCCTTATCACCGAAGGTCTTCCTGCTCTAGCTGCGGTTCCCAGCCGCAGATACGGCGGCAGGATGCCGCCGCTACTTTTTGATCCGCACCGAGCGCTTCTTGTCCAGTTTTAGCACAGCGCCGTCTTCGAGCGCGGGCTCGGCTCTTGGGTCGGATAATTTCTCGCCGTTGAGCTGGATACTGCCTTGCTGGATGAGGCGGCGCACATCCGAGTTCGATCGCTTGGTGCCGAAGGAGTCCGCGTAAGCCTGCGCGACGAGAGCGACGAGATCGCGGCGCGCGCCAGGCGTGAATTCAGGCAGTTCGGCGCTCTCCAGATCGCGCTTCGAAAACTTCGTGTCCCATTCGGCGCGCGCCGCCGCGGCTGTCTCTGCGCGGTGATAACGCGCCACGAGTTTCTCGCCCAGGGATTTTTTGGCCTCCATGGGATGGGTGTCCGCGGGGGCGGACTCCCCGAGCAGCAACGTGTAATAGCGGGCCATGAGTTCGTCTGAGATGCTCATGAGTTTCCCGAACATTTCTTCGGGCGGTTCGATGATGCCGACGTAATTGCCGTAGCTCTTGCTCATTTTCTTGACGCCGTCGGTCCCTTCCAGCAGCGGCGTCAGCATGACAACCTGAGGAGGCATGCCCTCGGATTTTTGCATGTCGCGGCCTACGAGGATGTTGAAGAGCTGATCGCTGCCTCCGAGCTCGACGTCGGCGCGGACTTCGACGGAATCCCAGCCTTGCATGAGTGGGTATTGGATCTCGTGGAGGCGGACTTCGTGTTCCTGGGCGATACGGGTCTTAAAGTCTTCGCGCTGGAGCATCTGCTGCATGGTGACGCGGCTGTTAAGCTTGATGACGTCTTCGAAACGCATCTCGCGAAACCAGTCGCCGTTGTAAACCACCTCGGTTTTCTCCCGGTCGAGAATCTTGAAAGCCTGGTCGGTGTAAGTTTTGGCGTTGTGGGCGACTTCCTCGCGCGTCAGTTGCGGGCGCGTCGCCGAGCGGCCGGAGGGATCGCCGATCATGGCGGTGAAATCGCCGATGATGAGGACGACCTGGTGGCCGAGTGCTTCGAACTGGCGGAGTTTTTCCAATTGGACGGTGTGGCCCAGGTGGAGGTCGGGCGAGGTGGGATCGACGCCCAGCTTGGCGCGCAGGGGTTTGCCCGAGGAAAGTTTCTCGAGCAACTCCTTCTTGCTGATGATTTCGACCGTGCCTGCTTCGAGGATGGCGAGTTGTTCCGCGGGTGTCATGGGCGCCGGAATATTAACCGCGAATGGACACGAATAAACACGAATCTTCTTGAAGCTGTTGCAAAATTAATTCTCTGGATGATTCATCTTGGTGCATCACCTCCGAAAGCTTGGTTTTTCAATCCCCTCTCCCCCGGGGGCGGCCTTACCGAGATAGCGGCCTCGAAGAATTCCGGAGGCATACTGCAGAGCCCGCACAGCAGGATAAAGGGTTAGGGTGAGGGGAATCCGTTTTCCTGGATGGCTTCTCCTCAAGCAGGGGGAGTCTCCACAAGGTGACCGTAATTCTCGAACCACTCCGCGGGGAGGCGGAGGGGTTTGCCCTCCGGCACGCGGATGAGGGCGAGCTGCTGGCGGCAGGTGACGAGGAGGCTGTCGTCAGCCGGCCGGACGATGCGGAAGTCGCACCAGAAACGTATTTTTCCGATGCACTCGAGGGTTCCGTGCACGGAGATTTCGTCTCCCAGTACGGCCGGTTTGCGGTAATCGATCTCCGTGCGGAGGAGGACGGGAAATTCCATGCGCGTGGCCATGTCCCGCAGCTCCATCCCGAGCAGGGCCGCCAGCCGGGTGCGCGCGGTCTCGATGAATCGCAGGTAAGCGATGTTATGCACCACGCCGCCGCAGTCGGTATCAAAGAACATGATTTCTTCCTGCGTTTGGATGGCGGGCGTTTCAGGCGGCACAGCGCATCGACCATAACGGCGCGCAGCCAAGGCATCAAGCGTGTGCCCCGGCGAAAAGAGATGCGGGAGAGGTGGTTTTGTGTTAATTAACCCTTTGATTCCGCCTTGATTTTGAGGACCCGCCGTTTATCCCCGCTGCTAGCCGCCGCCGCGTGCGCCGTCCTGGGCGTTTCCACCGAGATGGGCCGGACGGCGGATGCGGATGTATTCATCGAGCCAAGATTTACACCCCTGCTTTTCAGGGTGGATGCCGTGTCGCTCGAGGGCGAGGAACGGAAGACACTGATCGAGGCTTTGACCGCGGTGGCGCGCAATTTTCCCGGGGACGAAGTCATCGATCACCCGGTCCGTGAGAAAGCTCTCGCCATCGCGTTGAGGCTCGACAGCATGGACGCGGCGGCGCGGGAAACAAACGATGCCCTCATTGCGGGCACGCCGTTGCCGCCGTCGGAAACTTTTCGCGAGCGCGGCCTGATTGGAGAATTGTTATGGGAACTGGCGACGCGCCTGCGCCGGGAGAAACTCGAGCCCGCCGATCCCCGCCTGGGCCTCCTGCTCATGGAGATCGTCATGCACATCGATCCGGAACATGCTGCGGATCGCCAGCAGGTTTACCGCGGTGCCGTGCCCAAGGATAGGGATGCGCCCAATTGGAATAACGTGGTGACTGCGCGCCCGCCAAAAACCGCGGCCATTCCCGCCCGCCCGAGGCCGCCGGCCAGAGAGCCCGCGGAATCGGTTGTCCCGCCGGCTGCCCCGGGCAAGCCCGGGCGCGAGGCGGTAACAGAGGGTGGCGCCGGGAAGCGCACGCCCCCGGTGCCAAAGGGGCCCGACATCCGCTTCGGCCGGGACACGGGCACCGTGCACGTGGTGTTAGATAAAGCGGGAGGAAGGAGAGGTTCGTCCGCGCCGAATGTGTATCGCTTAACGGCGGAGGTCGTCGATGTGGAGGGCCCGCGAAAGGCGGGGCAATCTCCGATATACAGCGAGGAGGGAATCGGGGGCTCCATGGCCGCCTCCCTGGCGCCGGCGTTGGCACTGCTCCAGGAGCGGTATCAGGCGTTTCCGCAGTCGGCGCGCGTTAAGTTCACGCTCGAATCGGTTTTGGACGGCTCGCGCGAATCCTTGCGCCACGACGACCTGGTGGCGCCGATGTTCGTGCTCATGGATTCCCTGCTCAGTGGCACCGAACTGGACGCAGACTTCGTCCTCAGCGGGACCATTGGTGAGAACGGCGGATTTTTTTCTCCGGTTCACTCGGCGCAGTGGGTGCGGGTCTCGGGGGAAGCCGGATTATCTTCGGTGATTGCCGGGAGATCCGCAGAAACCGAACTGAAAGACGCGCTTCTCGCCGGAGAATCCGAATTGCTCTACCGGGTGCAGGTTTTCCAGGTCGTTTCCGCGAACGATATCGTGCCCATTCTCATGAAAGAACGGTTCGAGGAGGTCAATGAAGCGATGCGATCATTTGGAGAGGTGCGCGACTTATTGGACAAGTATTCGCCCGAGGACCTGGCAAGAAATTCCGCCGTGCAGGCGCGCTTGGAAGAAATCCTGGATAAAACCGGGGCCCATCTTTCCGCAAAGTTGTTGCTGGCATTCGGCCGGGGAGAGTTGCCCGATTCCCTCTCCCTCCCCGGATCGGTGGGACGCGTCGATTTTTTCCTGGCACCGGTCCTGCACCGGGCCGAGGAGACAGCCAACGTGGTGACGACCGGAAGCGTGGGCTCGATGTTCGGTGACAGCGTGTCCGCCCTGCGCACGGTTCGGCCGAAACTGCATCCGGAGGCCAGGACGTATTGTGATGCCACCGTGGACTTTATGCTGGCGTTGGAAAAATACCTGGTCCTGGGCAACCGTTCCTCGGGCATCGCCATGCAGGCCGCCAACGAGTTGGAACAGGCCCGGCTGCGGGTCAGGCAGGTGAGCGAGCAGTTCGATGGGCTGATGCAGGAGCGGCCGGGAGAGACAAAGGCCGCCGGAGCATCCGGGGATGAGTGAACCCGGCGGGGGGAACAGCCGGGTTGCTTACAGCCCTCAAAGCGATAACCTGACGGCACTTGCCACGAATTCGATGGGTGCAGGACAACCTCGTATAGCCTATCTCTTTTCCCGGTATCCGGTCGTGTCGCAGACTTTCTGCGATTCCGAGATGCTTGCCCTGGAGCGGATGGGAGTTTCCCTGGAGATCGCTTCGATCAATCCTCCGTCCACATCGTTCCGGCATGAACGATTGCGCGAGTTGCGCGCTGAAATCCATTATCCGCCGCCATCGCCGGTCCTCAAAGCGAGGATGGCGTTACAAGAGCGAGTCCAGGGGAAAAAATGGGCCGCCCTGGCGGCGCTCCGCGAAGAGCATGACGGAAGATACGGTGCCGAATTCAAGGCCGGAATCCGGGCGCGCAACGGACTTTACTTCGCGATGCTTTTCCAGCGGCTCGGCGTGGACCACGTGCATGTGCATTTCGCCAACCGGGCAACCCATACCGCGCTCTTCATCAAGCGCTTTGCCGGAATCCCGTTCAGTTTCACCGCGCACGCGCAGGATTTCATGGTCGATCTGGGAAGCGACGATCTCTTGCGGGAAATGTGCGCGGAAGCGGCCTTCGTGGTCGCGGTGAGCGACTTCAGCAAGAAGCTGCTCCAGGAGACCTGTCCGGATTCGGCCGGCAAAATCCTGAGAATTTACAACGGGCTCGACCCCGAAAGTTTTCCCCGGCGCGGCGCTGCGCCGGAGACGGCGGGGCCGATCCGAATTCTTTCGGTGGGCCGCTTGATTGAGTTTAAGGGATTTCACCATCTCGTGGGCGCCTGTGCCCGCCTCAAGAGAACGGGGATCGAGGCGGAATGCACCATCGTGGGGGAGGGCCCCTGGGAGCAGAGACTCAAATCACTGGCCGAAGGATTGGGTGTAACCGGGGAAGTTCGTTTTGCCGGCGTCCTTTCGCAGGAAGAAATCAAGCGGGAGTTGGAGCGCAGCGACATGTTCGTGCTCGCCTCTGTCGTGGATGCGCAGGGCGCGTCCGACATTCTCCCCACCGTGATTACGGAAGCCATGGCGTCCGAATTACCGGTAATCTCGACGACCGTCGCCGGAGTCCCGGAGATGGTGGACGACAAAAAGACGGGGTTGTTGGTGCCTCCGGGGGACGAAGAAGCCCTGGCCGACGCGATTGCTGCGCTGGCAAAGGACCCCGAGGCCCGCCGGCGATACGGGCGGGCCGGCCTGGAAAAGGCTGGAGAAGTATTTTCCCTGGAAAAAACCGCGGCCCAGTTGAAGGAAAAATTCATCACCGTGCTTTCCGAGGACGGTGATCGGCCCCGGCATCGCGAGGATCAACCGCGTCCAAAACTGGCGTGGTTCACCGGGGTTTGGCCGATGGAGAACGACGATCAATTGTCGCTGGAGATGCGCCTGCTGACAGGGGAAAGTCAGCCGGAGGAGTGGGGGCTCTTCGTCGGGAGCCTGCCGGAAAAGTTTCGTTGGAAAGACAACCCGGACGTGACCGCGGTCCTGCCGGAGGTCGAGGTGTTGCCCGACGCTGTGGTTCTGGAAGCGCAATGGAAACAGGAAGTCGCGGCCGAGCCGGGAATAGAAAGCAGGATCGAGGAGCTGCGGTCGGAACTGGGTGAGTTGGTATCCGCAGAGACTTTCCAGGATGCCGCGCGCACCGCTGTTTACCTGGTGGAGATTTTCCGCAAGCGGGGTATCCGGGCGCTCCACGCGGCGCGCACCTCGGGCGCGCTCCCGGCATGGCTGGTGCATCACCTGGGCGGGATTCCTTTCAGTCTCTCCGTCGAGCGTAACTGTCTACTGGATCCGGAGGTGCTCAATCGAATTTGCAGTGACGCGGCGCATGCGAACGTGGCTTGCCCCCGAATGTCCAGCGCGCTCAGGGAACGATTTCCCAACGAGCTCAAGCTCCGTCCCCCGCGCCGGAAACGCCGGATTCGTATCGGGCCTTTGAAAATGAAGATTCCTTCCCTGGGGGAAGGCGAAAGCGCCGCGGAACTGGCGCCCGCGCAGGCGAGCTGGTATGCAAAGGTCGCCCGCGAATTTGAAAACGCCGCGAAGATTTCATGAGTGATTCCCTGAGACTGGCCGCCGTGATTCCCTGTTACAATCACGAGCGATACATCGGCAAAGCCCTCGAATCGATCCTCGCGCAAACGCGAAGAGCCGATCGCATCATCGTGCTCGACGACGGATCCAAGGACGGCTCGGTGGACGCGGTGCGGAAATTCGAGAGCCGTGGTGTGGAACTAATCGTCCAGGAGAACGCCGGCGCCCATAACGCCCTCAACCGCCTGGTTGAAATGGCGGCCGCCGACTGCGAGATCATCAGCATTCTCAATTCCGATGACTATTACGCTCCGGAGCGTTTTGAAAAGTGTCTCCTGGAATTTTCCTCGAGTCCGGCGGTGCAGGTGGTGTCCACGGAGTTGCAGGTGGTGGGCGAGGAGAACGAGGTCCTTCCGGCAGAAGAGCCTCGCGCCCGGTGGTTTCGTGCCATCTGGTCGATGAATCAGCTTGCCGACAAGGATTACGCGGAGTGGCTGGGCATGGGAAATTTTCCAGCGACCACCAGCAACATCCTCGCGCGGAGAGAGTTCTTTCAAGCGCATCCCTTTCGGCCGTATCGTTTCAATCACGACTACTATTTCCTGGCGCAGGCCGTCCTGCGCGGCGGATTTCATCTGGTGGCGCAGGAGTTGCTTTATTACCGGGTCCACGGCAGCAACACCATGAATACGGCCCCGGCGCCGCTCTTAAAAGAGATGCTGCGGATGCATCTGGATCTTTATGAAGACCTGGGAAGGGAGTTGGCGGAGGACTCGGCGTTACGCGAGCGGTTTTACCGGTACATGCGGTCCGCCTGGAACAACGTATCAAGTTTGCACGCGGGAATGCTGCAAGTGTTGTTCGCGCAAAAGCTTGCCGACGGAAGAGACAGTGAAACGCTTCTCGCGGATCTGGATGAGGAAGGCTTTCCCGAGCTGCGCGTGTATCCAAACAAAGCGCTCGTGAACACGCACGACGGCGAATCGCCTCTCGTGTTGCAGGAGGGGCTCGCGGAGAAGTACGAGGAGGCGCGGCAGGAGCGTGCGCGTTTTCGAGAGGAAATGCAGGCGTGGAGAGCCATGCACGCCTTGAGACAGCAACTGCTGGAATCCGGCTGGGCGCGGCTGGGAATGGGGCTGGGGCTGAGCCGGGGTGTCCGCCAGAACGAGGGGAAGACCGCGGAGGAAAAGCTGGAGAAACTGGAGGACGCCGTGGAGCGCTCGGGGTGGTTGAAGCTGGGCGGCGCGTTGGGATTGTGGAAGCGTGGCGAATCTAAGGGGGAAGGCGAAGGCGATGCGGGTTGAGCCCAGGCAAGCGCGCCACGACCGGTACTGACATAACTTGTTACAATTGTAACAAGTTATGTCAGTACCGTGCTTCCGCACGAGGCGACGGGAATCTTTGGAGTGCGGCGGGTTGCCGGGCTTTGTCCGCCCTTCGGGCATCCTTTGGCTGGCTGTCTCCGATTCGCTCCCGCTGACGCCGCTTTCCATTACGAGCGATTCAGCTGTCGCTCTCGCTGCTCGTGAAAGGGTAGGCACGCCCACGATCCAGAGCGCCGTCCACGTGAGTAGGGAGGTTGTCCCGCAACGTGGGACGCACGTCCGAGTCGGCGCACTCCAAAGGGCCGTCGTCGCGAATGCTGCGGGTAACCTAAAGCCCCGCCAGCGCGCGCGCGGCGGCCTGTGCGGTGGTCTCGATATCCGCCTCGCTGTGGGCGAGGGAGATGAAGCCGGTTTCAAACTGCGAGGGGGCGAAGTAGATCCCGTCCTCGAGCGTGCTCCCGAAGAATTTCTTGAAGGCGGAGAGATCGGACGACTTGGCGTCGTCGAGGTCGTGGACTTCCTGCTCCGTGAAGAAGAGGCAGAACATCGAGCCGAGGCGATGGAAGGTGTAATTGCGGCCGCAGGCGGCCAGCGCGTCGCGCACCGCTTTTTCGAAAACGGCGCCTAATGTTTCGAGGCGGTTCCAGCCGTCCTGTTTCTCGAGTTCCTTGAGTTGCGCAAGGCCGGCGGCCATCGCGAGCGGATTGCCCGAGAGCGTGCCCGCCTGGTAAACCGGTCCATCGGGCGCGAGGTAATCCATGATCTCACTGCGTCCGCCGAAGGCGCCCACCGGGAGTCCGCCGCCGATGACCTTGCCCAGGGCGGTGAGATCGGGTGTCACCCCGGAGAGTTCCTGCACGCCGCCGCGGGCGACGCGAAATCCCGTCATGACTTCGTCGAAGATGAGAAGCGCGCCGTGTTCTTGAGTAAGATTGCGCAGGCGCTGCAGGAATCCCTCCCGGGGCGGAATCAGGCCGGCGTTCGCGGGGACAGGCTCCAGAATTACGGCGGCAATGGAATCGCCTGCTTCGGCAAAAACTTTTTCGACGGCGGCAGGATCGTTGAAGGGGAGGGTGATGGTGAGATCGGCGAGCGCGGCCGGCACGCCGGCGCTATCGGGTTTGCCGTGGGTGAGGGCGCCGCTCCCGGCGGCGACGAGGAGGGAGTCGACGTGACCATGATAGCAGCCTTCGAATTTGACGAGCTTATCCCGGCCGGTGAACCCGCGCGCCAGACGGATGGCGGACATGGTGGCCTCGGTGCCGCTGTTGACCATGCGGACTTTCTCCACCGAGGGGACCCACTCGCAGAGGAGGCGCGCCATTTCGATTTCGTAGGGGTTCGGGATGCCGAAGCTGACGCCGTCTTTGGCGGCGTTGTGGACGGCCTCGATGACGACCCGGGGGGCGTGACCTAGAATGGCAGGACCCCAGGTGCCGACGTAATCGATGTACTCGTTGTCATCCACGTCCCAGATGCGGCACCCCTTGGCGCGGCGGACGAAGAACGGTTCACCGTCGACGTTGCGGAAAGCGCGCACCGGTGAGTTGACCCCGCCGGGGATGAGATCGAGGGCGCTGCGGTAGAGTTTTTCCGAGAGATCCCGGGGGCGGGCGGAGGAGGAGGAAGGAGAGGTCATGGGCGGGCGGAGCGGGATGGCCGGATTACGGGATTGATGGATTATTGGAGTGTTGGAGTTTTGGAGTGGCGGGGATTGCCAGGGAGACGGTTTCAGAAATACCAGTAATCCAAGATTCCAGTATTCCAATACTCCAGTCTGCGAAGTCCAACAATCCGATTCGGGGCTCTGGGACGAGTGAAGAAATTGAAGTTTTCGGGGGCTGGCACGTCGAACAATTAACGGTTTTCAGACTTCTTTTTTTATTATAGGGTATCCGAACCAGGTTATGGACAGGAGACATGCGTTGGGTTGGCGGGCCGCGATTGTCTGTTTCGCGGGTGGAGCCCTGATTCTGCCGGGGGCGGCCTGGGCCGAGTTGGGCCCCAAGAGCAAGTTGGGCCGGGAAAAGGGAGCCATTTACCTGGAGGACATTCTGGACAAGGATATCCGGCTGAAGGTCAAGCAGGCGGCGCCGATTTTTTACCAGCTGGATGGCAAACGCAGGCTGGGCACGATGGTTGCGGGGAGTGAGGTCACTCTGCTGGCGTTATCCGATCGGGCTTACCGGGTCCGGGGCAAGGCGACGCATGCACAGGTCTCGGGCTGGATGGGTCCGGATTACCTCGATGGTCTGGATGATGAATTGAAAGAGAACTTGAAGAAGCTCTATGCGCGGCAGTTGATCGTGGAAGATTTGATCGACAACAAGCAGGTGGCATTGGGGATGACGATGGATGAGACCAAGAGGGCACTGGGGGAGCCGACACGGACGAGTTCGAAGCTGGATAAGACGGGGAGGAAAGACACCTTCGAGTACATTACTTACAAGCGGGTGCCGCAGTACACGACGGGGACCGATGATTTTGGGCAGCTCTATACGAGCGTGATATACGTGCAGGTCGAGACCGGGAAAGTGTCGATTGAGTTTGAGGACGAGATGGTGACGAGCATTGCGGAATCGGAGGGCACGCCGAGTTCCGGGCCCATTAAGACGGTGCCGGCGCCGATTGAGATCACTTACTAGCGGCTGGATGCTGGAGGCCTGGTCGTTGGAATCTCTGCTGACGGCGAGGGTGTCAAGTGGTAAGGCCGGGGGATAAAGATAGTGACACAGGCGTCCCGCCTGTGACCTCTGAGAAACACAGGCGAGACGCCTGTGTCACTATAGCCTTCTGGCGGGTCAGGTTCTGGATGCTGGATGCTGGATGCTGGGTGCTGCGTGAAGCGGGGGGTCATCTCCGCCCCCTTTGGTCGGGACAAAGCCGATTGACAGCAGCATGGCGCGCGTATACTAAGACTTTTCTACGTTCACCCAGGTGACGGCGAGGTAGCCAAGTGGTAAGGCCGGGGTTTGCAAAACCTCTATCGCGGGTTCGATTCCCGCCCTCGCCTCATTTTCCCCCGCCGGAGGCGGATGGGAAAATGCGAGGGCGGGAAGCGAACCGCCGGTTCACTGCTCTGTCGCGTTAAGCGACGTAATCAGAGCAGCGGAGCGGAGCGAAGCCAGACCGCAGAGCCTGCCGAAGGCAGGATAATTCCCGCCCTCGCCTCATTTTCCCCCGCCGGAGGCGGATGGGAAAATGCGAGGGCGGGAAGCGAACCGCCGGTTCACTGCTCTGTCGCGTTAAGCGGCCTAATCAGAGCAGCGGAGCGTCAGCGCCGCCAATCCGCAGAGCTCTGCGAAGCCAGGATAATTCCCGGCCTCGTCAATAAGGAACCGCGAACGCAGGGGCATGGGAAAATAATTCGCAATCGGCGGCCGAACCATGGCAAAAGTGTTCATCAATATTCACCCAGGACACCCCTCGCATGGCGTGCACGCGGTAAGGACCGAACCGCGCATTGCTTTTGCGCGTCAGCACAGGGAGACCGCCCGCTGCAACGCCTGAAACCTGCAAAGCTCCGAACCCGTTTTACCATGGCGTCTTCCATTCCATCGAGCTCCCAGCCCCTTTCGGAAACCGCCCCGGCCTCCGACAGCCCCGCTCTCGAGATCAAGGACGCCCAATTGATCTTCGACACCGTCTGGACCGAACTGGAAGCCGAGCGCGGCCGCGAGAACCTGTGCTTTCCCAAGGAAATCATCCTGCTCGGCGGCGCGCCGGGTTCGGGCAAGGGCACCAACACCGGCTTTATCATCAAGGCGCGCGGCCTGACCTGTCCGCCGATCGTGATCAGTTCCCTGCTCAATACTCCGGAGATGCAGCAGCTTAAGGACAGCGGGGTAATGGTGGGCGACACCGAAGTGGTCGGCATCCTGTTCCGCAAGCTGATCGAACCAGAATATCGCGACGGCGCGGTGCTGGACGGGTTTCCGCGCACCCACGTACAGGTCGAATGCATGAAACTGCTGGTTGCGAAGATCGAGCAACTCCACCGCGAATACGAAGACACTCCCCTGGCGGCCAACTTCCGTCGCCCAATCGTTCACGTCATGGTGCTGTTCGTAGACGAAAAAACCAGTGTCGACCGCCAGTTGCATCGGGGCCGCGAAATCGAGCGTTACAACGCCGAGGTCGAGTCGAGCGGTATCGGTGAAAAACAGGAATTGCGCGCCACCGACCTGGATCCGGTCATGGCACAGCACCGGTTCCGCCTTTTCAAGGAAACGACCTGGAGCGCCCTGCAGTCGCTGAAGGAGATCTTTTTCTATCACCTGGTCGACGCCCAGGGCGATTTCGACGAGGTCAAACAAAACATCCTCGACGAGTTGCAATACCAGAGTTCGCTGGAGCTCGACCCGCGGACCTTCGAGAAAGTCCGCGGCCTTCCCCTCGCCAGCGAGATTGTCGTCCACGCCCGGCAGCAACTGGTGCGCCGGCTCGACAGCTACGTCAACGAGCACGAGGAGCTTTTCGACAGCGTGATCGAACTGATCGAGAAGCGCTTCATGCCGATCATCGAGCGCCACGCCATATCCGGCCGCGCTGTGATCAACAACGAGGATGCGATTCTCTCCGACCCTCTCGCCCTGGTGATGCTGATCGATATCTTCTCGGAGCGCGGGTTTCACGCGGTGGTCGACAAGCAACTCAATCGTCTCGCCGAGAGGATCGATCTTGAGACGGGTGAGATCGAGTTCCGCCCCAACACCGTTTACCGCATCCGCATTTACTTCGAAGGTTCGGAGATCCGCCGCGGGTGATCTCTGGGCAAAAAAGGTGGCCAGGTTCCTCGGCGCGACGGGCACGATGATAGGAGCGCGGGCGTTCCGCCCGCGGTCCCACCCTGCAATCGGATCCTCGAGTGAGACGGCGATTCACGTTCTTACGAGCGCGGCTAGAATCGCTGCGCGCTTTTACATGGCGAAGGCGCGCGGGGACTGTTAATACACTGCTGCGATGCGGACGGTGATTCAGCGGGTTTCCGAAGCCAGTGTTACCATCGAGGGAGAAGTGTGCGGCCGCATCGAGACGGGGATAGTCGTTTTGTTAGGGATCGAGCGAGAAGACGCGCCCGGAGACGCGGCCTGGCTGGCGAAGAAGATTTGCCAGATGCGGATTTTTCCGGATGCAGACGACTTGATGAACCGGTCCCTGCTGGACGTGGGGGGCGGGGCGCTCGTGATCAGTCAGTTTACGCTGCACGCGCGGACAAAGAAGGGCACGCGCCCGTCTTTCGATAAGGCGGCCAAACCCGATCAGGCGGTGCCGTTGTACCAGGCGTTTATCGAGGAGATGGAGGCACTGCTGGGGAGACCGGTGGAGCGTGGCGAGTTTGGCGCCATGATGGACGTTTCACTTGTGAATGCCGGTCCGGTGACGATTGTGCTGGATTCGAAGAACCGGGAATGAGGTATCAGGTATCAGGTGTCAGGGACGAGCAGGAGTAGGAGTAGTAGGACGACTGGTGCAAACGCCGCGCTTGCATCCCTGAACCCTGAATTATCCTGCTTTCAGCAGGCTCTGCCCGCATCCCTTCGGTTTTCATTGCGCGCTACCGCGCAGGTCAGTCTGACACCTGAAACCTACTTCAAGCGCATGGGCGTGCCGCAGTAGATGCAGCGAAACCAGGAATAGATCAGGGCGTGGAGGGCCAGGCTACCGACGTATCCGAAGCCAAAGACGTGGTGTGATTTTTCGTGTTTCAGGCAGCTCTGCGAAACCAGGAGATGTCCGCCACAGACGCGGCACCGCAGCTTGGAGGCATAAATCGCGAAGAGCAGGGCGGACACCAGGAGTAAGGCGGGCACCGCGGCGAAATAGAGCATCTGCTCGCTGAAGAAGATGAGGACGATGGGTGTCCCGAGAATCATAGCGATCAAAAGCAGACGCGTGATGACGGTGACGACGGCTCCTCCGATGACGAGATCGGGGGTGGGATGGAGAAGCCCACGCGGAGCACGGGGATCGATTTCTTCCTCTGGTGCGCCCCCGGGGTGGGCCTCCGGGGCGCCGGCTGCGGGTGTGAGTAAGGCGTCGGGCAGGGAGGAGTCGGCAGCCGGACGGGCCTCGATCTTGCCTCGCTTCCGCAGGCGGGCTGCCTCGGACTGAAGATGGCCGGGTCGCGGTTTGCGGGGCGCTTCCCCGGCGCCGTTCCCCTGGGAGGAAGCGGCGCTGGGCTCGAGGATGCGCGCTTCGCGGGCCTGGTCGAGGAGGAGGAGCCACTGGGCGTTGGAAACATTGGTAATTTTCTCGGCGACCGCGCCTGCTGCGGGCGCGGCGGTGTCTTCGGCCTCGGGGGTGACCGTGGCAGTCAGCCCGCGCGCGGCGCCCACCCATTCGGCGACGACATGGAGCGGAGGGAGCTGTGTGAGGATCTTCTGGTCGCGGTTGCGCTGATCGAGCTTGGAGTAAAGCGGTTCCGCTTTTTCACCGGCAAGTTCATCGAGCCGATAGATCTGCGCGGCGTTGAGCAGGCGGACTGCCTGTTCGCCGATGCCATCGATATCACGGAGAGTCTGCATGTGTCGACGAAGCACCAAGAACGGCCTCGAATGAGAGGGAAATAAAGCTTACGCCGGGTCCGGGGAAAAGCCAAACCCTTAGAATCCCAGGGGGCCGGGGCTCCATCAGCCGAGGCCGTCGATCATTTCCCCGAGCTGATCGCGGCGCCGGTTCCATGATTCCATGCGTTGACGCATTTCTTCCACCACCTCGGCGGGGGCGCGGCTGGTGAACTTCTCGTTTTCGAGTTTGGCGGTGACTTTCTTGAGTTCGGCTTCGACTTTCTGGAGTTCCTTGCCGAGGCGAGCGTGCTCGGCTTCGACATCGATGAGGCCATCCAGTGGCATATGGAATTTACCCAGGGGAGTGATGGCGGCGGGAGCCTTGCCGGCGGGAGCATCGGCGGCACCGCGCGCCAACTCGATGCCGGCGGCGCCGGCGAGAAGGCAGAGGGTATCGGTCTCATCGGCCACCCACTCCTCGGCGGGCTCGAGGAGGAAGCGGACGGCCTTGCTGGCGGCGAGATTATATTCCGCCTTCAGATTGCGCAGCTGGCTTGCCGCCTGGTAAAGCGCACCGGCGCGTTGAGAAGCTTCGGCGAGCCGATCGGCAGGCATGCCATCGAGCACCGAATCTGTCCGGAGCTGGGTCTGCATGAGGAAAGGGGGGTTCGCGCCGCAACCGAGTTTCTCCCAAAGCTCCTCGCTGATATGGGGCATGTAAGGGTGAAGTTGCAGGAGATATCGGGAGAGAATCACGTCGAAGACGCGGAGCGCGGATTCGCGTGCGCCGGGGTCTGCGTCCTCTCGAAAGTGAATTTTTACGGACTCGAGAAAGAGATCGCAGAACTCGCTCCAAAAGAAGTCGTAAAGAAGCTGGGCAATTTCGTTGAAGCGATAGCGGGCGTATGCTTCGGCGATATTCTTCTCGAGGGCGTCGAGCTTGGAGAGGATGTCGAGAGCGTAGATGGACAAGCTATCGCTTGGAAGATCGGAGATGGAAGATTGAAGATCGGAAGAGCCTGCGCCTTGCATCTGCCGGTAGCGGGCGGCGTTCCAGAGTTTGTTGGCGAAATTGCGGCCTTCTTCAATCTGAGTTTCGTCATAGCGGATGTCCTGGCCGGTGGGGGCGATGCGCATGATCCCGAAACGGAGGCCGTCGGCGCCGTACTTGTCTATGAGATCCAGAGGATCGGGAGAATTCCCGAGGCTCTTGGACATTTTCAAGCCCTTGATGTCTCGGATGATGCCGGTAAAGAACACATTGGCGAAAGGATTGTGGCCGGTGAACTGCAGGCCAGCCATGATCATGCGCGCGACCCAGAAGAAAATAATATCGGGGCCGGTGACGAGGTCGGTGGTGGGATAGAATCTTTTCCGGGTGGGGTCGTCCATGGTGGCGAAGGGCCAGAGCCAGGAACTGAACCAGGTATCGAGGACATCGGGGTCCTGGACCCAGTTTTCCGGGTCGTCGGGCGGCTGGTGGCCGACGTGGAGATCTCCTCCGGCGGTTTCGGCGTCGAGTGACTCGGCATTTTGCAGGGCCTCGGCTTTACCCTTCCGGTACCAGACCGGGATGCGGTGTCCCCACCATAACTGGCGGCTGATGCACCAGTCCTGGATATTTTCCATCCAGTGAAGGTAAGTTTTCTTCCAGCGTTCAGGGATGAAACGGATGGCATCGCTTTCGACCGCGGCGATGGCGCCCTGGACCTGGGGATAGCGCAGGAACCACTGCATGGAAATTCGGGGCTCTACGGGCACGTCGGCGCGTTCACTGTATCCGACATTGTTCTCGTAATCTTCGACGCGGACGAGCAAGCCGAGAGATTCGAGTTTCTCGACGGCCTTCTCGCGCGCTTCAAATCGATCCATGCCCTCGAATTCTTCCCCGGCGTTCGCATTGAGCGTGGCATCCGGATTGAAGACGTCGACGATTTCGAGGCCATGTCGTTGGCCGATATCGAAGTCGGCTTTGTCGTGCGCCGGTGTGACCTTCAGGACTCCGGTGCCGAACTCGGGGTCGATGTGTTCGTCTGCGACAATGGGGATTTCTTTGCGTGGAAAAGGCCGCCAAGCGCTGCGGCCGAGGAGTTTTCCGTAGCGGGGGTCCTTGGGATTGACGGCGACCCCGGTGTCGCCCATGAGGGTTTCCGGCCTGGTCGTGGCGATTTCCAGGTATTCCCCGGGAGAATCGACGAGCTCGTAACGCATGTAATAGAGCTTCGATTTCCGGGGTTTCATGATCACTTCCTCGTCGGAGAGCGCAGTGAGGGAGCCGGGACACCAGTTGACCATGCGTTTGCCGCGGTAAATGAGGCCGGCATTGAAGAGTGCGACGAAGGTTTCCTGGACCTGGCTGGAATAGTCGTGGTCCATGGTAAAGCGTTCGCGTTCCCAGTCGCAGGAACAGCCGAGGCGCTTCAGCTGCTTGATGATGATGTTTCCATGCTTATTTTTCCATTGCCAGGCGCGTTCGATAAAGTCTTCCCTCCCGAGATCGTGGCGCGTCTTTTTCTCTGTCTTGCGGAGGTGGGCCTCCACCTTCGCCTGGGTGGCGATGCCGGCGTGGTCGGTGCCGGGCAGCCAGAGGACTTCTTTGCCCTGCATGCGGGCGCGCCGGGCGAGAATGTCCTGGATGGTGTTATTGAGGACGTGACCGAGTGTGAGGATGCCGGTGACGTTGGGGGGAGGGATAGCGATAGAATATCCTTCCCGGGAGGAGGATGCGTCCGCGTGGAAACATCCGGCTTCAACCCATCGCCGGTACCAATCCTCCTCGACCTCAGCGGGGAGATATCCTTTGGGAATTTCGGCCATGGGAATGGAGACTATCTTTGAGGGCGCGGCGTTTGTAAAATCTAAACGGCGCGTGTGGAATTCCGGGCTGGGCTGGACGTGATTCGCCGCGGCTGACCTATGGTTATTCTAGGTTGTGTTCCAAAACTCGACCGGCCGTGGAATATTGGTTCAGAGTTTGATGAAGTCAGGCACTGCCCCGGAGTGCGGGCGCAAAAACGCGCCGGGACCGCGCCTCGCCCGAATTTTTGGGAGACCCCTTGAGAAAAGGGAGTCCGCCGGGGTGTAAAGGCGTGGAGACGGAGCGAAAAAGGGGGCGTTGCGCGATTGGGCCTCCTCGGCTATTTTTCTGGCGCCCGACCGGTCATGGCCGGTCCACCGGCAAGAGAAAGCGATCTTTGAGATTCATGGCAGGAATGCTCCGACAAGAAAATGAGAAGGCGCGCGCGGGGTGTCGGGCTCGTGCGTGGGGACCGGCAGCGCTCATTGCCGCGGGGATATTTCTGACGGGGGCCGGATCGGCGCCGGGCTTTGATTGGAAGCTGACTAAGTATCGTGGCCGGGATTACGTCTCCAAAGAGGCCATCCACGAGTTTTACCGGTTTCAAAAACTGGAGATGCGCGGAAAGGATGTTTATTTTCGTGCGCCGACTTTGGAGATGCGCGCCACGGTAGGCAACCAGGATCTCTATATCAATAACGTGCGCTTTATTCTTAGTTACCCGGTGATTTCTCACCAGGGTAAGATATTGTTTTCGCGGCTGGATCTTGCGAAGTTGATCGATCCGGTGTTGCGACCCAGTTACATTAGCACGGTGGAACCGTTCGACACCGTGGTGATCGACGCGGGGCACGGCGGCCACGATTCCGGTGCGACGAGTGCTTACGGAAACGAGAAAGTTTTTGCGTTGCAATTGGCGCAGGAACTGCGCGCCACTCTCTTGCGCCGGGGATTCCAAGTAAAGATGACGCGTTCGACGGACAAGTTTCTGACTTTGAATGAACGCGTGCGCTTCGCCAACAGCGTCAATAAGTCGATTTTCGTGAGTCTGCATTTCAACTCCAGCAAAAGCAGCGCCCGCGGCATAGAGACATTTGCGCTCTCGCCCCAGGGATCGTCTTCGACTTACAAATCCTCCCGTTCCGCGGATCGCGTGAATTTTTCGGGGAACACGCGGGATTCCGAGAATATCGCGCTGGCGACGGCGATTCACGCATCGGTGTTGCACAAGGTCCCGTCGGCGGTGGATCGCGGCATCAAGCGGGCGCGCTGGGCTGTTTTAACGGGGATCAACAGGCCCGCGGTATTGTTCGAGGGTGGTTTCATCACCAACCCGGCGGAGTGCCGGTTGGTGGCGAGCGCTTCGCATCGGCGGGTGCTGGCGGAGGCGATCGCGGAGGCGGTGGTGAATTACCGGGCGGCGTTGAAGTAGGCGCGCCGCAGGCGCAGGCGCTTCGCGCGTTAATGGTTCTTGGTTAATAGTTATCGGGTTCTGAATGCGAGACCCGCTCATCGCAGTGTCTCCCCCCATTAACCATTCTCGGTTAACTAATATCCGCCCGCGGAGCGGGCATCAAAACAGCTCGTGGGCGAGGACGCTGAGGCTGTAGAGCGCGGCGGTTTCACTGCGCAGGACGATGGGGCCAAGGGTAAAGGGCAGGTATCCGGCGCTGCGGGCGAGGGCGATTTCGGCGGGCGTGAAATCGCCTTCGGGACCGATGAGGACGACGGCGGTGTCCGGAGAGCGGCCGTCGTTGAGCTCGCGGTATTCCCGGAGCACTTCCTTGAAGCGGAGGCTATCGGGTTGGAGGGAGGCGATCAGCAGCAGAGGGGGGAGGGCGTTTCCTGGAGGGGGTTTCTGATGGGTCCCGTCCAGGAATTCGACCGCGGTGCGAGGTGGTTGCACGACGGGCAGCCAGTTTTGCCCGCACTGCTTGGAGGCTTCGAGCGCGACGCGATGCCACTTTTCTTGTTTTCGTCGTCGCTCGGGTTCGCCGAGACGGACCACGGTGCGCTCGGAGAGGAGGGGAGCGATTTCACTGGCGCCGAGCTCGGTGGCTTTCTGGACGATAAAGTCCATATTTTTGCCCTTGGGAACGGCCTGTGCCAGGGTGATTTTCGCGCCGAGCGGTTCGCTGCGAGAAACGCTGATGCCCCGGAGAAGCACGGTTTGTTCCTCGATGGCGGTAATTTCGGCAGTTGCTTCAACCCCGGCGCCATTGAAGGTAATGACGCGCTCGCCGGGTTTACAGCGGAGCACATCGATGCAGTGATGGGCTTCGGCGGAGTCGAGGGCGAGGTCTTCCGGATTCCAGCGGTCCGCGGGGATATGGAAACGGGGGAGGGACATGGAAATCCAGAGAAATGACGAATGACGAAGTACCCAATGACGTAAGACTGCTTAAGCCCGAATTCCGAATCCCACATCCGCGGGACTGATCGCGCATAAACCAGGGAATTCGACATCACTCATTCGTGCCTCATTCGTCATTGGATGATTGGGTAATTCGTCATTGAAAAAAGCGCTTGGCTTTTTCGAGGAAGGATTCGCTGAGGGGAGAGTTTTCTTCGCCCACGCTGTCAGTGAACGTTTTCAATTTCTCTTTTTGATCCGCGTCGAGTTTTGTGGGGACCTCGACGTGGACGCGGACGAGGAGATCGCCTTTTTTGCCGTTTCGGATATTAGTGATCCCTTTGTCGCGCAGGCGGAAGATCGTGTTGGTCTGGGTGCCCGCAGGAACTTTGATGGAGGCTTTTCCTTCGAGGGTCGGGACGACGATTTCTCCGCCGAGCGCGGCTTTGCCGAAAGAAAGGGGCATTTCACAGTAGAGATCGTCGTCGTCGCGTTCGAAAATCTCGTGCTCCGCGATGTGGATGATGACGTAGAGGTCGCCCGAGGGACCTCCGCGGGTGCCGGCGTCGCCGTTCCCGCTGGAGCGCAGGCGGGAGCCTTCGTCGATGCCGGCGGGCATCTGGATCTTGATGCGGCTGGTCTTGTGGGTTCGCCCGGAGCTTTCGCATGCCGGGCAGGGATCCGCGACGGTGGCGCCGGAGCCGATGCAGGTGGGACAGGTCTGCTGGACCTGAAAGAATCCGCGGGAGGTGATGATCTGACCTAAGCCTCCGCAGGTGGAGCACACATCGGTGCCTCCGTTGGCCCGGGATCCGGAGCCGTCGCAGGTGTCACAGGGCGCAAGTTTTTCGAGTTCGAGCTCCTTTTCCGCGCCGAAGGCCGCTTCTTCCAGGGAGATTTCGAGATCATACCGCAAGTCCGAGCCGCGTTGTTTCACCTTTCGGCCGCGGTTGCCGCCGGCGCCGCCACCGAAAAACTCCTCGAAGATGCCGCCGCCGGCGCCGCCGAATACTTCGCGAAAAACGTCGAAGGGATCGTGAAACCCGCCGTATCCGCCGCCGCGGGAGGGGCCGGTGCCCTGACTGAAGGCCGCGTGGCCGAAACGGTCGTAGGCCGCCCGCTTATCGTCGTCCATGAGGACTTCGTAAGCTTCGCCGATTTCTTTAAAGCGTGCCTCGGCGCTTGCGTCGTCAGGGTTCTTGTCCGGGTGGTACTTGACCGCGAGTTTGCGGTAAGCCTTCTTGATCTCCGCTTTATCGGAAGTGTTTCCGACCCCGAGCAGTTCGTAATAGTCTTCCTTGGCCATGCGGAGGTGGGGTCTAGGGGAGGTGTGGAAAGGCGAGGAAGGATCCCGGGAAAGGAGATCGCTTTGTTTCTTGTGGCGTCAGGCCTCCCGGTTCTTGGGGGAAGGGTCCGGCCCCCGCGAAACGACGACGTTGGCGGCGCGCAGCAGGCGATCTTTCAGTTTGTATCCTTTGCGTAATTGCTGGATGACGTGGCCTTCGGGGACCTCGGCGCTGTGCTGCTGTCCGACCGCTTCGTGAAGATTGGGATCGAAGGGGCTTGCATCGGCGTTGATTTCTTCGACGCCGTGCTCCAGCAGAAAATCTTCGATCTGTTTGAAGACCATCGTCATGCCCTGGAGGATTTTTGAGGGGGCGTCGGGGGCATCGGCCTGGCCGCGTGCCGCCTCCAATCCCAGCTGAAAATTGTCGAGGACGGGGAGGAGATCTTCCAGGAGGGAGGCATTGGCAAACTTGATGGCCTCGGTCTTTTCGCGGGCCATCCGCTTGCGGTAATTCTCCAGATCCGCGGCGCTGCGGTGGGCGAGGTCGCGCCAACGCGCCAATTCGGAGGCGGGATCCGGCTCGGAGGCGGCCTCTTCGATCTCCTGGGTCTCCGCGCCCTGATCCGCGGGTGGCTCCTCAAGGGGCCGGCTTTCGCCGGCGGGATCCCCGGGAAGGGGATCGGCGGCGTCTCGTTCCCGGTGAGATTTGTCCTGCTTTGGTGTGGTCATTCCTTTGTCGGCCATGAATTGAGAGTATGCGCTGAACCGGGCGGGAATATTCAACGCTTTTCGATGGCGATCAAGGTGATGTCGTCATTTTGCCGGGTGTTGGCGAGAAAGTCCCGGACCTCGGTGGAGATGCGGTCGAGCACGGCCCGGGCGCCGCCGGCGGCGGTGGCCTTGAGAGCTTCGGAGAGGGGATCCAGCCCGAATTCGTTCCCATTTGCGTCGGTGGCTTCGGTGGCTCCATCGGTGTAAAGCAGCAGGGTATCGCCGGACTCCATGGTGAAGGTGTAATCGCGGGTGACCCGGGCGAAGACGTCTCCGCCGTCGATGCCGACGCCGAGGCCGGGCGGGGTCAGTTTTTCGATACTGTTATCGTGCTTGCGGTAGAGGAGCGGGGGATCGTGTCCGGCGCGGACCAGGGTGATCTGGTTGGAATTTTTTTCCAGCAGGACGTAGGCGATGCTGATGAACATGTCCTCTCGAATATCGGGGAAGAGGACCCGGTTGACGCTGTCGAGGACTTCCGAGGGGGCCAGCGTGCCGGCGGCCTTGACGCGGACCACGCTGCGGCACATGGCCATGATCAGAGAGGCGGGGATGCCTTTTCCGGAAACGTCGCCGATGACGACGCCGTAATGATTATCATCGACGCGGATGTAATCGTAGTAATCTCCGCTGACGATCTTGGCGGGATAATTGACGGCGCTGATGATAAAGTCTTCAAGGGTCGGGGGAGCAAAAGGGAGCAGGATTTTCTGAATCTCGCTGGCGTTCCTGATTTCGCTTTCGAGCTGTTTCTTTTCGTGCGCCTCGCGGTGGATAAGGGCGCTTCCGAGGGCGAAAGAGGATTGTTCGGCCACTGATTTAAAGACATCAAAGTCATTTTCTGAGAAGGCTTCCCCCCGGGGAGCGCCGGCGACCGCAATGAGGCCCAGATCGGTGCCCCCGTAAAGGAGCGGAGCCACCATGGCGGGCACGCCGTTCTGGAGGATGCGTCCCGGGCTGTCGACGAACGCCGGGTGGGCGGAGAGGTCCACGAGTTTTTTCGCGCTGTGGGAACTGAGGCAAGCTCCGAGCAGACCTCCGCCCCGGGGGATGCTTTGCAAGCGGAGGTAACTGTCGAGCGAGGTATCTTTGTCGCCGGTGTGCTCCGTGACTTTCCGTGGGACCTCGATAAAGGGGGGGCAGTCCTTCGATTTGAAGACGGGGACCAGTTGTTCTCCTGACTTGTCGAGGAGGTAGAGGCATCCTCCGCTTGCCGCGACAACGCGGATGACCCCCTCGACGATATAGCGGTTCATATTGGGAGGGCTGCTGTCGGTCTGGAGGGCGTCGCCGAGACCGTGAAGGAAGTCGAACATGCGGTATTCCTCGCCCTCGATTTTCTCGCGTTCCCGGAGGAGTGCCTGGAACTTCCGGTTCTTGGTCCACAGCGCGACGATGGCGGAGAGGATGATAAGGCTGAGAATGACGACGGGGACGCTCATGTTAGGCGTTTCTCCGGAGGAAAGGATTCCACCGGAGATACAACGGCCACTATACGGCGCAGGTGGCGGAAAAGGAAAGGGGTGCTTGAAGAAAGCGCGCTCCGGCCCGGGGGCGGGAAGGAGGGGGCGGGGAGAGAGCCCGGGCGGCGCCGTCAGGTATTTTTCTCTTCGAGATCATGTTTCAGATACTCGATGACATCCTGGAAGCGGCCCACGTTCTCTTCGTTGGCCTTACAGAGGTCCTCGTGGGCATCCAGGATGAACTGGGCACGCTCCTTCTTGTCGAGTTGGGGGGAGGGCGCGGGACGGGAGAGGTTTTCAGCAACCAGTTCGCGCTCCTCGCGGCGCGTGGCACCATCGAGGTCGAGATCCAGGATTTGATCGAGGCCCAGGCTTTGGAGGAGTTGCTGGTTGCGTGGGTTGGCGTTGATGATTTCGAGCGTGGCGCTGTGCATGGCCTTGAGCCGGATGGCGATCCCGGTGAGGGTTCCCATGAAGGTCGAATCCATGGAGGGGCAGTTTTGCAAGTCGATGACGATGGCGGCATGGCCCCGCTCGATCATGCCGATAGTGCAATCCTTCAGGCCGGGGCTGTTCTGGAAATCGCCTTTCCCCTCCACCCTGATCCAGACCAGGTCGTTGAATTCGCCGACGAGAATGGGTGCGCCGTTATTCACGTGGGTCTCGGGGAAATTACTGAAGTGATGCGGGGCAGGCGACTTTGGTTCTGAGAGTGAAGCGGCGTCACCCGTGGTCCCCCGGGTCGCAGGCGCCATGTTTCTTGAGAGGAGGCTCAATTCGGGTGCGGCGTCGGTGTCCGATCGCGGGGCGGAGCTCAAGTATCCCGCGGATCAGTCCCAGAGAAACGATTGGGTGCTGGCGACGACGTTGCCTTCTTGCACAAGGGACGCGCGCCACGCCGTGACGCGGCCGTCATCCCGGTATTCGTTACCGATGACGGAGAACTTCGTGACGTTTTTTCTTTTGATGTTGCTGACTTCGATATCTTTCGTTTTCACCGCGTCGCCGGTCTTCAGCTGCCGGTATTCGAAGCGCAGGGTTACGCCCTGCGCGCGCGCGCTTTCGCCTGCCTTCCATTTGACTGCATAATAGTGCCCCGTGCGGGCGATTTGTTCTTTCCTGCTGACGGCGCCGTAAAGATGGTGCATGCGTTCGAAAGAGATCATGGGATCGGCGATGCGGACGCCGCCCACCGAGGGAGGATCTTTCTCGAGGTGATAGTATTTTACCTTGGAGATCTCCGTGTCGGGACCCGCGAAGGCGGGTCCCAGGGAGAACGTGAGGATGGCGGCGCAGAGCAGCGGACGGATCGGATTATGCATGGCAGGAAAGGTGGACGCCGGAAGGAGGCGCCGGGATCGGCGCGCGAACTTCCGGCGGAAGCAGCATTACAGGTAAGGATATTATAGAAACCATATCCTAAAGTGAAGGGAAATCCACGTCTTATCGACGAATGGCTATCGGGCCTGATTCAGGGGTATCCGACCCGGACGAGATAGAGTCCATCGGCAGGGGCGCAGTGGGAGGTTTTGAGAGCGGGATCCGGGGGTTCCTGGAGGAGAGATTCCAGCCAGGAGAGCTCGGCCTTGCCGAGGGCGCAGCGCACGATGCTGCCGGTGATGAGGCGCACCATGCGGTAAAGAAAGCCGTTTCCACGGTAAGTGAGAGTCAGGACGCCGGGTTCGGCGGCTGGTTGGTCAAAGACAATCCCGTGGATGGTCCGGATGGTGCGCGGGCTCTCGGGAGTGCGTCCTTCGGTTTTCTCGTCGCCGCGATTGGCTGCGAAATTGGCAAAATCGTGAGTCCCCTCGAAGAGCCGGGCTGCGTGGCTGAGGACATCGAGATCCAGCGGCCGGGGAAGGTGCCAGACGAGGCCGGCCAGGAGGGGAGGGAGGACCTCGGCTAGGTGGATCTTATAAAGGTATTCTTTTTCCGTGGCATTGAAACGGCTGTGAAAGTCTGGCGCGGTTTCGGCACAGGTCAGCACGCGGATGGCGGGGGGCAGGTTGGCGTTGAGCGCGCGCAGCCATTGATCCGGGCGCATGCGATTTTCCGGAGGCGCATCGAAGTGGGCGCATTGGCCGAGGGCATGGACGCCGGTGTCGGTGCGGCCGGCCCCGTGAATAGCGATGGGAGTGCCAGCGATTCCGGAGGCGCTGTCCTGCAGGAAGTCCTGGACGGTGTCACCGCCGGGTTGGCTTTGCCATCCCTGGAAGGGACGGCCGTCATAAGCGAGGGTCAGTTTGAGCCGCATAGCAGACAGATGTTCTCGGTTCAGGGGTGTCGGTGCCCGGTTTCGGGTGCAGTGCAACCCCGTTGCCGGCCGGGTATGCAATGCCTTATTTGTTGCCATGACTCCATCCAACCAATTATCCAACAATCCATTCCTCGGATCCGCCTGCGCTTGTCGACCGCGGGCCCGTTTCCGTCAATCGCCGCCCCCCGCCCCCAGGTCCGGGGGCGTGTCATGGGAGTCGAGGTAATCCTGGAGAATGACACAGGCGGCGGCCTGATCGATGATGGCGCGACTCCGGCGCAGGTTCCGGCCGGAAGCCATGAGTTCTTCCTGCGCGACCACGGTCGAGAGGCGTTCGTCGATGGTGGCGATGGAGACGGCCGCGGAAAGGCGGGAGGTGAGCGCGGCGATGAAGGTGCGGACCTTGGCGGCGGCGGTGCCCTCGGTCCCGTCCATGCGCAGCGGCATGCCGATGACGACGGTATCGATCTTGCGCTCGTCGACGATCTCCGCGATCTCCGCCAGCGGATCAGGGGTCTGCTTCCGGTGAATGGTTTTCAGAGGATGCGCCAGCATGCCGAGATCATCGCTGAGAGCGAGCCCGATGCGGGCGTCCCCGTGATCGATTCCGAGGGCGCGCATGGGGGCACTCTCAAGTCTCGCGGTTCCGGATGCAAGTTCTGGGCGAGGGGAATGGCCCGGACTTACAGCAATTCGGGAGGGACTTCCTTGATGAGCTTCTTGATGTTGTCCGCTTGGTCGCGGTCGGCGATGAGGATGGCGTCTTCCGTTTGCACGATGATAAGATCGTGGACTCCGAGCAGGCCGATATGGCGCCCGTCTTTGGAGTAAACGATGTTATCCGAGCACTCGATCATGCTGGGTTGGCAGTTGGCGAGATTCCCGTGCCCGTCTTTCTCCAGATACCTGGCGACCGCGATCCAGCTTCCGACGTCGTCCCAGTCGAAGGTGGCTTCGATATTGAGCACCTTGGAAGCTTTCTCCATGAGCGCGTAATCGATGGAAATCTTGGTGAGGGACGGGAATTGATTTTCGATGGTGGCCTTGATGTCGGCGGACTTGCGCACTTCGGAGACGAAATCGGCGAGTTCGGGGCAATGCCGGGTCAGTTCGTGAATCACGGTGGGGATGGACCAGATGAAGATCCCGGCGTTCCAGCTGAAATTCCCTTTTTCGATGAAGGTCTCTGCGAGCTCGGCGTCGGGTTTTTCGCGGAAGCGGGTCACTTCGAAAGCGGACGAGGAGTCGAGGCCCGGAATGACGGCGCGGCTTCCCCGTTCCACGTATCCGTAACTGGGGCAAGCCCAGGTCGGCTTGATGCCGATCGTCACGAGGGCGTCCGCTTCGGAAGCAGTGGCCACGGCTTCCTGCAGAACTTTTTGAAATTCCGCGGTGTCCTCAATGAGTTGGTCGGCGGGAAACACCATCATGATAGCCGAGGGATTCCTGGCCGCGACCCATCCGATACCGAGAGCGAGGGCGGGCGCGGTGTCCCGCTTCTCCGGTTCCGCGATGATGTTTTCGGCAGGAATAGTGGAAGCGAGTTTACGGACCTCCTCTTCCTGCTGCCGGTTGGTGAGGATGAGAATGTTTTCGGGGGGGACGAGACCCTCGAGCCGGTGGAGGGTCCGATCGAGGAGGGTGTCGTCGCCGAATAATTTTAAAAGTTGTTTCGGGCGGGTGTTGCGGCTTAAGGGCCAGAACCGTTCGCCGCTGCCGCCGGCGAGAATGAGGGCGTATGTTTGATCGGGTGTAGTCATTGGGAAAAGGGCGGAGGAAAGAGGGCCGAGGCCCGTCCGGGAGGCCTGGGTTTGGTCCCGGAAAAATCTTAAACTAATTTTATTTCGTGGAATTTCTGATATAATTAAGAGATTATGTCGAATCAGAAACTTCCAGCGCAGGATGCGGCCTTACTGGGCTGCGCCTTGTCGGTGGCACCCGCGGCCATGGGCTGTGCCGTCGGGATCCTTCTCGGGGACAGGATTGGCAAAAAAACCCGAGGATCGGCTGCATTGGCGCTTTTTGCGCTCGGGGCCGCGACGGCGATGCCATACGTGGTGGATTACGTCAGCAAGCGCGTGAACGGGCCGACCACCGAAAGGGGTCAGAAGCGGACACGGCAGTTGATTCGCGACGGCGTGATGCCGGAAGAAGCCGACTTTTACGGATTCGAAGACGAGCTCGAAGAAGCGGCCATGTGAATCGAGCGCGGCGGGCGGGTCCTTCCGGAGACGGCGACGACGTGCGCGTGCGGCGCGGGCCCGCACGGACCTCAGGGCTGGAGCTGGATAACGGTGGGGGAACTTTCATTCCCGTAACGGTCGACTGAAGTGACGCCGATAGCCGAGGCCTTGGCACGAGTAGCGTCCTCGAGAGTGTGGCGTCCATTGTTTGCGGGGAGGACAGCGAGCGGGAACCACTGGTGTTTTCCGCCGGAGTCATTCGGGTGAGGGGCACGTATCGTGATGACTCGCCAGGCGGCGATGTTTCGCGGGGCGGGCTCCCAGAGCAGAGTGGATCCCTTGAGGGAGACATTCGGCGCCTTGGGCTTGGCTTTCGAGAGCCAGGGGCATGCCGGCACGAGGGCGGGACTGGAGTAAGCGCCCTCGCGCAGGAAGGGGCCGATGCCCTTGAGATTATCTTGCAGCGCGGAGATGCTCCAGTGGACATGGCCGGCAGGAAACTTCCCGTCGCGGCTGACTTGGATCTGCCGCAGGATTTCGAGGGGGGGACGGCCGGGATCCTCGCGTCCGCCGAGGCGGCTGGTGGAAATGCCGGGCCAGAGATGGCGTTTACGGTCATTTTCACTGCTCCACCAGTGGAAGAGACGAGTAAAACTGTGGGGTTTGTCATCGATGCGCCAGTAGAGTTGAGGAGAAAGATAATCCAGCCATCCCCGCTTCAGCCAGGTGCGGGAATCGGCGAAGAGGTGATCATAAGAATCGAGCTGTGCTTCGATCCCGCGCGGATATCCGGGCCGCCAGATGCCGAACGGGCTGACGCCGAACTTCACCCAGGGTTTCGTCGTCTTAATGGATTGATAGAGCTGCTGCACAAATCCATCGATGTGGGATCGCCGCCAGTCCTCGCGCTTCAGCTTGCCTCCGCCGGCCCGGTAAGCGTTCCAGGAGGCGTTATCATCAAAGGGGACCGTGCGTCCGCCGGATTTTCGGGGATAAGGAAAGAAATAGTCATCGATGTGGACCCCATCGACGTCGTAGCGGCGGACGACGTCGGTGACGACGGCGACAGCGTGTTTTCGGGAGAAATCGAGGGTCGGATCGAGCCAGAGATAACTTCCATATTTCCGGACGGCGGAGGGATGGGTCTTGCTGACGTGACTGGGGTGCACGCTTACGTTGGAGGAAGCGAGCGCACGGAACGGATTGAACCAGGCGTGGAGTTCGAGGCCGCGCGCATGGGCTTCCGCGACAGCGAACTCCAGGGGATCGTAAGAAGGCGCCGGCCCCCGTCCCATTTTTCCGGTGAGGTAATAAGACCAGGGTTCGAGAGAGGAAGGGTAAAGTGCGTCGCACGCGGGGCGCACCTGGAGAATCACGGCATTGAGGTTGAGGCGGCGGGCGGTGTCAAAGAGGCGCCTCAGTTCGCGCTGCTGTTGAGAGGCCGGCAGGCCAGGCTTTGAAGGCCAGTCGATGTTATGGACGGACGCGATCCACGCGGCGCGGAATTCCCTGGGCAGCGGTGGGGGGCCGTCGGTGCGCGCGGAAACCGGAGACAGGAGCAGGGCGCAAGAGACCGCGAAGACGGGCGACGCGTCCGGGAGGGATATGGCGAGTGCCGGGATGAACGTTCTCCTGCGCCAATTCATGAAAGGATGAGAGAAGAATCGCGGAACAGGTGCAATGCTTTATCCTCGTTGATTCGCTGGGCAAGGGGGGGAATCGGGGCCCGCCGGGGCCGTGGCTTTTCCTGCGGTTCCAGTTGCACCGCGTTGCAGGCCCCTTTAACGTCGGATTGAACCGGGCTTCCCGGTGTCGGTCCCCCGATCCTTCCCTCACCATGTCGCCAAGTCCCGTCAGTTTTCGCCGTGGCCGCAGCGCCGGGTACGGGCGACGGTCGCGGGGCGGCGCCATCAAGATGCGCCTGATCCTGGCCTTGTTCCTGGTGGTGATGACCCTCGCCAGCTATTACGCGGGCACTCGGAAGGAATACAACGAGATCACCGGAGAGACGCAGAGAGTCGGCCTCAGCGTGGATGAAGAAATCGCGCTTGGATTGCAGGCCGCTCCAAGCATGGCCCAGCAGCACGGAGGACTGCATCCCGACGCACAACTGCAAGCGACCGTCGACGAGATCGGACAGAAGCTGGTCGGCGCCACCGCTGCCGGAGAAACGTCTTACCAGTTCGATTTCCATCTGCTGGCCGATCCGACGACCGTAAATGCCTTCGCTTTGCCGGGGGGCCAGGTTTTCATCACGATGGGCTTATATAAATTGCTCGAGAGCGAGGACGAAGTCGCGGGAGTGCTGGGTCATGAGATCGGACACGTCGTGGGCAGGCATTCGGCCGAGCAGATGGCGAAATCCAAGCTGACCAACGGACTGACATCGGCGGTGATCTCAGCGGCATCCGGGTCCTCCTACGGAGGCAATGCCCAAGTAGCCAGGGTGGTCGGACAATTGCTCAATACCAAGTACGGCCGCGACGACGAGTTGGAGTCCGACAAGTTGGGAGTGCGTTTTATGGCCAAGGCAGGGTATCGGCTCGAGGGCCTGGTCCGCGTCATGGAAGTGCTCGCGGAGGCCTCCGGAGGGAATAATCCGCCCGAGTTCATGAGCACGCATCCGAGTTCTGCGAGGCGAATCGACCGAATCCGCGAAGAAATTGCAAAATATCGCCGCTCGTGATCCGTCTAACCCCCGGGCCGCCCTGCAAGATTTTTTCACCCAGAAACCGCGACCATGTCCCAAGACTCATCTTCCCCACCCGATTCCGCGCCGGGCGGCGATGGCACCCCGCGAATTCCTTCCGCATCCCCGGGAGCAATGGAGGATCAGGTCGCCGCATCCCTGAAGAAAAGAGGGTGCGGCTTCTACGCCGCGGTCGCAGCCCTCGTGTTGCTCTTGCTGGTCCTGATGACGGCTGCGGTCACCGCCTGGTGGTACAAACGGAATTTTCATGCCAAACCGTTTACACCGGTGGAATTGAGCGCGCCCGAGCAGAAAGTGCTCGACGAGAAAATAGAGGTGCTCGAACCGGGAACCTTGTCCAGCCGGCCGGCGGGGGGGAGTATCGAAGACGGGGGAATACGGTCCGTGGAGCCGAGTCCGGAAGAGGAAGTGCGCCTCGAGGCGGCGAGCCGGGAGCGGCGCACGCTCAGCATTACCGAAAAGGAAATCAACGCCATCCTGCATCACCGCACCAATCTTGCGGAGCGTATCAAGATCCGGTTTTACGATGGGGGCATCGGGGCCGAGGCCAACATTCCGATGGAAGATGACGTGCCCTTTTTTGGAGGAAAGACGTTGCGGGGGAAAGTTGCCGTGTCTGCATACATGCAGCCTGAGGGCGGAGTGGCTATCATTGTGAAAGACGTCACGGTGGGGGGTGTGCCCTTGCCGAACCAGTGGCTGGGCGGGCTCAAGGGGACCAACCTGGTGGATCAATACCATGGGGAGCATCCGTTTCTGGGCGCAATCGCGGCGGGAATTGAGGAGATCGACGTGCGGCGCGGGGAGTTGCGGATTCGGTTGAAGGAATAGAAAAGCGTGACGTGCATACGAAATAATATTCACTGTGCCGAGTTCGTTGAAAAAGTTTCGTGTCCGTGCGGCACGACCGGAGTCCGGGAAAATATTTGGAGTGCGGCGGCTTGACGCCGCCATGGATCTGGAGTGATCAGATCGCTGTTGATTCCGTGATGGAAGAAGTTTCTGGCATGGGGCAGGACCATCCAAAGCGCCGTCCACGTGAGCAGGGACGTTGCCCCATCGCGTGACCGCGTTGAGACGCGGAACGCGACTCGCACGCGGCAACGTGGGGCGCACGTCCGGGCCGGCGCACTCCGAAGGCTCGCGCTGCCTTTGCGGGCACATGTTAGGATAGGGGCATGGGCCGGCGCGAAGAATGAGGGGAGGGGCGCGAAGAGCGGCCGGTTGCGGTTGGCGGGGTCGAAAATGGGGTCGAATCGGTGTCGAACTGCGGTGGCAGAGGGACGCGGGCGGGGCCTGTGAACAACCTTCCCCCCATTAACTAATTGAGGTTCAGCGACTCCCGAATCCTGTCCACAGGATATTCACAACTTGTTCACGGTCAACAATTTATGCAAGTTTTTTGTTGACGGCGCTGGGGTTGCCCTGCATGCTTGCCCGCGGTTCTTTGAAAGAATAGGGAGGGCACCATTAACGTGACGTCCTCCCCGGGATGGCCCCGGATGCAAGTCCGGGGAAAGGTCGGGATTGACTGGCGATCCCGACCCCTCGGGGTTCAGTTGTTCGGCAACTGCTGCGAGGCATATTTCACCGGCTCCCCCGGATTGAGGTCGCACTCAACCGGTTTTGCGATTGGGAGTCAGGCGGCAAGCGGGCGGAAGCGTGATCCCGAGAGGGGAGCGGCTTTCCGATAGAGAAACCAGCCGCGAGCCGAGTCAGATTTTCTCAACTGGGTTTTGGTTGGGAAGGTCAACACAGTGATCGGGAACGGTCGACAGTTACTACTGTGAGCCAGTGAGTATGGGCGTTGCAAGAAATGCGATACCCGGCGGGGCACCTGAAGAGGAGAGCTTCGCCAAAAGGTTCCGTTTCGCAAACGGAACGCGAAAAGGGGCGTTCATAACTCGGGGATGCGCAATTGGCCAAGCGCCTGAGGCTGGCCGGGACGCGCAATCTCCCTAGAAGGGCGGACTGAAAACAGGCTCGCCCGTCTGTGATGGAAAAGTAACTTGAGAGGTAAGAGGCAAGACCCGTCGTGTAGGGCCAACGCTTCGCGATTAGCGGAGGCCGACCCTGCATTACAGGTGAGACGTGCGAATCATTGCAGGCATGTCTTCACCTTGTCCGGAGCGAAAGCACCAGCAAGTGCCCAGCCAACCGGGCGAAGAAGCCTCACTCAATAAGTCATCCGGGTGTAACAGCCCGCTGGCCGGCCCTGCTATGAGGCCGAAGACTTTCCAAGCCTTCAAATAGCTTCAACGGAGAGAATAGCGTCGGGTAACTGGCAGCCAGCGACGGAAGAAGCTGCGCGCCTAATGTCAGTAAAAGGGGAGGAGAGTGTGGCGAGCTCCCATTCCCCATTTTATTCTTCTTAGGGAAGGAACTCAAAGAGTGGGTAATCACGCAGTGTGTGATTGCCCGAGGAAGAGACCCATCGGCGGGAATTCATTTTCCGCTGGTGGGTCTTTTGCGTGCCGCGGCCTATTCCCGGATCGTGTCGCCAGGACGCAGGTAATTGCGGGTGGTCCTCCAGATGATGGCGGCACAGAGCGCGGCGTAAGACACCAGCCAGAAACCCCCAATGCCCCATTCCAACCGCCCGCCGTCCCCGGACGCCGGCGAGGGCATCGCCATCGCACTAGCGATCATGCCGATGAGCGGAGGAAGAAAGATGGCCCATATTCCGATGACCACGATTAAACGCTGCGGGGACTCCGCCGCCTTGCGCCAGATGTAGCCTTGCGCGAAGACTTGGTAGTAAGGGACGCTGCCAGCGATGAAATTCACAGGGGCGCGGCAATGGATGCAGAACACCGCGTCCTCGGGGATGCTTTTGACGCAGGAAGGACAGAGGACCTCTGGGATGCCGCAGTAGCGCCCGCCCGGATCCGACTCGATTTCGCCTTCAGGATCCATAGGAACGCGGCCCGCGCGAAAAGGATAGATGCCCGGCCCACGTTGTCCAGCGTCTCCAGTCCGGGGGTATCAATCACTCCTCCGGCAATCCCTTCGCCGCCTCTACGCCAGAGCCCCGCCGCAGGAGGAGCCGGACCCGGCGGTGCACCCGAAGCAGTGCTCGCCGGTGGCGATAGGCGCGTCCATGAAAGACTCGGGCTCGAGGTCCCAGAGCTGAATCGCTCGCCCGGTACCGGGGTCGCGCGCGGCCAGGTTGAGCATCTGATTGAAGTCGCAATCGAAAACGGCGCCTTCCCAACTGACGTTGATGGTGTCGCGGCACATGAGGCCCTCCACGGTCCCCGCGTTGAAAGCTTCCACCAGAGTCGCCATATAGTCGGCGAGGAGGTTTTCGCGTTTCAAATAGAAGGCGAAACGCGCGATCGGCATATTGGTGATGCAGTAGAGATGATTGAAGACGATGTCGAAGTGTTCTTTCATCTCCCGCTTGTAATCAGCTTCCAAGTGGGCCTGATCCGGCGGAAGAAAAGCGCCGTTGGGATTGTAGACGAACTGCAGTTGCAGATCGGGATCGGCACCGTATCCGAGCGCGTTGAGTTTCTGAAAGGCGTCGATGCTGGAGTCAAAGACGCCTTCGCCGCGCTGGGCGTTGACGTTTGCCGGCTCGTAACAGGGCATCGAAGCGATGATCTCGATTTTGTTTTGGGCCAGGAACTCCGCCACCCACTCATACCCGGGTTCATTGATGATGGTCGCATTGAGGCGGTCCATGACTTGGCGGGGCTGTTCCCAGGAGCGGACGGTCTCCACGATCCGCCGGAAGTCGGGGACCATCTCCGGAGTGCCGCCAGTAAGGTCCAGGGTGGGAATATCGGTTTTCTCGAACCACGCCAGGATTCGGTCTACGGTCTCGCCGGTGATGATTTCCTTGCGTTTGGGACCGGCATTCACGTGACAGTGGACGCAAGTGAGGTTGCAGAGTTTCCCGAGGTTGAGCTGGAGGATTTGCGGGCGGACGCGCCGCAGGGAAACCCCGGCCTCCTGCAGGCGGCTGTCGAAATCGTTGGCTGTTTTCAGGGTTACCATGCGAAGGGGAGGTGGCCGTTACAAAGGTCACCCCGTTTTATAATGTAAAATCCTTCAAATCTGTGGCTTTATGTTATGCGCTTAAATAGCGCATTACCAAGTTCAGAGAAAGAAAGGAATGGAGTTATGTCAGGTTTTCTTATTGTATTGATCGTTTTAATCGGCATCCCGCTGCTGCTGGTGATCTGGGTGGTGGGCATGTACAACGGCCTCGTCGGCTTCCGCAACCGGTATAAGAACGCCTTTGCACAGATCGATGTGCAGTTGAAGCGCCGCTACGACCTGATCCCGAACCTGGTGGAGGTCGCCAAGAAATATCTCGCGCACGAGCGGGAGACCTTGGAGGCCGTCATCAAGGCGCGCAACTCCGCGGTTTCCGCGCGCGAAAAAGCGGCCGCCGCTCCGGGCGATGCCTCTTCCATGAAGGAATTGATGTCGGCGGAAGCAGGGCTGGGTGGAATGCTGGGACGGCTCTTCGCGTTGTCGGAGGCCTACCCCGATCTCAAGGCCAACCAGAACATGATGCAGTTGACCGAGGAATTGACCTCCACGGAAAACAAGATCTCTTTCGCGCGTCAGGCTTACAATGACGCAGTGATGCATTACAACAACAAGCGGGAAATGTTCCCTTCCAGCATCATAGCCGGGATGTTCAATTTCGTGCCTGCGACGCTGTTTGAAGTGTCCGATGAAGGGGAGAAAGAGCCCGTCAAGGTGGATTTTGACTGACTCGATAGTTCCAAGTTTCAAGTTTGAAGTCTACGAAGGGCTCCCCGAAAGGGCTTCAAACTTGAAATTGAACGCTTGAAACTTCGATATGGACTTCTTCGAGCAGCAGGAGCGGGCCCACCGCCGCACTCGGGGGCTGCTGGGATATTTTCTGCTGGCGGTCGCCGGGGTGATCGCCTCGGTTTACCTGGTGGTGTTGACATTCAACGGGTGGTTCAGCGCAGAGGCAAGGACGCACGGCAGCAGCTACGGCCGCCAGCTCACCGAGTGGAAATGGTGGCGCCCGGAGCTGTTCCTGGGCACCGCGGGAATCACCGCGTCCATCATCTTCCTGGGGAGCGGATACAAGACCATGCAGCTCAGCGCCGGGGGTTCGGTGGTGGCCAAGGATCTTGGCGGCCGGCGGTTGGATCCGCACTCGCGCGATTTCGACGAAAAGAAACTGCTCAACGTGGTGGAAGAAATGGCGATCGCCTCCGGCGTGCCGGTGCCGGAGGTTTACCTGCTTGAGAACGAGGATTCCATCAACGCCTTCGCAGCGGGCCGTACGCCGAGCGACGCGGTCATCGGGGTGACCCGCGGCTGCATGAAGCTGCTGAACCGGGATGAATTGCAGGGTGTCATCGCGCACGAGTTCAGTCACATCCTCAACGGCGACATGCGATTGAACCTGCGACTGCTGGGACTGGTGTTTGGAATCCTGGTGATCGCGATCATGGGCCGGGTCCTCCTGCGGGTGGGCGCAGAGGGACGAAAGAACGGCGCCCCGATCCTGTTCCTGGGACTCGCCCTGTGGATCATCGGGTCGATTGGGGTGCTCTTCGGAAAGTTGATTCAAGCGGCGGTCTCGCGCCAGAGAGAGTTCCTCGCGGACGCCTCGGCCGTGCAGTTCACGCGCAATCCGGACAGCATCGGCGGCGCGCTGAAAAAGATCGGGGGCTTGAGCTACGGTTCGCGATTGCGCTCCCCGCGCGCGGCGGAGGCGAGTCACATGTTTTTTGCGAACGGTTTGCGGGGAGGACTGACGTCCATGTTCGCGACTCATCCCCCTCTGGACGAAAGGATCCGCAAGATCGACCGGTATTGGGACGGCAAGTATCCGAAAGTGGAGATGCCGAAGATCTCGGCGGGTTGGCGGGCGCCGGAGGGAGTCGGAGAAGTGGAACCTCCCCGGGGCGGGATCCCGCCGATTCCACATCACCGGGCCGTGGCCGGCCTGGCGGCTGCGGAGGCGCTCGATGGGATGGGGCGGTTGAGCGGGGAGCAAGTTGCGGAAGGCCGCCTCATTCACCAGGAGTTTCCGGAGCAGTGGATCGAGGCGGTGCACCACCAATCCGGCGCCCAGGCGCTCATCTTTGCGCTGCTCCTGGCACAAGACGACGATTTACGGGCGCACGAACTCGAATACCTGGAGCAGGCAACCGATTTTGTGACATACGGAGAGACCTTGCGGTTGCATCACGAGATGGGAGATCTGCATTCTTCGCGTAAGCTGGCCTTGATCGACATGGCGATCCCGACGCTGCGCCGATTGCCGCGCGGTGAATACGAGCGCTTTCTTGGAATCATGAGGCGAATGATAGAGAGCGACCGCCAGATCAACCTCTTCGAGTTTACGCTGCAGAGGATTGTGCAGCGCCACTTGGACCGTTATTTTCTGAGGGTGCCGCCTCCGCGCATTCAATACCGTCACCTCGATGGCTTGCAGGACGAAGTAAGCATTCTTCTCTCTACTCTGGCCCTGCTGGGGCACTCGGGAGAGGCGGGCGAAGCGCAGCACGCCTTTGATCAAGGCGCGGCCGAAATCGAAAGCTCCCTTCGCCAAGAGTCCAATCTCGAGTTGAGAGACGCGGGCGAGGCCAGCTTGGAATTGATCGAGACCGCGCTTGACCGTTTTGACCGGGCGACACCGCTGATCAAAAAGCGGTTGCTCTATGCCTGCGGAAAAACCGTGATGGCCGACGGTGTTATCGAGAGCGACGAAGCCGAGTTGTTGCGCGCCATCGCGGACACGATAGGTTGTCCTGTGCCGCCTTTCGTGAAGGGGCAGAAAGCGGAGCCCAGCCTGGCCCACTGATCCCGGCGCGAGAGGGGCAGGAGGGGGCCGGCGAATAAATGATGAGAGAGGGGAGGAAGAGATAGCCGGTGGGCGCGCAGAATCATGAGACACGAGGCGCGGGCAAAGAAAGCGCCGCTGGAAAAGATCCCCTTTGGCTCTTTCCGAACCTGTTGAGTCTCGATGCGCCCGTGGTGGCGGTGGTTTGGCAGTGGCTTTTCGGGAAGGCTTACGGGGTGGAAATCCCGGGGGTGATCCACTGGATTCTCGGGGGGGCGGTCTGGATGATTTACGTGGCGGACCGGATTCTCGATGGCGTCCGGATGGATTCCGAAGGGCCGTGGACGCCGCGTCACCGTTTCGCGCGCAGGAATTGGAAGATTCTCCTGACGGTGTGGTTCTGCGTGGGAACGGGGGTCTTATTCGCGGTCTTGAGCCGGCTGCCGATGGCCCTGGTCGCGCGGGGCATTTTCCTGGGGATGCTGGTGATCGTGTATTTTGTTTACGTTGGCCTGGCGCGGCGCTTCCGGGTGGCGCCCGTGCCCAAGGAGATGTTCTGCGGAATCCTTTTCGGATTGGGGACGGCGTTGGCGCCGACTTTTTACAGCAGCACCCTCGGAGGGCTGGAATTGTCCGGCTGGGGCGGGGTGCTCAAGGAGGGGTTTCTGGGAGTCGCCGAAACCATCAGGGTGGCACCTCTTCTGTTCGGCGCGTTGTGCGCGCTCAATTGCGTGGGGATTGCGGCATGGGAATGGGAAGCGGACCGGCGTCAGGATCCCGCGGCGGTGACCCGCGGGGTCGGGAGGGAAGGGCGGGGGCCCTTGGACGCATCGTATGCCGCTGCACTCGTCCTGCTCATGGTCGCGGGCCTGGTGTTGAGTTTGTGGCGATGGGGAGTCGCGGAGTCTGCGATTTATCAGTGCGTCGCGGTCAGCGCGGCAGGTCTCTGGTTCCTGCATCGGCGCGAGCGGGCGCTCTCGCGTTCCGCCTTGCGGACGCTGGCTGATGTGGTCCTACTGACTCCGCTGCCCTTGATGCCGTTTCTCTAGGGCCAGGAGACTGGAGACCTGAGACTGAGGCGGGACAAATCCGCTTTTCATTTGTCGGGCCTCGGCTACTGTTTTCGGCATGCTCGACATTCGCGCCGTTCGTGAAGATCCGGAAGGGGTCAAAGCGCAACTCAAGACCCGGGGAGGGGATGCTTTCGGTCAGGTCGACGAGTTGTTGCGCTGCGACGAGGTGCGGCGCGCAGCCGAGACCGAAAAACAAAAGCTCCAGGGCGATCGCAAACGGATCAGCAAGGAGATTGGCGCACTCAAGGGCAAAGGGGAAGACACCACCGAGATCGAGGCGCAGGTGCGCGAGATCGGCGCGCAAATCAGCGCAATTGGCCGGCAGGTGGAGGAAGCGGACCAAAAGCAGCGCGATCTCCTATTGAGCATTCCAAATCTGCCGCACGCGAAGTGCCCGGCCGGGGCGGACGAGACTGCCAACCCCGAAGTGCGTTGCTGGGGGGAGAAGCCGGCGCTCGATGGGGAAGCGCGGGATCACGTGGCCATCGCGGGTGACCTGGGACTGCTCGATTTCGAGGCGGCCACCAAGATCAGCGGAAGCGGGTTTGTCGTTTTTAGGGGGCAGGGGGCGAAGCTGGAGCGGGCCTTGATCCAGTTCATGCTGGATACGCACGTGGGGGAGCATGGTTACGAAGAGGTCAGCCCACCGTTTATTATTCAGCGGGAGTGCATGATCGGGACCGGGCAGTTGCCGAAATTTGAGGAAGAAGCGTATGGAGTTTTGGACGGTGAAATGTACCTGGCGCCGACCGCGGAAGTCCCGCTGACGAATCTTTACCGGGAAATGATCGTCAAAGCGGAGCAGTTTCCGATAAAGGTGGCGGCCTACACTCCCTGTTTCCGGACCGAAGCGGGGGCGGCGGGCCGTGATACGCGCGGGATTATCCGGATGCACCAGTTCGACAAGGTCGAGATCGTCAACATCGTGCATCCGGACGAATCGTTCGCGCAACTGGAGACGCTGACGGCCGAAGCAGAGAAGATCTTACAGAAGCTGGGGCTGCATTATCGGGTGATTGAGCTGTGCGCGGGAGACCTGGGGGCCAACTCGACGAAGACATATGATATCGAGGTGTGGGCGCCAGGGCAGGGGCAGTACCTGGAAGTTTCCAGCTGCAGTAATTTTGTGGATTACCAGGCACGGCGCATGGGCTTGCGTTTCAAGGATGCGGACGGCAAGAACGTGTTTTGTCATACTTTGAACGGGTCGGGTACGGCATTGCCGCGGCTTTTCGTGGCCTTGTTAGAGACTTATCAACAGCCCGATGGTTCGGTGGCGATTCCGGAGACTTTGCGCGGGCACTTCGGGGCGGACAAAATCGGGTGACTTCATCCGCGGTGGATAATCTACAGTCCATCGGCGCCCGCGTGCCGGGTGTTTTTTGGAGTGCGGTGGCTCGACACCGCTTTGGATAGCGAGCTGGGGCTGAGGAAATTACTGACATACAATGGCCGACGCGTCAGGCGTTGCGCATCCAAAGCGCCGTCAAGCCGGCGCACTCCATAGAGTCGTGCTAAGCGGCGTGTTTCCAGAAATGCTCGAGGAATTCACAGAACGGTATTCGGCGCGGCAGCGCTATCTGGTGGGGATTTCCGGGGGGAGAGATTCGGTCGCCCTTCTCAGCCTGCTGACGGACGCGGGATACGGCAACCTGGTATTATGCCATCTGAACCACGGTCTGCGGGGGCGGGCCTCGGGACAGGACGCCGCCTTTGTGCGGCGCCTCGGCAAAGAATACGGGCTTTCCGTCGAGGTCGGTAAAGTGAATGTCCAAGCGATGGCGCGCAGAGAAAAAGATTCGCTGGAGAACACGGCGCGACGTGCCCGGTTGGAGTTTTTTGCGGAGACGGCCGGCAAATACCGCTGTCCCCGCGTGCTGCTGGCGCATCACGCCGACGACCAGGTGGAGACAGTGTTGATGAAATTGTTTCGTGGGGCCGGAATCGAGGGCCTCGAGGGAATGCGTGAGTCCGGCGTGCAGCGCGTCGGACGCAGGAAACTGGAATTAATCAGACCTCTGTTAGGGTGGTGGCGGGAAGACATCGATGCCTATGTGGAGGCGGAGGGGCTGGATTACCGCGAAGATTTATCGAACCAGGAGCGGCGCTTCCTTCGCAATCGGGTGCGACAGGAGTTAATTCCCCGTCTCGCCGGGATTTTCGGCCGGGATGTGCGCGGAGCGGTATGGCGCCTGGGAGAGGTGGCGGCCGGCGAAAACGCCTTTTTCCGCGGGCTGCTGGAGAAATCCCCGGTGAATGAACCGGAGATTTCTCTGCAACGGCTTAGGGTGCAGCATCCCGCGGTGCAGCGCCGCTGGATCCGGAAGTGGCTTCGCGCGCAGGGGGTGCGCAACGTGGGATTTCGTGAGATCGAATCGGTGCGGGGTCTCCTCGACACGGCGCGAGGCGCGGCCAAGGTAAACCTGCCCGGGGACCGGTTCGCGCGTCGCCGGGCGGGGAAACTCTTTCTTGAATAGCGGGAGCGCGGTCCACCCGTGGAATCCGGGTGCTTCAGGATCCGGGCGCGGTGGCCGAGACGGCGGCGGTCTTGGCGACGTCTCTTCCTTCGGAGAGTTGGACCAGTCGAGCCACGGTGCTATGCATCGCTTCAACCTGTTCCTGGGTGAAGTCACCGGTTGAGATGGCGATGAGGTCGCGTAACTCGGCGACACCGATAGAAAGTTCCTGGATATGATCGAGTTCCCGGATCCGTGGTTCCAGGGTGCCGAGTTCGGCGAGAAAGTATTCCGCGATGTCCACGCGGCGGAGCGTGCTGGCCTTTTCGATGTCGAAGGGTCTCAGTGAAGTGAGGCAGGCGATCTCAAACGCGCGCAGCCAGCCGCCGAGGCTGATGAGGTGGACGGCGTCGACATCGCGAAGTTGCACCATTTCTGCTTCGACATCCGCCTGGGTGGCGGCCAGTTCATCCTTGAGTTGGTCCCACTCTCCGACAGTGCCGTGTTCAAGCACGCTCTTGACGTGGCTGGTGACGCGTGTGCCGGCGCCGAGGACAGTGGCATACTTGAGGACGGCGCGGCCAATGTTCTCGAGGTCTTTAAGTTTTTCAGCTTGGACGACGAGGAATCCGTCCGCAATGAGACCCCCGAGGCCGAGCGCGAGCTTGGTGCGATCGCGGGGCGGCGCGTTGGGGGCGTCGCGCTTGAGTTCCTCGTAGGGAAGTTTCCCGAGTTTATCCAGTTCGGCGAAAAGCTTCCTGATCGAGGGCGTCGTCAACGCATTGATACCGAATTCCTCGCGGACGTGATCATCCTGAATGAGGTCATCGGGGATGCGGGGCAACTGCTGCTGCGCGGTGGCGGGCGCCCACGGAAGAAGGATGCCGAGAAGGACGAAGAGCGCTGGTTTGCGAATGGAGCCTGGCATCGATTTGAACTGAATTCCTCCCCCTGGCCTCGCGGCGGATCCACCGTCGATGCCGGGGGTCAATATGCCTTCCAAGACGACTAATTTCTAGAAGATAGTTGTAATAAATACCGAGGCTGGGCCCTCCAGGGGAGAGTGGGCGAATTCCCGGGCTGGAGGGATTGAAGATGAAGTGGCATGGAATCAGCGTCGCCAGCGGCGAGATCGGTTTGGACGCATCCCGTTCTTCGTCGGTCGCCTTTTCCCTTCGTTTTATTGGGGAAAACCAACGCCGCTCACGGCGCCTGGACATTCAAAGAATGGACGCCCGCCGCTCGGTTCGCCAATATGTCCGCACCCCTTGGAGAGGGGAGACGCCACTGGACGGGCAACGCGTTGACAGGACGTCCCCTACGTGGAGATTGTTTGCCCGATGACGGCTCTTGGAACACTTTGGCTTTCCGCCTATCTGCTGGTGGTGCTCGGCCTTTCGGCCTTCGGCCTGCACCGGCTGGTCACGCTTTACCGAGTGGCGCGTTATGCCGGGAAGAAGCCCGTCCCGCACTCCCGCTTTGATGTGCTCCCGGCGGTTACCGTTCAGTTACCGGTATTTAATGAGCGGTTGGTAATTCGGCGGTTGCTGCGGGCGGTGGCCCGACTGGATTACCCGCGACATCTTCTCCAAATCCAGATTCTCGACGATTCCACCGATGAAACCGTTGAAATTTGCGAAAGCGAAGCGCGGCGTCTGCACGCGCGGGGATTCGAGGTTGAGTTGCGGCAGCGCGCACATCGCGAGGGTTTCAAAGCCGGGGCCCTGCAGGCTGGAATGGCGTCGGCGCGCGGGGAATATATATTCATCCTCGACGCCGACTTTGTTCCCGCGCCCGGGCTGCTCCAGGAGGTGATCCATTATTTCACGGACGCCGGTGTCGGCATGGTCCAGACGCGCTGGGGGCATCTCAACCGGAATTATTCTCTGCTCACCCGGCTGCAGGCCATCTTCCTGGACGGCCATTTTCTCCTGGAGCACGCGGCGCGCCATGGGAGCGGTTGTTTTTTCAACTTCAACGGCACTGCGGGGATGTGGCGGAAACGGGCGGTGATCGACGCGGGGGGTTGGGAGGCCGATACCCTGACTGAGGATCTCGATTTGAGTTACCGCGCCCAGCTCAATGGCTGGAAGTTCGTTTACCTCCGCGACGTGGTCACGGATGCGGAGATTCCTCCCGATATTGGAGCCTTCAAGACCCAGCAGCATCGTTGGACCAAGGGGTCGGTGCAGAGCTGCCGAAAACTCTTGGTGCCCATTTGGATGAGCCGGAGTCCACTGAAAATCAAGCTCGAGGCCACCGCCCATCTCGCCGCTAATTTTTCCTATCTCCTCCTGGCGGCGCTCTGCGTCTTGCTCTATCCCGCACGCAGCGGCGCCTCGGGAAGCGCAGAGCTCGGAAACCTGCTCACGGTCCCCGTGATCGGGGCCGCCACACTTTCAGTGGGGAGCTTCTACTGGTATGCCCTGCGGGTGTCGGGTCGCGGGCGGCGCTGGCGTGAGCTGTGTTATCTGCCGTTGTTGCTTGCGCTGGGAGTGGGAATGGCTGTTAACAATGCGCGTGCCGTCGTGGAGGCGCTCTGCAGGGTGCGCTCCGGGTTCGTGCGGACGCCCAAGTACGGCTTCGAGCGCGCAACTTCAGGAGAGGGGGCGCCGCCCAGTCAGCTGGAATCACCCCGCATGCCGGCTCGCGGCTTCCTCAATCCGGTCCTGGAGTCTGCCCTGGCGGGATACTTCCTCTTCCTGACTTGGGAATCAGCTGCGAATGCCCATTGGCTGGCTCTCCCTTTTCTGGCGCTCTTCGCCGGGGGCTTTCTCGCGGTGGCGCTGGGAACCTGGGCGGGGATCCGGCGCGTCCCGCGGAGGGCACGACGCGGTGGCGGGGGCAGGGGCGCATCGTGGCCGTGGAGCAGCGCGCGGGGGACGGTGTCGGCCGCGCCGGAGGAAGGGTAAATCGGGGGCTGGAGCGCAGGGATACGGACTTGGCCGCGGGAAGCGGGGGGGAGCCGAACCCTTTCTACTTTCCTAAATTTCATAAGTATCGAAATTTTTGGCTATTTCTCGCTTGCATAACCATAGATTCTGAATTTAGTGGATTGAATGCATTTCTCTTGTTTTGACAGAAATGCCACGGTTTCCCCTCCTCTTAGTTTGCGAATTCCAGTCCGTACTGGGGATTTCCAGGCAAGCGGCACCGGACAGGCGCGGGTATTGAAAGCCCAGCCTGAGGCGGTGGCCGCAGCATCTTACGCAAGAAGCGTAAAAACAATGCGCGTGCTTCGGATTGGACTGATTTTGGCCAGCATGGTTTTACTGTCGAACTGCGCGTCGACGACGCGGCCGGCGGGTACCCAGCAGATGGTGGTCAGTGCGTCGGATCAGACCTTGACCCTTTACGAGGACGGAATGCGCGTCCGGGCCTACCCCGTTTCGACTTCCAAGTACGGGCTCGGCGATCAGCGGGGCAGTTATCGGACCCCCACGGGCAAGATGATCGTGGCCCAGAAGATCGGCCAGGGCCTGCCGTCCGGGGCCGTTTTCAAGAGCCGCCGATTTACCGGGGAAGTGCTGCGTCCCAACGCCCCCGGTCGAGATCCCATTGTCACCCGGATTCTCTGGCTACGAGGGACGGAGCCCTGCAACGCCAATGCTTACCGGCGCTGTATTTATATCCATGGCACACCGGAGGAGCGGAATATCGGCCTGCCGGTGAGCTATGGCTGCATCCGCATGCGTTCGACGGATGTGCTGGATCTCTACCGGCGCGTCGGCGTGGGTGCGGAGGTCAGGGTGACCCCGATCTCCGTGCGGTCCATGACTGCGGGCGGAGCGACGAGTGCCAGCCCCAGCCGGGAACGGATCAAGGCCGGTTGAGCGGGGCCTGCGCCTGCCGCTGACCGTCCCCGGGAAATCGGTCCGCCGAGGCTTGACATCGAAGCGGCCACGGCTAGTTTTGCGCTTCACGGGATTTCCCGATGTCCCGGACTCACCGAACCACTGAGAAGACATGGCTAATATTCGTTCCGCCGCCAAGCGCGCCCGTCAGACCGAAGTCCGCACTGCGCAGAATCGTGCCGTCAAATCGCAGATCAAGACTTACCGGAAGAACGTGATTGACGCCATCACGAGCGGCGACAAGCAAGCGGCCGAGAAGAATTACCGTCTCTTTGCATCGGCGGTGGACCGCGCCTCCAAGACCAACCTGCTGCATCGCAACGCCGCGGCGCGACAGAAGAGCAACTTGAGCATCCGTTTGAAGGCGGTCAAGTAAGGGAGCCGCGGGACCCTGGGATTCAGGAATCCCGATCGCGATTCCAAGCGGCGCCCATTACCTCGGGCGCATCCTCGAGTCCGGTGCTGGCGAGGGCCTTCTCCATTTCCGGTGTCTGCGGCCTATCGGGCGCCTGGGGGAAGCGGTGGTAATATTTGACGCGATCGAGAAACGCGTCCCATTTCTGCCCCGGTTTGCCGTTGGTCATGAAGATGCGCGGGCAGGGCTTGTGCCAGTTGTTCGGCCACCGGGGCCAATGGTGATGGGGCACCACGCGCTTCAATTTGATATCATGCAGGTGCATGAGCCAGGCGGTGAGCCGGGCGGCGCGATCCACTGAAGCATCCATGAGGCGCGGGTCGCGGAATTCACAGATCTCGAGGCCGATGGAGCTGAGGTTGCCTTTGCCGGAGTAATCGGCGTGCTCGCCTTGTTCGGTCACGGGGAGATGCTGGAAAGCGTCGCGGTAATCGACGGTGTAATGCCAGGTGAGAAAACCGGTGCGGTTGAGTCCGGGTCCGGAGCGCAGTTTCCCGTTGCGCAGCGCGAGCGCGTGATTCCAGGCGCTGGCATCGGGATTGGCGGTGCTGTGGACCGTGATGTACTCAGGCTCCATTTCGCGGCCGGGGAAGCGCCCGTTCCGCCCGCGGGGAATCATGTATTCCCGCAGGTTGATGGACCGGTAAAACGCACGGCCCTGGGGAGTGAGATCTCCCGTGGGAGAGATCGGCTTGGGCTTCTTGCTGGAAGCGCAGGACACCGCAATCAGCAGCGCACAGGCGGTGAGTATGGGCATTAATCGGCGCACGGGCAGGGCATGGTAACACGAGGCGGGGTCTTGCTCCAGAGAAAGGATCCCGGGGCTGGATACTCGGTAGCCGCCGCTCGAAGGGCAGTGCGATCGGGCGGGAGCGCAGAGCCGGGACCGCGCCCGACCGGGTCATGGGGGGGCGGGCCGCTCCCTGGCCTGGTGATGCACGAGTTGATCCTTCGACAGGTGGTAGACGACTTCATCAAGAAATCCGCCACGCATCGTCGGCGCTTTCCTTTCTTCACAAACGGTGCCACCCATGGATTCGGGAATCTTGCGGCTCGGCACATTCTTCCGATCTGCCGGGTACACGAGGTAATCGAAGATGAGATTCTTCAGCGCCCATCCGCAGAGGACGCCGATCGCTTCCCGGCCATACTTGTTTCCGTGGGCTGATTTCTTTAACCAAATGCCCAGTTCGGGTGTCAGCGGATTACCCCTTCCGTGGAGGCCGCAGCACCCCAGGAATTCCTCGTTCTCTTGTGCGAGGATGGCCAAAGCCAGGTCCCACCCCCCTTGCATTCCTTCAATGGACGTGGAGATGAAAATCAGGGTTTCCTCAATGTCGTCGGCCGGCTTCGGCAGCATCAAGAGCGCGATCTCCTCGGTAAATTCCTGGAAGATCGCGGGGGCATAACGCGGGTGAATGGAACGAAGTCGAATCCGCTCTCCCTCGAGGCACAAGGAAGTGAGATCGACGTCACTGCGAAAAGCGAATCTTTCTTCTTCCAGCATTACGATTTAGCCCCACGAAAATTTCATCTGGCAGAGCCAGCGATCCGTTGTTGGGAAAGCCAGAATCACCTCGATGGCCAAATGTCGTCACTGGTGGTGTCCTCCCCATCGGGCCCCAATGACCAGAGGTCGTATCGCTCCGGATTCCTCTGGCCTGGATTCCGGTATTGGTAAGACCGGCCCCACGGGTCATCGAGAGAGCTTGTTGCGGTTTTCGGGGTCCATTGTCGCGGGACCGGGCCCGCAGTGGGTTTCGTCACCAGGGCAGATAACCCCTGGGTGGTGGTGGGGTAAAAGCCTGCCTGGCCGCGAAATCGTTCGAGGCATATTTTAAGAGTTTCAAGATCCGCTTCCGCCCGTTGGGGGTTTGCCTCTGTCACCACGTCCAGCATCACCACGAATCCTGGAGCGAGTACCAGGGAGAGCATTGCGATGGGCAGCAAGAGACACGCCGAGATCACCGTGATCCACTTTCGCCTGCGTGAATTATCGACATTCTTTGG
>JAHEJT010000100.1:0-13950 GCA_024638765.1 Verrucomicrobiales bacterium
TTCTGGCCTCCCTCCCTCACCCCGGTCTCTTGAATTTTCCACCCCTCTCATTCCTGAGAAAGCCGGGGGCCTGGAAAGCGCGCAGGACCGGTGTTTCTCTTGTCCGAAACACCTCGGACCCGAAACACCTCGGACCTGTCCCCCCGTCAGCGCTACTTCTTCCCCTTGGCCTTGGCACGGGGCGCCGGCAACGGCTTCACCATCTCAATCGCAACATCGTTGCTCCCCTCCCCGCCCGGCGTGGAACGACCCCGTCGAATGGTTTGCGCCAGCAAAGATCTCAACTCCTTCGCCACCTCGGGATGTTCCGCCTGCAAATTCTTCTCCTCCCCCGGGTCCGATTCCAGATCGTAAAGCTGCACCGGCGGGAGCCCGCTCATATCCTGCCGCCCGGGCCGCGGCGCACTCCAGCCGCCGGAACCGGGGCAGAGATTGAGTTTCCACTTCCCTTTCCGGATTGCGAAGGAACCGTTAATCGATTGGTGCACCAGGGATTCTCGAAGCGGTGCCGTGTCTTCACCCAGCAGGGCGGGAAGAAAAGACGCGCTGTCTTCACCCGCGCCCGCCGGAAGCTCCCCTCCCACGATCTCCGCGCAAGTCGCCATCAAGTCCCCCTGACAAATCAATTGCGAGGATCGTGATCCGGGTTTTACCACGCCCGGCCACCGCACCACGAATGGCACGCGGTGGCCGCCTTCGAAAATATCCGCTTTGTGACCCCGGTAAATATAACTGGGATCATGTCCGAACTCCGCCAACACCTCGAATTGACCCTGCGGAGAGCACCCATTGTCCGTGGTAAAGATTATCAGCGTGTCCTCCGCCAGTCCATGCTGATCCAGCGCTTCGAGCACCCGGCCCACGGTCCAGTCGACCTGCATGACAAAGTCAGCGTAATTATTCATTTCGCTCTTTCCCTGCCATTCCGCAGTAGGAACGATCGGCGTGTGCGGCGCATTCAACGGGAAATACAGGAAAAAGGGGTTCCCTTGGCGAGCCGCATCGGCCCGTTTCCCGATGTATGCCACCGCCTTCTCCGTGATGCGCGGCAGCACGTCCACGGCTTCGAAGCTCTCCCCCGCCGGCCCTTTCCGGTGAAACGCTTTTTCCACGGTGGCAATCTCGGTGGCACGATCATTCTCAATGTACACGTAAGGCGGCATGTCCAGGGAGGCGCTGATCCCGAAAAAATAGTCGAATCCGACCGCGGTCGGCCCGTTCTGAATCTTTCCGGCGTAATCCACCTTCCAGCCGTCTTCGTAACCGCCGGCGAAATCGCCGCCGTCATCGGCTACTCCTCCCTTTTTCAGTGGCCAGTCCATGCCCAGGTGCCATTTGCCGACACAAGCGGTATTATAACCGTGTCCACGTAGAAAACCCGCGACCGTCAGCCGGTCAGATGCAATCAGGGGCCGCGAAAAACCGCCCAGCACGCCGCTCTGCAACCGGGTCCGCCAATGGTAGCGGCCCGTCAATACCGTGTACCGGGTCGGCGTACACACCGAAGATGAGGAGTGTGCATCTGAAAATATCATTCCTTCCCGTGCAATCTGGTCGATGTGCGGAGTTGCGATCTTGCATTCCGGATTAAGCGCCTTGACATCTCCAACCCCTTGATCGTCGGCCAGGATGAAAACGATATTCGGTTTGCTGGAAGTCCTCGCTGCGTCGAGGAAGCCCGTCGGGAGCCAAAACGGAAAGGCAAACGCAATGAGAACGAGCATGCGAGTCCTCGCGCGGAGACGAGCGCCTCTGGGAGCAGAGTCCCAGCACGACAGAGAATCAGAGAGAAGGGTTTTCATTCGGACGCGCACATTAGCACAGCCGCATTTACCCGTGCAAGCACACTGCCACCGGATAATTAACTCTCAAATTCCACCGCCGGGGAGACACCATAGTGCGGCCCTCTTGACACCCGGCGGCCCGCCCTTACTCTGGCGCGATGAACGCCGCCAGGGACGAGTGCTTCGGCCGGGTGGCGGACTAGTCGCCCTCCAAGATCATGATCCCGGCAGCATCGTATACTTTCGGAATATCCGGATCAGGAACCTGGACTGAATGGCACCGATCCAGGCAGCGGTATGGACACCGCGCATGAAAAAGTAGATTCGAGTTTTACTCGAATTTCGGGGTCGCAGAGGCTACCGATGCCTCGATCAGAAGTCGAAGTGACCACCCGGCTTGCCGTCATGCGTGGTGCGATTGAGTTCAGTTGACCCTATCGCAAGCGCCCGAGGTCCCGTGATTCCGCAATGCTGTCGTCCAGGGTCTTTGCTTTCTTTTTGAGCTTTCCCATTTCTTCCCGCCCCGGGCTGGGCACGGGGTCTGCGAATTCTTGCGGAAGCAACGCCTGAAGTTTTTTCACCATGGCTTTCCGTTCCGGGTTCCTCCGGACCAGCAGGTTGGTCCACTCCATAGGATCGGCGTCGAGGTCGTAAAGCTCTTCGGTGCCGTCACTGTATATGAGGTAACGCCAACGGCCGTCCCGCACCGAGGCAGCGCCGTGGCCCATCACCGTCACCGCCGCGTGCTTCCAATTTCGGGTGGGATCCGCAAGCAGCGGCCCGAAACTGCGCCCATCCAGTTCGGGTTTCGTTGGAAGACCACACACCTCAATCAGGGTTGGATAGAGATCGATCAAGTTGACCGCTCTCTCACAATCCTGCCTGATTTTCATTTCCGGAAGCCGCACCAGGAGTGGCACCCGGGTGCTCTCGCTCCAGCCCGTGGCCTTCCGGTATCGAAGTTTTTCCCCCAGATGCCAGCCGTGATCGCCCCAGACCATCACGACCGTGTCTTCCGCGTGTCCACTTTTCTCCAAACCCTCGAAGATGACCCCCAGGCAGGCGTCCGCGTAACTGCATGCCGCCATGTATGCGCGCGCCGCCTCATCAATGAGACCATTTTCTTTCAGCCAAAGGTAGTCGTCGCTCGGCTTGAATTTCTTCTGACGCGACGATTTCACGATGTCATCGAGATCGTTTTCACGGATTTCCGGCGCGCGAAAGGTCTCCGGATCGTAAAGATCGAAGAATTCCTGCGGCACGAAGAACGGCAGGTGCGGCCGGGAAATACCCACCGCAAGGAAAAAAGGTTTTTCGTAATTCCGGGAAAACTGCTCGGCGGCCCACTGCGCGATCCGGTAATCCCTGGTCTGCGCTTTTCCTCCGACGGTCGGTCCCCATGCGAATTCCGAGCCTCCGCTCCGGCTGTACTTGGTCGGTGGTCCCGCCTTCCCATGAATGAGATTCTGATCCCTGGAAGTGATCTTCTTCCGGTCCACGCCGGATCCCGGGAGCGCCCGTTCCCACTGATCAAACGCCCAATGTCCCTCGTCGCTTCCCCTAGGCGTCGCGTGCTTGTGGAAAATCTTTCCCATCGAAAGCGTGACGTATCCGTGCTTGGAGAAATATTCCGGCAGCGTCGCGTGCGCCCGCACCAACGCGGCGTCCCGCATGTTCTGGCTGTTCCCGTAAATGCCGGTCCGGGAGGGCATGAATCCTGAGAGCAACGCGGAGCGCGACGGCCCACAGACCGGACCCGGGCAATGCGCGTTCTGAAAAACCATGGCCCCGGAATCTACAAACCGCTCGAGGTGCGGCGTCTTCGCCTGGGGATGCCCTCCGCAGACGCTCACCCAGTCGTTGAGATCGTCGACAGCGATGAAGAGCACGTTCGGTGGCTGCGCGGAAGCAGGAGAGGCGGAAAAAACGACTGCCAGGCAGGCTGAGAGTATCGTCCTGAAAATAAAAAAAGAGAGTCTGTTCATGGGACCGCGACGCGTATCCAATTAACTACAGTTTTATAGCGTTCAGTTCTATCTATTTTAGTAGTCCGCCGCTCGGCGGCGGCATTCTCTTGATCCGCCACAGAGTGGTGGGCTACTCTGGAAACCACTGGGAACAGGCTTTCGCCTGTCAGTGCCACTATCCTGCTCCGCCACGGAATGGCGGGCTGCTTATTATGATCCTAAGAATTCGCGGCGGCGATTTTAATTCGTTTTTCAACAGCTGCATCGTCTTCTTCTCGGCGATGATTGTCCTCTGGATTTTTTTCCGCCTTGGCGAACCGGTCTGGTCCGAGCAATGGGGATCTTTTCTGACACGGGAAGTCAGGGAGCACAGCGCCATCGGCACCATGGGATGGAAAGCGTTCCACCGCACAACTCTTTACCCAATGTTTCTGCTTCTGCCCGTGCTCTGGATGTTCTCCGCATTCTGCCTCCAGCGCGTGCTTCCAGCGGGAATCGCCAGGATCTTCAACCGGACCCACTCCCTCCTGCTCCTCGCCCTGGCGTTAACGGTGGCGCTTGCGTTCCTGGCGCTGAACGCCGGTCCTGGGTAACGACCGCCGCGTGCCCCGTTTACCGGGATTCAAAACCCACTCCGCCCCAGACTCAAGTGTAACAATTTTTCATACAATTGTATGAAAAATTGTTACACCGCTGGCTGAGATACGCGCTCAAGGGGTGCGGCGGGCTTATCACCTCAACTCCTTTTCCGTCCGTGGAAAAGCGCTGCGTGATCCCGGCACGATAGGTTCTCCGCGACGGCGGCTCCACCATTCCGCGGCCCGCGCTGGATCGTAATGTGGATTCTTCAAGGGCATGCGGGCTCCCACGCTCCCTCGCCATTGTTCGAGTTCTTTTTTCAACGCCGCGGCCATTCCCTTTTTTTCTTCAGCGAGATTCCCGGTTTCACCAATGTCCGCCTCGAGATCATAAAGCTCTACACCGGTGCCATCGAGAAACTCGATCAGCTTCCACTTCCCTTTGCGGATCACGCTGGCCGGACGGCTGTGATGGTAATGCGGATAATGAAAATGAATCGCAGCGCGATTCAGGTTCGCGGCTGGATTCTCAAGCAACGGCAGGAGGCTGACACCATCGATCACCTGGTTCTCGGGGTGCTTGGCACCTGCCAAGGCAACGAAGGTTGGAAAAAAATCATAGCTGATCGCCAGCGCGCCGCAAGTCATGCCCGCTTTCGCCAGCGGCGGGTATTTTACGATTAAGGGCACGCGGATCCCTCCCTCGTAAGGCGCCCCCTTCTCGCTGCGCAAGGGGTCATTCACCGTGACTGAGGGATCAATATCGGGATCGTAATCATAGCGCCGATAGAGGCCGCCGTTGTCGGACGTAAAGAGAATCGTGGTGCGCTCGGTCAGGCCGCGTTCGTCGATGCCTTCGACAATGCGTCCCACCATGTCATCGACGTGCTCGATCATGGCCGCGTAAACCGGGTGCGGAAGATGATTGTCCCTTTTAGTCCCGGCTTTCTTTCGATATTTTTCCACCTTCTCGGACATCGCAGCCAGCGGGATATGCACTGCAAAAGGAGAGACCATCAGGAAAAACGGATTGTCTTTTTGTTCCCTGATGAAGTCCAGGGCAAGGTCCGCTTCGAACTCGGTGCGATACTGGCCGGGCTTGGGCACGAGATCCTGGCGGCCGGAGACGCGGTACTTGCCCGGCAGATGAGGGCCGTTGATCACCGCCGCAAAATCATACCCCTGGTGCTGCGGTCCCTCGCGCTGATCATTTCCAAGATGCCATTTGCCGATCTACCCCGACACATATCCCGCCTCCTTGAGCGATTCCGCAATCGTGACCGTCTCCAGCGGGAGCGCCATCGTGGTCATCGGATCGGTGACGCGCTCAAAGGGCCGCCAGTGACCGGGGATATGCGCCGTGATTCCGATGCGCGCCTGGTTCTGTCCGGATTGGACGGCACAGCGGGTCGGCGAACAAACCGCCCCGGCCGCATAAAAGTCAGTGAAGCGAACGCCATCATGCGCAAGCCGGTCGATGTGGGGCGTCTCGACAAAATCGTTCCCGTAACAACCGATGTCTTTCCATCCGAGGTCATCGATGAAAATGAGGACGATGTTCGGTTGTGCCGCGAGAAGTTTTGGACCGCAGACGGCGCAGAGGAAAAAAAAGAGGGGAAGGATGAAAATTCGAAAGATTGACGGAACGAATTTCATAACGGGGAAGCGCATTTCTCGGGGCACCATCTTGAATTCAACACTCCAATCCTCCAATCCTCCAATCCTCCAATCCTCCACGCTCCCGCACGGGAGGCTCCAAGTCAATTCGATGTTATTTGCTGCGGTATGCAATCAGGGTGAGGTCGTCCGGCTTGCAGGGGAGGCTGCTCTCCGGGGTCTCCATACGTTTCTGCGCCTTTTCTGCTACCTGGCGGACGCATTCCTTCAGGGGGCCTTTGCGGATCAGCGAAACGATTTCTTCCACGGTGAGATTATCAATAAGACCGTCACTCGCGAGGAGGACGGTGTCCCGCGGCGCCAGTTTCAAGATCGGCCCGACCTCGATGCGCATGTCCGAGGAACCGACCATGTTCAACACCAAGTGACGTTCCTCGTGATGCATGGCTTCATCTTCATCCAGAATTCCCGCTTCGACCGCAAACCCCACCGGGGAATGTGCGACGGTCTGCAGCTTGATCATCCCGCGCTGGCCGGTCACCAGGATCATGGAGTCTCCCACATGATAGGGCCGGATCGTGCCGTCCTGGACTTCGATCACCGCGATGGTGGTCCCTGCGCCCACGCCCATGGCGAGGACGTCCCGGCTCGCCGTCTCAATTCCATTGAGTATCGCAGTCCGGATCATGAGATCCTCCTCTGTGGTTGCGTGCGCGACGGAGTCGCGCAATGAATCGATTGCCAGCTTGGAGGCCTGCCCCCCGGACTTCCGGCCTCCCATTCCATCCGCCAGCACGAGCACTGAATCCGATGGGGTGGCGTGGATGATCGCGGCCGCGTCTTCGTTGGGAGTGTCCTTCTCCGGGTTGGAGGTCGTGAATACCACTGCCTCCCCCGCGGGCAACGTGTGAAGGACAGGTTCCGCCATGTCCTCCTCAAAATAAGCTTGCGGAGCCTTCTCGATTTGTTCCGTCACGGGAATCCTTTCACCGATTCTTGGCGATGCGTTTGGAGCACCAGGGGCAATACATCCAGAAGTTGCCGGCCACGCCCCAACCGCAGGAAGCGCACTTTTCGCGTGAGCCCTCCACCTTCCATTTCTTTTTCACTGCGCGCCGGCACTGGGGACAATATCTCATGAAAGGCATGAGGACGTTCCGCTTGCATGCAGGGTTGGAACAACGGGCCTCGTATCGCTTGTCACTGTATTCCCGCGAGCTGATGTTTTCGAACCCAGGACCGTAACACCAGGGACAATACCGCCAGTCTAGCTTCAATCCCCGTTCGCATCGGGGACATCGTGCCGGGAAAGCTGTCTCTTCCGAATGCTTCTTGCGTGACGAGCCGCACCACGGGCAGGCGCGCATAAATTCGGAAACCGGACCGCCGCACTTCCGGCAATCATAACGGGTTTGCAGGGCGCGTCCGAATGTTTTCCGAAACTGATCGAATCGCACCTGGCGCCAGTCACGTCGCGCGGTTCCATTTTTACGCCGGCGCCCCTGTTTGGTTCCGTGCGCCAGCGACTTGGATTTCACTCTTTGAAAGGCATCCAACATTTGCTGTGCGTCCGCATATCTTCGCGCCGGTTTCACCTCCAGGGCCTTGCGGATCACCGCGATCAGGTCGGGGTGCGCCTTTTTCCGCAACCGCGCAACCCCGGCGGGCGGCCAGTCAAAAGGCCACTCCGGCAGACATCCCGAGAACATCTTGTAAAGGATCAGTCCCAGGGAAAAAACGTCCGAGCGAAAAGAGGGCTTCCCCATGGCTTGCTCCGGAGCGATATAGCCCAGCGTGCCGGATCCCGACGCCTCCATGGTGCGCAGCGTCAGCTTCGCAATTCCAAAATCCGTCAGGCGCATGCGCTGTCCGGGGAAAAGGATAAAGTTTTCCGGCTTAATATCGCAATGAATAATGCGGTGCTGATGCGCGTGCGCCACTGCTTCGATGGCCTGCTCCGCAAGATCGAGAATCGAAGATGTGGAAAGACGCCGTGCCATGCGATCCGCCAATGTTTCTTCTCCGAGAAGATAGACGATCACGAAATAATCACCGATGAAGCTCGCGTTCTTAATACTCAGAACGTGGTCATGATCCAACTTGGCGGCCAATCGCACCTCGTGTCGGAAATCTTCCAGGAACTGATCGTCCATCAAGTGGACATGAGGAATCTTCAGCGCGACACGAATCCCTTCGATGGTGTCATAGGCCCGGTGGACCGCCGCATAATTCCCGTCCCAGAGACACGCTTCGATCCGGTATTTACCAAGTCTTTGCCCGCGACGCAATCGATGGCCGCCGCGAAGCGAACCATTTTTGGATTTCAGCCCAGACTCTTTTTCGTATTCCGTGTAGCGGCTCTCCATAAAGGCGAGGCATTCTAATCTCCCTGGCCACGAGTCTCCATCCCATTTCGCCCCCGGGGAAAAATAATTCATCCCTCGCCGAAAGCGGCCAGATCGCCGCCCCCGCCGGGCCGTGGAGGATCCCGTCTCCCCAGATGTGGAGTTTCCGGGTATAGCGGCATCGATCAGTAGGATCCAGGGGTTCCGGTTGCAGGCTTTCCAGCCCCTCGCATCCCCCGGGAAATCGCCGCTGCCCCATGAACCCCGCTTGTCACCGGTTTCCCAGAGCTGGTATCGTGAGTCCAGTTTCACCTCCCCACCCCCAAACGATGCTGCGTCCCGCCGTTCTTGCCTGCGTTTGCACCCTTTTCGCCGCGGGCCTCAGCTCGGCGGCTCCCCCCGCGGAACGCGAGTGGACCTCCACCGCCGGCACCCGGATCCGCGCGATCGCCGTCGCAGTAGCTGACGGCAAGGTCCAATTGAAAGCCTCGGACGGCAGAGAACTCTCCGTCCCCTTGGACAAACTCATTGAATCCGACCGGGCCCTGCTCGCGGAACACTTCGAGCTGGTATCAACGGCTCCCGGCCGGGGGGGCGGATCCGCAGAGGCCGCCGGCAGCGACTCTTCCCCCGCCACCGGTTTGCCCCATCCCGTCGGAGAAATCACCGGCCCCATCGATACCCCCCAAGGCTCGAAGTATTTCGTTTACCTCCCGGCTACCCTCAAACAAGGGCGCCAAGCGCCGCTGCTTTTCTTCACTTCCGCCGGTGGCGGCAGGCAATCAGTGGTCGCGCGCATGACCGAGGGGGCGGAAATCAACGGATGGATCGCCGCCTGCTCGGTCGACTCCCGAAACGCGAACTCCTTCGAGATCAATCATGAGCACTCGAAGAATTGCGTCGGGCACATCCTCGGGACACTGCCTGTCGATAAAGATCGCGTTTACTTCACCGGTGGATCGGGCGGGGGCGCCACGTCGCTTTATAATGCCGGGCGAATGGATCACGCCGGCGCCATTCCCATGATCGGGTACATTCCCCCGGATACCACTGTTGGCGGAGGCGATTATTTTTTCATCAATGGCGCCAGGGATTACAATCGTTACACCTCCGCCAGTGCCCGGGAAGAGGTCGGGGACAGCACCATCCACCGCTTTCACCCGGGCGGTCACAGCATGGGTCCCGAGTGGATCATGACCGACGCCATTGCCTGGCTCAACGGACGCTACCTCTCGGAAAAGGGACAAAACCTCGCCCGGGAACGACTCGATTACGAAGCCTCCATGATCGAGTGGATCGGTGCACTCCGGGAAGACGAACCCTGGCGCGCTTATTACTGGGCGGAATTTCTTGCGGAAGACTATAAAGTGGAGTCCTCCAACCAACCCGTGGTGGAAACGCTCGTCGCCGAGCTTGGTGCCGATGAGACGAATCTCCGATATGCAAACGGAATTCGGGCGCTGGATGATTTCGGACGCGAGCAGTTTGCAGGGGTCACCGAGGGCTCCCGCTATGGTTACACCACCCAGCAAGGCACCCGCGCGGCCACAGCCCTTGCCAAAAAATTTGCGGGTGTCCCGCACATCGAGGAAACCGCCCGGGCCCTCGCCGAACCGAGCGTGGAGCGCAAGGGGAAATAAGGGGTTTCTTAAGGAGTAGATTCGAGTTTTACTCGAATTTCCGGAGCCTGACACACCGGATACTTCGACTGGAAGTCGAAGCTACTCCAATTACCCGAGCACCTCCTCGATCGTCACCATCTCGTGGCGCAGGATCGACGCCTGCGCCGCCAGGCAGACAGCGCATGCCAGCCGCGCGGAGGGGCCGTCGTTCAAGGGCGCCTTATTCTCGCGAATGCACTCGACGAAATGCTCCAGCTCGGGACGGATCCCGCGGTCGACGCGACCGGAGGCATCGGTGAAGTTGGCTTCTTCATCCGATTCCGGAATCTGCACCTCCGTGTGTTCAGGTGGATCGTAGCGGTGGTGCGACAGGCTGAGCGCCTGGTTCTTCGTATCGATGCGCCCCCCGCTGCCGGCCACGCCGATTTCGCAATCGCCGCCCGAAGGCGCGAACAGACAAAGCTCCAGGGTCGCCCGCCGGCCGCCCTCGTATTCCACGAGCACCTGCGCGTTGTCCAGCACTTCGCGGTCGAGCAGCACATTGCGCCCGCCCTGGGCCGCCACCCGGATGGGTTTACGATCCAGAATCCAGTTAAAGAGATCGAGGTGGTGCACGTTTTTCTCGAGGATGGTGCCCCCGGTGAGCGCTTCACTCGAACGCCAGCCTTCCCGCATCGGCCCCCGGAATTCCCGGCACCACATCAGGTGCAGATCGCCGACGGCCCCACCGTCGATCATCTTCTTCATCTCGGTATAAAGACGCTGAAAACGCATTTCGTGGCCGACCTGCAAGATCTTTTCCGCCGCGGCGGTCGCGGCAATGACATCATCGCACTCGGCCATTGTGAGCCCGAGCGGTTTTTCCAGAAGGACGTGCAGGCCAGCTTCCAGGGCTGCGACCGCGGCGTCACGGTGCTGATCGTTGGTCAGCGAAATAACCACCGCATCCAGCGCGTCGATTTCCAATGCTTTCCTCCAATCCGTAAACGTCTGCAATTTTTCTCCGGCAATTTCTCTTGCCGCAATGAGACTGGCGTCACTCCGGCTGCTGGCCGCGATGACGTGGACACCCTCGATGCTCACGAGGTTTCGCAGGTGGGCTTCGCGCCCGAACCATCCTGCACCCAGCAGGCCGATATTGAGTGGTGTAGCCATAATACGTGCGTATTATCGGGGGCTGACAGCACAAGCACAACCCTGTGATTTCAGGGGAGGCGATTGACACCATCCGCCTTTTCCCGGAGAGTCATTATATCTCGATGAAAATCCCCGCACTCTGCGAGTCAGTCACCAGCTGGCTCGCGCTCCTTGTTATCCTCGCGGCGTGTATCACCGGCCGGGCCGCACAACCGGGCGCTCCCGGCGATCTCATCCCGCCGCACGGCGGGCTCATCGTGCAACTCGGCGCGGGCGATACCTCCACGGCCGCGGCTCTCAGCAAGACCGGACGCTACGTGATCAGTGTGCTGGATCCGGATGCGGCGGCGGTGGATGCCGCGCGCGAAAAGATCCGCGCCGAGGGCCACTACGGATTCGCGACGGTGAATCGTCTCGGCAACCCGTTACGGCTGCCTTATGCCGAGAATCTCGTGAACGCCTTGCTGGCGCGAAACGGCACCGTGCCGGCGAGCGAGCTTTTCCGCGTCCTCACGCCAGGGGGCACGGCGATCCTGACGGATACAAGACATTACTCGGCGGGGAACCTGCGCGCCGCCGGGTTTGATCCGGTAACGGAGGCACGATTGCCCGGAGGCGCCACAGGAGTGAGGGCCGTCAAGCCTCGGCCGGATTCGATGGACTCGTGGTCGCACCCGCGTCACGGCGCGGACGGGAACGCGGTTTCCTCGGATACCCTCGTCGGACCGCCCGAACGCGTCCGCTGGATCGCCGCGGCCACCAAGGAAGTCGAGGGGCTGGTTTCCGCCGGCGGCAGGAATTTTTACGGCGGCGTCCTCGCGCGGGACAGCTTCAACGGTCTCCGTCTCTGGCATTACGATATCAAGACCGCGGCCCACAACGGGAACCCCTACACGTTTCCCAGACTTCCCCGCGACGGGGGGGCGCGTCCCGTTGCAGCGGAGCGCTACCTGTTCGCGGTAGTCAAGAACAAGCTCGTGGCGCTCGACGCCGTGACCGGCGAAACCGTCCGCACATACGCGGCGGTAACCACGGCACGCGACATTGTTTGTACGGGTGACACCATCATCGTCACGAGCGAGAACGCGGTGCGCGCATTCGATGTAGAGACAGCAGAAGAACGCTGGGCCACCGAGGCAGCCGAGCCCCGCAACCTCGTCGCGAGCGAACGGTTCATTTCCTTTATTCAAGGGCGGGTCAAGCGTGGCGACGCTGCCGAAGCAATGACGCTCGAGCGAGGATCGGGCAAGCTGCTCTGGCGCAATTCCGGATATGCGTGGCTGAACAAAGTGACTCGCAGCGTGCTTCACGAGGACCAGATCGCGTTCGAGATTTCCACCTTCAACGATCACGATCTCGGGAATGCACTGCACATCGTTTCGGCGGAAACGGGCGCGTTGAAATGGATGAAAGCGTATCCGCCGGGGATGAATCACACCCGTCAGGCGCGCGCCATGTTCCTCGACGACGGCCTCTGGATCCTGCACGGAGCAAAAACGAACACCGCCGAAGGCAAGGAGAATGTGGTGCGTCTCCCCACCCAGATTTCCGCGCTCGACCCGGAGACGGGGGAGACGATGGTGACGCATCCTGCGGGCATGGCGCATTGTTTTCCGCCGGTGGCGACGCCGAGATTCATGTTCGCGGGCGAGCTCGACATGACGGATCTCCAATCGGGCAAGGTCGTCGCCAACAGGATCACCAAGGCGAACTGTTCGCGCGAGAACGGTTGGGTGCCGGCGAACGGACTGGTTTACACGACGCCAAAGCACTGCACCTGCTGGCCGATGCTGCGGGGTTACGTGTCGATGGCGCCGGGCCTTCCCGGGTCCGAAGGAGCTTGGCCGCCCGTGGACGAAATCGAATTTGCGATCGAGCGGGGCGGGGCGAGGCCCGATCCGGCCGCCGCCGGGGCGAATCCCGCGGATTGGCCACAGTACCGCAATGACCGGTGGCGCAGCGGCAGCACGACGAGTCCCGGCCCGCAGGCGCTGGGAGTGCGCTGGTCGGCAATGCTCGCGGACGAGAGTGAAACCGCCGCGGTCCACATCGACCCGGTGGGACCGGTGGCGCACGACTGGATGGAGAATCCCTACGTGAAAGGTCCACTCAGTGCCCCGACGATCGCGAACGGGTTCGTCTATGTCACCAGGCCGAACGCGCACGAGGTAATCGCGCTTGATGCAGATAACGGTGAAGTGCGGTGGCGTTTCACGGCAGACGGGCGCGTCGACACGCCGCCGGCGGTGCACCGCGGGCTTTGTCTCTTCGGTTCGCTGGGCGGATCCGTCTACGCGCTGCGGGCGGACACGGGAGAATTGGTCTGGCGACGCGAATCAGGACCGACCCGCGACCACATTGTCGCTTACGGCCAAGTGGAATCGCCGTGGCCGGTTTCGGGCGCCGTCCTCGTGATCGACGGGACCGCATACTACGCCGCGGGCCGGCAGGTTTTCGCCGATGGCGGCGTTAACATTTTTGCGATCGACGCGATGACGGGTGAGCAAAAGTGGGTGCATCGCATCGATTCCCTTCCGCAAACGGGGTATTACGAAAACTCCGGTCTCGAGTTCGATCCGATCGATATTCTGCACCAGGAAGGCGACCGCATCGCCATGTCGCGCTGGATGCTTACGCGCGATGGCAAGGACATCACCGTCGATAAATGGGACGGGTTTGCGAAGGTCGACACGGGGGGCGGAGAAGCGTATGTGCCGCGCGGTTCGTGGTCTTATGGAGCTCGGCACGTGCACCGGTTTCCCGGAGAAGCGCGGCGGCGTCCGCTGACGGTGGTCCGGGACGGCGCGGTTTTCTCATCGTTGAACGGCACCAACACGGTGTTCCGGCGCGATTTCACCCCGGAATCGGTGGCGGAGTTTTCGCGCAGCTGGATTACGGGC
>JAHEJT010000100.1:13960-17889 GCA_024638765.1 Verrucomicrobiales bacterium
GAACCGTCGCGGACTTCGCGCGCGGGAGGGTCGCCTTACCGGTCGTATCGTCTCGCGGAAGAATCCTCGTGGAAGAGCGATCACTTCACGCCCGCGGAAGAACTGGGGAAACCCAAAAAGATCGGCACACAACTGTTCAACGATCTGCATGCGATGGCGCTCGCCGGCGACGGGCGGCTGTTTGTGATACACAAAGACGGCCGGTTGAAGGTGTTGGCGGCGGAATCCGGGAACGCCGTTCTCGAGACGCGCGTGCCGGCGCCCGCGTGGGACGGCCTCGCCATCGCCAACGACAGGCTTTTCCTGAGCACGCAGACAGGCGCGCTGATCTGCATGGGTGAGTGACGCCAGCGCTCCACACTGGAAGTCGTTTAGAGAAGAGGCGCATCAATAATTACCTCCATGCGGCTTTAGAAGCGGGTAAGATTAATTCTCTCGCCTGATGTCGCCTCTTCCTCAAGGCACACTGGATCTCCGTGATCTTCAGCCGCTTGCGACGGGTAATACGATACGGGATCGCACCCCGCAGGGGGGTGCGTTTTCGATTGTGAGCATCCCATTGTGAAGCTCGACGATCGTTTTACTGACGGAAAGCCCCAGGCCCGTGCCCACCCCCGTCGGTTTGGTTGTGAAAAAAGGATCGAATATTTTACCAATTTTATCCTCCGGAATCCCCTGCCCGTAATCACGCACCTCAATGATCACTACCTCATCGCCGCGACGCGGTTGCTTGAGCTTCCGCAGCCCCTTGTCGGGAATGACACGGCCGACGCTGCCCATACTCGCTGAAATTTCCAGCGTTGCCTCCCGAGGAGAAGCATCGATGGCGTTGCTGATCAGGTTCACGAGGACCTGCTCAATTTTAGATCGGTCAAATTGAAGCTTGGGCAAAGATTCCGGAAACTTCTCTATCACGTTGATACTCTCCTTGATCACATTGTGCCGTGTCAGATTCAATACTTCACGAACGCAGGTCACGATATCATCCGTTTTGATTTCGAGTTGCGTGGATTTTGAGACATCGATCATCTCTACGATGATGCGGTTAGCACGCGCAATGGCATCGTGCATCATCTCCATCATAGTCTCTTCATTCTCGTCCTTCGGCCCCGGCCTCCTCGTGTAGAAATCCACTCCCATTTGGAGCATGGCGAGGGGGTTTCTCACCTCATGCGCGACGCCTGCGGCCAGACGCCCCAGGGACTCGAGCTTTTCCGCCTGGATCAATTGCATTTGCAGCTGTGTCACCTCGTTGCGCTCGTGCATGAGCGCGGTATTCACTTCCGCCAATTTCTGGAGAAGGCTCTGGCGTTCGATTGCGTGCAGAATCGCACGGACGATCAAATCGGGATTGAGATTGCTTTTCGGCAGATAATCCTGGGCGCCGCGTTTGACAAGATCGATTGCGAGGCTCTCATCTTCCATGCCACTGAGGACGATGATCGGGCACGCAGGGACTTGCTCGCTTATTTTCAAGTACGTGTTCAATCCGGAACTGTCCGGCAGCGTCAAGTCGAGAATGACCGCGTCGACATCCTGCTCCTTCAGGGAATCAAGCGCGCTTTGCAGCGTTTCCGCCGAGCGAATCACCCAACGCGAAACCCTCACCGATTCGACACTCAGAAGATACTCGCGAAAGAGGGCAAGGTCATCGGGATTATCCTCGACAACCAGCACACGGATAACTTCTCCCTTCTGCTTGTCCGCAGACACAATAATAGAATGACAGTATCCCGGTCAGCCGTCTAGAGATTATGGACTGCTCCGAATTTTTGCGGTTACCTTCTGGCTTTTCCCATCAGCTTGCGTCATCATAGTCAGGGGTCATGCCGTCTCTAGCCCAAAAGAACAGCCCTGGGGGCAGGGTGTAATCCGCTGCGACCGCGCAATGCCCGAACCAGAACATCAGGATTCCAAGGCAACGCAAATCATTGCGCCCGGATATTCCGTATCGACGGTATCCTTGCCGTTGCTTCTTGATTCTGTTACCTCAATCGCGAGGAGCGAGAGTATCGACTCGCTCCTCGAGCGAACCGGGGTGGTGATCGCACCTTTACTTCAATTTGATCGGTGCCTTCTGGCCTTGCGCCATGATCACTCCAGTCGTTTGCAGGTGCTCGCGACCGAAACGGGGAACGAAGACGGCGGGGATCCATCAGCCCTCGAGGAAGAACTTCTGGCCGACGTTATCGCCATGGGCGCCAAGAAGCGTCAGTCGACCAAGGATCCTCCCCAGTCGATCTTGTGCTTGCCCCTCTCCACCCAGAGCCGGGTGCTCGGGGCGGTTCTTTTTCGATTTCCTCCCGCGAAGCGTTTAACCAAGGAAAAGCTCTATATCGCGGAGTCTATTGCGACGAATCTCACGGTTGCTATTGATCGATTGCGGCAAATAGAGGACCTTGCGAAATCGAACCGCGCCCTCGAGCGCAGCAATCTGGAGCTGCAGCAATTCGCTTACACTGCCTCCCACGATCTGCAGACGCCGTTGCGATCGATCACAGGGTTCGTCCAGCTCCTGCAAAAGCGTTACCATGGGGAATTGGACGAGCAAGCCGACGACTGGATCGAGCGCGTCGTCAATGCGACCGAGCGCATGCAAAAGCTAATTCATGATCTGCTCGCTTACTCGCGCGTCGAATCCCGGGCTCAACCATTCGAGGAGGTAGACTGCAACGAAGTTCTCGAGGACGCCCTCGAAATGCTGGGCAGCTCCATCAAGGACGCCGTCGAAAAGATCGAACACGGAGAATTACCGGTTATCGCGGGAGACCGCTCACAGCTAGTCCAGTTATTTCAGAATCTGATTGGAAACGCCATCAAGTATCATGATGAAGATCCGCCGCAAGTTTCCATTCACGCCGTGAAAAAGGAAGATGACTGGGTGTTCTCCGTTAAGGACAACGGAATCGGCATAGCTTCTGATCAGTTGGAAAAAATTTTTGAAATCTTTCGACGGCTGCACACTCCAGGGGAATATCCCGGAACGGGGATCGGTTTGGCGGTGTGCCGAAGGGTGGTGCACCGGCACGGCGGCAGGATCTGGGTTGAATCTGAACCGGGAGAGGGCAGCACCTTTAAATTCACCATCCCGGACCGGGGAGCGGCCTCTTCATGACGGCTAATCTTGAGCAGAGTCGTCCGGCGGAAATTCTCCTCGCGGAAGATAATGAGGATGACGTCCTCCTGACGCGGGAAGGCTTCAAAATGGCGGGCCTGCCGGTCAACCTGCACAACGTGAAGAACGGCGTGGATTGCCTGTCTTACCTGCGGAGGGAAAGCCCCTACGAGGACGCCGCCACACCGGACCTGATCATCTTGGACCTGAAGATGCCCGTGATGGGTGGGCGGGAATTTCTTGCAGAAATGATCGAGGACGAAAAACTTCGGCACTTGCCTGTCGTCGTCCTGACGACCGCCCACGATCGCGAAGAAATCATGCGGCTCTACCGGATGCGCGTCAATTCCTACATCCGCAAGCCGCTTCACTTCGACGAATTCTTGCGAGTAATCGAGCAAATCGGCCAGTATTGGTTCACCGTGGTGGCGCTGCCGACCACGGAGGACGCCCAGCGATCCGGAGTGATCCGCGGTTGAGCGGCGATAAGAAGTATCCGGGTTAAAACCGCCCGAGAGCGCGTGTCACCCAAGGGGAATTGCAGTGATCGCAAAATTGAACGCCAAAATCCGTGCCGCCGCCGGGGATGATCTCGCCCGAAAGCTGGCCGGGGGAGCGTTCGCGGCCCTCATCATCAAGACTGCCTCCGCGGGGCTTGCCTTCCTCATGTTCGTCCTGCTGGCCCGTGCCATGACCGCCGTGGAATACGGCCGCTTCGCCTCGGGTTTCAGCCTCGCCTTGTTCCTCGCGCTGGCGGCCACGATGGGGCAGCCGAAGCTGGTTTTGAGGTTTCTCAGCCGTTATCTCGGCGCAG
>JAHEJT010000101.1 GCA_024638765.1 Verrucomicrobiales bacterium
CCGCACGCCGACAATACCGTCGACATCGTCCTCTCCACGCGCGCCGACACCGAATTCCTGCAATCACTTGCCGCCGCGGAAGTGCTGCGCGCCCTGCGCCCGGAAGGCATCGCCATCATCGGCAGCGCCGGGAGCACCGGCGACCCCGACGAACTCGGCACCGCCTTGCGCGAGTGGGCGAAGGCAAGCGAAGCAACCGACGCGGAGCAATGGGAAGACGCGCACGGCACCTGGGTCCGGTTCTCCAAGCCGCCGCTGCAAGGGGCCGACGAATGGTCGCACTGGGAAAAATCACCCGCCAACAATCCCGTCTCGCACGACATCCACATCAAAGCCCCATACATGACCCAGTACATGGCGACCCCTTATTACATCGGGATGCCCGCCATCACCACCGCAGCCGGCGGGCGCACCTTCCTGGCGATCGGTCACATCGCACATCATGAGCGCGAATGGGACATGCTCAACCGCATCATTGCCCGCAACGGATACAACGGAATCGTGCTCTGGGAAAGAAAGCTTCCTGAAGGATACCTCGTCCATCGGTCGGCGTTTATCGCGACCGCAGACATCTTCCACATGATGGATCGCGACCGCTGTCTCCTTCTCGATGCCCGCACCGGAAAAGAGAAAGGGGAAATCCGCATCCCGGGCGTGGAAGGTCAATGGAAATGGATGGCGGAAGTGGACGGCGTCCTCTACGTCCTCGCAGGAGAGCCCGGGCCCGGCACTGAAACCGTAAGAGGCAACCGCGCCTTCGGCGGCTGGAGCTGGCAGGATCTCAGCAAAGGGTATTACGGCGACCGCATCCCTCATGGATTCGGTAATGTCGTGGCCGCTCTAAACGTGCACGCCAATCGATTACTCTGGAAACACAAAGAGGACACGCCGATCGATTCGCGCGGGATGGCGATCCTGGATGAAAAACTGTTTCTCTATTGCCCGGACAAACATTTTCGCGCGCTCAATCGCAACAACGCCCGGGAAATCTGGACGAATGACAAAGAAGAAACACTGGCGCTCATCGAGGCGCCCGGCAAAGGCCTGACCTCCACCCCCGGCTGGCGCACCCAGACCCTGGTCGTCGCCAATGAGGAAGCACTCGTGATCCAGGGTCAGACCCGCATGAACGTGATCGCGCTTTCGCCGGATGACGGACGCCTCCTCTGGCGGAAAGATAAGGTCACCAACAACCCCAACGCGGTCTTTCTCGAGGGGAACGTCGTCATCGGCGTCGGCAAGAACGGCAGCAACGTGGCGCTGGATCCCGCCACCGGCGAGATGGTCGAAGATCTCAATTTCATCAAGCGCGCCTGCACCCGCCTCACCGCCAGCACCGACTCTCTCTTCTGCCGGGGTGAGGGCATGACGCGCTTCGACCTCGCCAGCCGGGAGGTGACAATCGACGGTGCGGTGCGCCCCGCCTGCAACGACGGCGTTATTCCGGCGAACGGTCTCCTTTACCTCGGCCCCTGGGCCTGCGACTGCAATCTCTCCTTCATCGGAAATGTCGCGCGCTGCTCTGCGGGCGATTTTCGTTTCGATTACGACGTGGTTGCCGCGGGAAGGTTGGAAACACCGAGAAAGGGAGAAGAACTCGAACCGCTTTCGATCACGGAAGCCGATTGGCCGACATACCGTGCCGATAACCGGCGCTCTTCCTCGACCGGCGTGCGTGTGCGCCCGGGACCACAGGAACTCTGGTTTTACCGGCCCGGCCTTTCCGTGGTCCCCACTGAGGCGACCGCCGCAGGAGGACTCATCTTCACCGCCGGGGACGACGGCCTGGCGCGGGCTCTCGACGGGAAAACCGGGAAACTACGCTGGACTTTCGCGACCGCGGGACCGATCAAGCAGCCTCCCACCCTCTGGGAAAACCGCGCTTATTTCGGAAGCGGAGACGGCTTCGCTTACTGCCTGGAAGCCGCCACCGGGAGATTGCTGTGGCGCTTTCGCGCCGCGCCCGTGGAACGTCACATCATGGTTTACGGCGCACTCAGTTCCACCTGGCCGGTTAATTCGGGAGTGCTCGTCCACGATGGGATCGCTTACTTCGCGGCGGGCATCGTGGATCACGACGGGACTTACATTTACGCCCTCGATGCCCGGACAGGTGCCCTCGTCTGGCAGAACAACACTTCAGGCCATCTCAACCGGGAACTTCGCAAGGGCGTTAGCGTGGCTGGTAATCTTGCCGTCAGGGATGACGCCCTCCTCCTCGCGGGGGGCAACGTAGTTTCTCCGGCGACCTTCGAATTGAAAAGCGGGACATGCTTGGAGAATCCCCCTGACACCGGGTTTCCCAGTGCCAACGGCGGCAGATACGTCGGGGTCTTTCAGAATGATTCTGTCCTCTCGGGCGGACGCATTCTCTATTCCTCTCCACGCAACGTCTCGACGAAAGGTTCCTTCACCGTGTGGTCGACGACGAAAAAAGTGCAGACGCTCAATTACGGTGGCATCCCACCGGCGTGGAACGACAAGACCCTGGTGGTGGCTAATTTCAAGTACGGTCGGCTCGCTGCCTTCGATAGCGCGCAACTTGCGACACGGATCGAAGAGGGATTCCAACCGGATGCGGAGCGTCGCAACCGGTTTCGCAATAACCTGGTGACCTTCATGACTTCTCGCGGGGAAGAGCGCTGGCAATCGAATCTGGGTGACTCCAGTACTTTTGAAGTGGTTTCCCTGGCGGTCTCCCCGAACACGGTGTTGGCAGTCGTCCGTTACCAGGATCTGCGCCGGGCCCGTCCCCAGTGGGTGCTCACCGCGTTGACGCACGACACCGGGCGGCCGCAGTTTCAGGTGGAATTGCCCGGAGGAGAAAGTCCCCTGCCGGGAGGGCTGATCGTCGACCGGGCGGGGCGCGTGATCGTGACCCTCCTGGACGGAGGGATGGTGTGTTACGGCGGGAAAGGGGCGTAGGCCCGAGGTCAAGTAGGCCCGACGCTCCGCGGCGGGCTCTCTCCCAAACCCCGTCGCGGAGCGCCGGGCATACTTTCGAGACGGCGGCGCCACCCCCCCAACTCCCTAAGCCATCTTAACTAAATGCCCTGAAAATAAGGGCCTTAGGCGAGATTGAAGGGCAAATTACACCTTGCTTAGATGCCAAAAGATCGCTATATTTATCATACTTTCCATAAATCTGGATCAGCGCATGCAGGAGGGGAACGATGAAACACAAACAGGCGCCGACGGTGGGGGCTTCGCACAGGGCGAGGGCTCGCATCCGTCGTCTCCGCACGTGAACAATCCCGAGCCTCCCTCGGACGGACTCATGAACAAGGTCCGTTCTATCTTCGGCAAATCCCAAGGCCGGGAGGAGCCCTCTCCACCCGCCGCGGACGCGATGGAAAACCCCCAGCCCGACAAAGCCCCGGCTTTCGGCAGCCCCGGCGTCAACCTCGGCGCCGTTCCCACTCAACTCGATCCCAACTTCGATCCCTTCGCCGAACCGGAACCCGTCGAGAACGCCGTGGAGAAGGCGCTCAAAGCCCACCCCTCGAGTTCCATCATCGCATCCACCTCCTCCAATCCCGGCACACTTCCACCGGCAACCACCTTCGTCACTCCAAAACCCGCAGCGCCTCAAAAGACTCAAAGTCAAAATCCATTCGGCGCAGGCGCAAGCGCCCAGGCAAATTCCGAGGCCGCATCGCGTCTTCCAAAAAAACGCAAGCCCGTCCAATCTCCTCCCCCATCCGCCGCTCCTCCTCCCCCGCAAGGAGCGTCGCCACAGCCCTCGGAGGCCGCCAGACTTGGCCATCTTCTCAACGAACTCGGCGACACCTTACCCGAGACCGCACTCGTCGCCCTGCGCATGCAAATGCAGAAGCAGACCGCGGCGCCCGCTTCACCTGCCCCCTCGCCAACAACTCAGGAAACCTCCACCACCGGCGATAAGGCGGCCGACCTTGTCGCACGGATCGAAAAACTTGAGACCCAGAAGGCGGAACTGCACGCCGAACATCAAGCCACCCTCAGCAAACAATCGCAGGAACTTTCTTCCGAGAAAGCCCGCAGCGCCGAGCTGCGCAAAAAAGTCGATGGCTTCGTCCGCCGGCAGAACCAGATTCGCACGGAAAGCGCTTCCCTGCTAAAGGATCGCGAGGCCCAACTGGTTGCCGAAAAAGCCGGTAACCAGAAGCTCCAGGGGCAGATTCAAAACCTCGAGACAGACCAACTCGCGCTGCAACACCGTTACGAAGCCATCGTGCAGCAACACTCCGAGCTCACCGAATCCGAAAAAGCCCGCAAGGAAAAAGTTCCCGCCCAAATAAAGAAACTGAAGGATCAACAGTCGAAGCTGCGGGAACAGCACCAGGCGCTCGTCAAGCAGCATGAAAGCGAGATCGCATCCGCCAACGCGCGGACGGCACTTCTCATCGAAGAGATTGAAAAGCTCGTTACCCGCCAGACTCACATTCGCAATCAACGCGAAGAACTTCTCGCAACACGCAAAGAGGAAATTGCAACGGAGAAAGCGCGCAACGAAGAGCTTTTATCCCGGATTCGGGATCATGAACGCCACCAGGAGCAAATCCGTGGGGAACACGACTCCCTTCTTAAGGAACGCGAAGCCGCAATTGCCACAGCCAAGGAAAATGCTGTGGAGCTACAGCGCCGCTTGGAAGAACTCGAAGATCAGCGCGCGGATCTCCAGAACCGCCACGACGAACTGGTCCGAATTCGCGACGAGGAGAGCGGATCGGAATCCGAACGCAACCAACAGTCGAGAGAGGAGATCCGGACTCTAGAAGAACAGCTGTCTCAGCTTCAGCAGGCCCACGATGCGCTGCTCATTGATCGCGACGGAAAAGTCGCCTCCACCAATGCGCGCAGCGAAGAACTTTCACAAAGGATTGCAAAACTGGATTCACAACACGCCGAGCTCCAGGCGCGCAACGAATCTCTGCAAAAAGCCCACGGAGAAGAACTCGCTTCGGAACAGGCGCGCAACCAGGAAATCCTCTCGCAAATCAAAGACCTGGAAAACGAGCACGCCAAACTGCAAAGCGAGCACATGGCTTTGCGGAAACAACGCGACGAAGAGATCACCGCGGGAAAAGCCCGGCAAGAGGAACTCCTCGGCGAAATCAACCAGCTGGAGCGACAACATTCCGAGCTCCTGACCCAGCACAAAGAATTTCGAGATCAACACGAAGAAAAAGTCGCCGCAGCGCGCACCCGGGACGAAGAACTCCTTGGTCAGATCAAGCAGCTCGAAGAAATGCGCGCCGAGCTCGAGCGGCAGAAGCAGGAACAGGAAAAGAAATACCTGCAGGAAATCTCCCTTCGCGAAGACAAAAGCAATGAGCTTCGTGAACGCCTCGAGAAAGCCCGCGAACGCGAAAAGGAGATCGAGTCTCAAGCCCACGAACGAGCCCGGGAACACGAGTCTCGCATCGCCGCCATGGGCGAGGAAATCGCCCGTCTCGACGCTGCACATAAGGAAACCGAAACCGCCGCCGCCGCCGCCGCGAGAGAGCACGGCGCCGAGGAGAACGCCGCGCAGAAGAAACAATTTGAAGAAGAACTCTTCAAGCAGCAGACTCAGCTTGAAGAACTGATCCAGGCCCGCGACCGCACCCAGGATGCCCTCGCCTTTACCCGGGGACAACTCGAGCACGCACAGTCGGAACATCAGGCCGCCCTCGATGAGGCGCACCAGCGCATCCAGAGACTCGAGGAGCAACTGCAACACGAACCGGATTCTGCTACCCCCACGAAAAGTGAGCACACGGCCGGACATTACAACCCCAACTCCACCTGCGCCGCGGCGCCACGCTCCATGCCCAAAGGCTGGCAGGAGAAACAGGCCAACAAGAAGACCGAAGAAGCTCCCCGGGAAACCGCGGCCCCTCCCGCTGCCGAGCCCAAACTCCCAGCCAGCTCTACCGTGCCCGTCGTCCCGCGCTTTCAGAAGAGCGGAGGTGCAGAGAAGACCAACTCCCCGCCCAACGACGAGAATCTTCCTGTCACCAGCAGCAATGTCGAAAAACCAAGGGTCATCCCCTCTTCCGGCGAAGGAAACGAACGATTCGCTCCTCTCTTTATCCCCGGCGTGACGACGCCCGACGCCGAGAAACCCGAAGACAAGCTGCCGGAAAACAAACCGGAAGAAGAAAAGAAAGAACCGGACCTCGAAAATACGCTCGAGAAAATCGAGGACGCCGATTCCATCCAACAAGAGAAGGGGGAGGACCCCGCCGTTGCAGCAGCAGCACCCCGGGAAACCGCACCGCCTGTGGCCGCGGAAGCCGCCTCCTCTTACCTGGCGCAGCCGAAAAGCCTCGAGGAGAGCGATGAGGAAACTTCAAGCATCGCCCAACAAGAGGCTTCGCGCCGCTCTCGCGCCCGTGCCAAAATCAATCCCTACGAGGAAGGTGCCCGGGACACGAGTGGTAATCACGACGCGATTTCAACGCGCAATGTCCGCACCCCGCTTCATCCATTCGTCGGATGGGGCGTGCTCGCGCTGGCTATCTCCACCTCCCTCTATGTAGTGGCCAATCGCGCCGCCGAAGTCAGCCTGAGCTCTTCCTCGCAGCCGGTGGTGCTCTATCCCGATTCCGACGACTCTCTGCCCACGCGCCGCGACGAAAAAATCGCCGCCCTCCATCTTCAGCTCGATCACCAGATCATTGAACTCAAATCCACCCTCACTGAAGTCGAGGCCCGGGAGATCGCGCAGAGATTCGTGAACGTCGCCGCCGCCGGCCGAGGCGCGGGAATCGATTTCGTGAAGGACGCGGAAGGCGACCTCGTCTCGACCGTGGATGCTATCGCGAAAGGCGGCAATATCATCGATCCGTCCAGCCCTTTGCGTGGCGCGCTCATCGCTTACGAAGGTCTCGATGAAAAGTCCAAGCAGAAAGCACTTCCTTATCTCCAGATCGAGGACGGACTGCTCACCTTTACCGCTGTCGACCGCAACGCCCCCGAGCCGGCACGCGGTCACATGCCCTCCGCCTTCCTTGAAGATCTTCTCGACGATCTCGAACAAATCCTTCTTGCCCAGGGTGTTTCCCTCCCGCGTAAACACGCCCGCCAGCTCGCCGCCGTCTCCGCCTCTGCGCGCGCGGTGAATATCGATTTCGTGACGCGCGCCCAGGGCAACCTGGCCGCCGCCGTCTCCGCCATCGTGAAGGGTGACGTCGCAGAAAACATTCTTGGCACCTACGAAGACGTCTTCTTTGGCCTGCCCGAACTCAGCGCTGATGAACAAAGAGCCGCTGCCCCTTTTCTCGAAATTCAGGACGGCGAACTCAAGTTCGTGCCCGACAGTCCGCTCAATCCGGAACCGACCTGGGCGCTGCGGCGCGGTGACAAGCTCGACATTCTCGGACGCGCCGTCGGCCTGTCCTCCTACGGACTCGACCAGGCCCGGGGACGTCTCCAGGACCTGCATTACACCGCCACGGAAATGCGCAACCAGGAGAAGACCGAACCCCAGTTCGATCTCGCCGCCATATTGCACGTCATTGCTTTGAACCAGGCCGAAGCAACCAGCGACGCGCAACGGCTCTTCAACGTGCAGTTCGCCGGGGGATCCCTGGGACTTCAACTTCCCGGCGACTTCCATTATTACCAGGAAAGCGAAAACGACCTCTTCATCATGCCGAAGAATCCCGGACCACACGGCGCCGCCTGGCTCAGGGTGCATCTCCAGAAGAAAATCTCCGGGGAAGATGGCGATGAGGCTGCCGACGGCACCGAGGCCGTCAAGGATATGGCCCTGGCCAAGGGCCGTCCCCTCAAGAAGACTGAGGACGACAAGGTCTATTACTGGACCAGCGAAGACTATCACGACGGCGCCCGGCTTTGCCGCGTCAAGAATCACCTCTTCGGATTTGGCAACTCGGTGGTTATGATCAGCAGCGGCACTGCCAAGGGACGGGAGGATGCGCCCGAATCTCAGCGCGTCGCCGAAGTGCTTCCCGATATTATTTCCTCGCTCCAGGAACTTTGAGTGGAAATATCCTCGAGATCGGCTTCCGCAATCATCTCCCTGGGTATATCGGAGCCGCTAACGCCGTTCCGTTCCCCTCTCCCCAGGGGAGAGGGGAAGCCTGAGCACGACATCCTGAACCCATGCATCCAAGACTCGTCGCCGGCCTTTACTCCAGCATTTTCTCTTCCGCCTCCGCCCGCGAACTCACAGATGGTTCGCTCGCAATCGAAAGCGATCCCGGGCGCTACCTCGCCTGGATCATCGCGTTTCTCGTCATCCTCCCGCTTTCATGCTGGTGCTGGCGCCGGCGCATCGGCGCCGCCTTCGCGCCCGGCGCTTTCTTTGCCGCGTTCACCATCCCTCTCATTATCGTCCCGGGGATCGCCACGGAGTCCATCGTGGTAACGCCCCAGGCGCTGACATTGCGCACCGGCCTCTGGTTTTCTCCGACCGTTCGCGAAATATCCCTCCAGGGCCTGGAAGAAGTCGTCGAGAAAAACCGCGCCATACGTCAACGCGCCGTTCCAAGGACCGATACCTTCTGGCACTTCCACTATCGGGATGGAAATAAGAAAACCCTGCAGTTGCCGGATCTCCTCATCGCGCAACGGCGACCCCTCGCCCGATACCTGCGGGCACAGGGGATTCCGTTCGGGAATCGGTAATTCGCGATCCCCAATCGCAGCTACCATCTTGACAGGGTATCGGGATGTTGAAACCCTGCCTTGCTGCCCAAAGCCATGGCGCCCTCGAAATCCTTTTGGAGTGCGCCGGCTCGACGGCGCTTTGGATCGATAATCCTGCGTTTCAGCGGATCGCCTTCAGCTTCTCAAGCACTGAGGGCATCCACATCGCCAACCAAAGCGGTGTCAAGCCACCGCACTCCAAGGTGTGGGTGCACACGGCGCCTTGCATCCTACCGTTCCCTGAAGTCAACCTCACGAACTAATGAAAGCACGCCTCTTCATCCTCGGCCTCAGCGCCATTCTCTTCCTGGTCCCCGGCGCGCGCGTAGTCTCCGCGCAGGCGCCCGGCATCCCTCAGCTCGAAGTCTTGCAGAAATACATCGGCGAATGGGGCACCGTCTTCACCCTGGGATCCGGCAAACCCGGGGCAGAGGAAACGGCGATGCGGGGGCAGGTCACCACAAAGTGGGTCCTGGGAGACCGCTTTGTCGAGCAGACCATCGTGATCGAGGGTGAAAAAGGCGAGAGTGCCCTCACCATGAAGTCGCTGCTCACTTTCGACCCGGCCTCCGGCGAATACCGCACTTGGTCATTCACCTCCGGGGGCGACGTCAGCGAGAGCCGCGGCAAATGGGATGCGGAGAGCGCGACTTTCACCTTCAAGGGCAGTGATTCGAAGTCCGGTCAATCCACGACTGTCACTGCGACCTTCAAAGGGGAAGATGAGGAACACTGGAGTATCGCCACCGAGGACAGCTCCGGGAAACTCGTCGGCGTGATCACGGGCAAGAACACGCGGATCAAGAAGAAGTAGATTCGAGTTTCGCTCGAATGCGTGAGTGAGATCTCCCGCCCGCACAAGTCAACCCGCCCAGCGGATGCCGCGCCCACCCCCCAGCGGATGCCGCGCTCACCCCCCAGCGGATGCCGCGCTCACCATGAGGCATCATGCCACGTCCCCCCGCAGTGTCATCCCGAGCGCTCATTTGTAATTCCGGGCCCTGTGTCATCCCGAGCGGAGTCGAGGGATCTCACGTTGCTTACCAAGATCATCTCCAAGGCTTTTCGCTTTCATACCAGCGAACGCTTTCTCTTCCGCGGTCTCATGTGAGCAAAACCGGATATAACAGATGGTCCGCAAGTTGTTCGGCCGGATTAACATAAGGCACAGAAGACGACCAGTGACGCAGCGTGGTATTAGTTTGCAATTCGAGAATCACCGGCAAATTGAGAGATCCCTCGACTCCGCTCGGGATGACAAAGGCGGGGGTGCGGGCTGACACGGTTGGTGGGCCGGGTCATTGTGAATCGGGTGTAATCGGGCGACTCATCCCACCCCCCGGGAGCGCCCGGCCCACCCGGGCCGGGCAAGGGGGCGCAGTGCCCGAGACGCGAGAGATACCCCTATCTCTTCGCGCCAGACTGCGCCGTGATCTTTTCGCCGGGGAGCGTCGCCCCTCCGCGCCCGGCGTCCGCCTCGGCGACAGGTTTATTATTTCCGAGAAATTTTTCGTCCGTCAGCGTCCGCAGAAACGCCACTACGGCAGCCTGATCTTCTTCGGAGAGCGGGACGCCGCCGCCGGGATGCTTCGCCAGGTTCGGATCCAGGGTTTCACTGCGCACGATTCCGCCGGCGTAATGCGAGAGCACTTCTTCCAGGGTCGCAAAGCGCCCGTCGTGCATGTAAGGCGCGGTCAAGGCGACGTTGCGCAGGCTTGGTGTCGAAAATTTGCCGCGATCGCTCGCTTTCCCGGTGATTTCTTCCAGCCCGCGATCTCCAGTCGCCGGGAGCCCGTTGTTGTGGAAACGATGGTCGGTGAAAAACGCGCCGCCATGACAGTGGAAGCAGTCCGCGCCCAGCAGTTGCCGCCGGGGATCGTGCTCGGTAAAGAAAAGTTCGAACCCCCGTTTTTCCTGCTCGGTGAGCGTGTCCTCCTGACCCTTCATGGCGCGATCGAACCGGGAATCCAGCGAAGTCAGCGTGAGGACGAACTGCTCGATCGCGATCCCGAGTTTCTCGGCGGTGATTGCTTCGCTGTCGAACGCGTCTTTAAAGAGCGCGGGATATTCATCGTGGGCGGCCAGTTCTTCCACCACGTGATCAAGGGTTTCGTGCATCTCCACCGGATCTTCGATGGGGATCAGGGCCTGGGCGCGGAGCGAGGGCGCGCGGCCGTCCCAGAAGAAGGAATCTTTCCAGGCCAGATTGAAGATCGGCATGGCGTTGCGCGTCCCCTCCTGGCCGTCGACCCCCACGCTGTAGCGGCGGGGATCCGAAAAAGCGCTGGCACTTTGATGACAGGACGCGCAGGAAAGGGTGTTGTCCCGGGAGAGCAAGGTCTCGTGGAAAAGCTTTTCTCCCAGGGCGACCCGCTCGTTGGTGAGCGGATAGTCCAGGGGCAGCGGCGGAATCGGAAATCCTTTCTTCAAAGTAAACCGGTAAGGCGTCCCCGTGAATCCGACCGATTCCGCTTCATGGGGGGCGGTCATGACGGTCGACCCGGCAGTCGGCGCATCGCGATAACGAATCTCCCGAACGGTGAACGCCTTTTCAATCCGGTCCTTTAAATCTCTCGCCAGCGCATCACCCTCGCGCCCGTGCGTGGATGTCTGCGCGGCGATATCGATCGGCTTGTCACCACCAAAGACGCGGTCGAGATGGAAATCCAGCGCGATGACGGCGTCCCGCGAAGTGAGATCGAGATCGACCGGGAGCTCGACGGCCATGCGGCTGGGCGCGTTGCCCAGGTGGTAGGAAAAGCCGATAGCCTCGCGCGAAGCGCCTCCGGATCCAACAGCTTGCCTGTCCGTAGCCTTGTGCGAAGGCAGGTCACGTTGGCGGCCCTCCACCGCCAGGAAAATGTACCCGCCCTGCCAGCTCCAGTGGAGATTGTTCAACACTGGGTTAAGAGGATGATTGGGACCGTACTGGTTCGGGTCGCCGGCGTTGGTTTCTTCATCCAGTCCAACGTGAAACTTCAGTCCCGCATACTGCGCGCGCGGGAGACCGCGCATTACCACTTCCGCCACACCGTCTGCGCCGTCCACGAATGCGAACCACTGCTTACGTCCCAGCCACTGCACCGCGGCTCCGTCATCCTGGACCTGCGCCAGGGACGGCTCCGAAAGCAGGTAAGCCAGCCGCGTCAATGCAAGGGACTCACCCCCGCCACGCGCCAGCGCCGCGGATGGAATCTCGATCTCTTTCCCGTCCCACAAGTGCCGGATCTCGAGCGACACCCACGAGGCCGGCGCCGCCCCGGAAAGGGGCGGTGCCGCTACCAGCAACAGCAACACAACTGCCAGCTTCGAGGTCATGGTTCGCGCTTGCGAACGCGGCCCTGCCGCGCGGATTTGCACTTCAGTGGGTCAGGGCTTGACGAGAATGGGGGTCCCATTATTGGTGAAAACGCGGTCGTTGCCCTGGATGGTGAAAGTGATGGTCGCGTTGGTATAGGGCGGGTTGATGGGGACATTGACTTTGACCCAGAACCGGTCGGCGACGTCGTCGGCCTCGTCAGCGAGGCTGGCGCCGGAATTCACGCGGGCGACATACCCTCCCGTGACGTCGACGCCATCGACGACGATGGAGGAGGGGTTGATCGGGTTGCCTTGACCGTTGACGAGCTGCGGGACGTTGGGCTGAGTCGGTCCGTTGGTATCGACGACCTGGATGTAAATGGTGTCCGAGGGGGCGGGCGGATCGCTGTACCCGCCGCCGAGGGTCTGGTCCTTGTTGTAACAGGCGGTATAAGCCGTGAGATCGGCGCCGGTGAGCGGCGGGGTCGCGGTGACCGGCCCGCTGTAAAGCGGGGTCTGCTCGTTCTGATCCGTGGTCGTGATGTTGGCGTAGAACTCGATCGTCGGCGTATCGAGCGTGCTCTCGGGATCGCCGAAGATGATCATCTTATAGGTCGGGTGATCGTCCACGATGATGGCGCGGCCCCGGGCGGCCCCGGCCCCACCTTCCGCGATCATGCAGCGGTCCGCGGTATCCGTCCCGTTGAGGATGGGGACGAAACTCGTGGACTGGGCCAGGGCAGTGGGGGGAGCGACCGTGGAGGGATTGATCCCGGCCAGTTCCAGGATGGACGTGTAGAAATCGACCGCGTGCACCAGCTTATCCGTGGTGGTGCCGGGTGTGCCCGTGAAGGCGGGACCTTTGAAGACCATGGGCACGTGAATGCCGCCGTTGTAGAGATCGCCCTTGGAGTTGCCGTTGCCGAAGGGCGCCTGGACCACCTGGTTCGGCGTGCCGTTGTCACCGACAAGGATGACGTTGGTATCAATTGGATCGACGGCCGCAAGTAGGCGTCCGAGCTCGGTGTCGAGCGCTTCCAGCATCCGCGTGTAAAGCGACTGGTTATCGGTCTGACCCACGTTGGTATACCCGCCGCCGGTAAGCGGCTCGAGGCTGGCCGGCGGTTCGTGGAACGGCGTGTGCGGGGCGTTGAAGGCCACCCAGCAGAACCAGGGCTTGGGATCGGCCGGGTTTTCGGAGCGGTTGATGAAGGCGATCGCTTCATTGACTTGGTCCGTGGTGGTGTAGGTGGTGGAGGCGCTGTTGGTTCCGTTGGTGTTCTTGGTCCAGCTGAAGTAGTCCTGCACGCCGCCGCCCTGGATGCCGTAGAATTCGTCCCAGCCGCCGCGCGCGCTGTAAGCGCCGGTGTTGCCCCCGAGGTGCCATTTGCCCATGGAGGCCATTTCGTAATTCGAGCCGGCAGCGGTCATGGCCTCGGGAAGCGCGGTTTCCGCCGTCGAGAAGGCGCCGGCATTCTGGGGCGTGTAAACCCCGGTCTGGTGCGCGTAACGGCCCGTCATGATCGAGGCGCGCGTCGGCGAGCAGGTGGGATTCACATAAGCCCGCGTGAAGCGCAGCCCCTGCGACGCCAAAGTCTGCAGGTTCGGCATATTGGGCAGTACTCCCGCCGGCGGCACCGTGTTGTCGATCGGGCTGCGGTCGATGCCCCAGTCGTCGACAATGATGAGGAGGATGTTGTTGGTGGATGGCGCGGAAACGACGTACTGGTTCGTCGAGAAGACGTCGGTCGGCGTGCCACCGGGAGAAAAGTTGAGGATCGCGTCATAACTGCCGGGAGCAAGGGAGGAGTCGTCAAAGTTGAGTTCGACGACGCCGGTGCCCTGGTCGTAGCTGACGATCGTGGCGACCACGCCACCGACGGTGATCGAGTTCACCGCGTTCTGCGGAGGCAGCGGGGGCGCCGTGGGGAAGGTGGCGGTGAAGGTGACGCTCGGACCTCCGCCTCCGCCCGGCCAATCGAAGCCGGTGTCGTCGAAGTCCGCGAGGGCGGTCTGCTCCGCCAGGTAATAATGGCGGTCGCTGGTACCGGCGATGCCGGTATGAATGATCCCCGCGGTGTCGCTGTCGGCGGTCACTGGAGGCGCCAGGGCGGTCCAGGGATCGGCAGCGCCCAAGTCTCCCGACTCCAGGATGTTGTAGGTTCCGCCTTCGATCGCGTCGATCATCACCGTGACATCGTCAGAAGCGGGATCGTCGACGGAGGCGGACTTCATGCTGATCTGTTTTTCAGGTCCACCTTCAAAATACTTGGTCAAGGTGCCGGCGTCCCCGGCGGCGGGGATGGTTCCAACCGTGTTGCCAGTGGGATCGCCGTTGAACCAGCGGCCGATGTTGTAGGGGAAGTGCGGCGTGCCGTCGGATTCGATGGAAACAAAGTAAGCATAAGTGCCGCCTGGGAACTCCGGCGTCAGGCAAGTGCGGCCGTTGTATTGATCGAGGTCAAAGTCCGTGCCCTGGCTCTGTCCCTGGTCGCCAAGGTAATCGTAATCTTCGATGTAATGCCCGAGGGGAAAACCAGCGCCGACCGCGGGGCCGAACTGGTTGGCCGCAAGCGCGGGTCCGATCCCCTGCGCCACCACCCCCCATGCCGGGAGCGTGGTCCGGCCGGTGGTGGGCAAGTCGGTGGTCCCGTTGGTGCCGTCCCGCATCTGGTATCCCGAGATCATGCGGCGCACCGTGGCGCTGTCCGCGACGTTGGGATCGTCATACCCGTAAGGGCCGTAAATGGGAAAGCCGTCGCGCGCCCACCCGAGAATCGGAGAGTGCCCGCCGTCGAAATTCTCCGTGTAAACATTCGTGACATCATTGTAATCCACGCTATCGCCCAGCTGATGGCGCAGCGCCGGCGGGTTGGCGTGGTAATGATAATTCGAACCTGCCTGGTGCGCGTTCCCGGCATCGAAGGTCACCGATTCGTTGACGAATGCGTCGCGGTTCCAGATGCCGTCGCCGCTGAAGGCGGTCTGCGGCGTGGCGTCCGCCGCGTTGGAGTTGGAATAGGAAAACGCGTCGCGGCTGTCGAACATGGCGACGCCATCAACGAAGTAACCGATGGCGCCGAGACCGGTGAGAGTCTTGGGGCCGGGGACTGTCGGCGCGCGAGGGATGCGGTAAAGGACAGCGCGGTTGGCGGGGTAATTGGGAAAGAGATTGGTCTTGGCAGCGTTCAGGTACCAGGGACCCATGATGTGGCTGCCCAGCCCGGTGGTCCGAATGTAAACCCAGTCGTCGGTATAAGAGACCTCGTTGACGCCCGCGTAGGTCGGCAGGCTTTGCACGCCTTGGCCCCGGCTCCACGTGGTCACCGAGTTCCCGGCGGTCTCATCGGCGACGGTTTCGTAGATCCGCGCATACGCGCCGGAATGATCCGTGAACCAGGAGGCGAAGCGGGGATCTGCCTCGAGCGAGACGATGCCGGCGAGGAGAATAGTGAGGAGTGCAATACGAGTCTTCATGTGGATGATCGGGTTCGAGTTTCTACTTCGGGTGGTTGTCGGTATCAGGGGCGCCAGGCAGTGTCCACCCGATCGCTAAGGAATAAACCAGACCAACGTAAAGGAATCGTGTGGTTTGGAGTGGTATTTTGTTAAGTTATTGTAAAATCTGCCGGAAAAGCCGCTTTTCCCGATAATTTAGCCCTATATATGAGCAACCAGTCGCAACCGCCCTCACCCTGACCCTCTCCCCCAGGAGAGGGGATCAGAATGACTCTTGGGAATTCTTGACCGTTTTCAGGCCTGTGCGCTTCTGGCTTCCTCTCCCTGGGGAGAGGATCGAGGTGAGGGGTCTGGTGCCGACACAAACTGCATTCACCGTCTTTCTTGAATCATGCACCAGAGTCGTCGAGTCTGGTTCGTTTGATGCATCGCCTGTAACATTACCTCAAGCGAAGAACTCACCCGGCCATGGATCCCCGACCCGCAAAAAGCCCCCCGGATCACGCGCCCGCCGCCGGCGCCTCGCGCATTCTCGTGATCGATGACGACACGAAACTTTGCGAACTCATCGCGGACTACCTGGTGCCGCTCGGGTATCACGTCGAAACCGCACACGACGGCCGCGAGGGCCTGGAGAAAGCCCGCCGGGAATCGTACTCTGCGGTCATCCTCGACGTCATGCTTCCGGGCATGGACGGCTTCGAAGTGCTCAAGAAATTGCGCCGCGATTCCGACGTCCCCGTCCTCATGCTCACTTCCCGCGGGGACGAAGCCGACCGCGTCGTGGGCCTGGAGATCGGGGCCGACGATTACCTGCCCAAGACCTTTTCCACCCGCGAACTCCTGGCGCGGCTCCGGGCTGTCACGCGGCGGGCGGCACGTGCTTCCGACGCCGGAGACCAGACCCCCGAAGAGCTTGTCGCCCGTGACGTCCGCGTGCGCCCTGCCTCCCGGACCGCTTCCATCGGGGACAACCCGCTCGAGCTCACCCCCATCGAATTCAACCTTCTCGAATCCCTCGTCAAAGCCAAGGGCCGCGTCAAATCGCGCGAACAACTCATCGAGGAGGTCGCCGACCGCGATTTCGCCGCCTTTGATCGCTCCGTCGACGTCCATGTTTCCTCCCTGCGCAAGAAACTCGGCGACGATCCGAAGGCGCCACGCTATATTAAGACCGTGCGCGCCGTCGGATACCTCTTCATCGATCCCGGCCGGCCTTCTTGAAATCCGACACAATAAAATGCGCGTCCGTTACCCGCTCTATCTAAAGATCCTTTTCTGGTTCTTCCTGAACCTCGCGCTTCTGGGGATCGCTTTTTACCTCTTCTTCTCTGTCCAACTCAACCTGCGGCTGGGTTCCCTGCTATCCGGTCGCACCGGCGAAAGCCTCAAGGCGGTGTCGGAAGTGATTGCGTCCGAGCTGCGCGAATCGGAGAGAGGTTCCTGGAACGAAACCCTCGATCGCTTTTCCGAAGCTTACGGCGTGACCTTTGTCGTCTTCCGAGAGAACGGCCGGCAGCTGGCGGGCACGACCGTCACCCTGCCCCCGGAAATTGCCGAAATCCTCGAGGCGAAAGGCAATCCCCCGCTCCAACCCGGTCCTATTCCGCCACGCCGGCGCCTCGGAGGCCGTCCGGGGGGTATCGAGCCACCGGTCCTCGCGGAGGCGCAAATTGCCGAGACCGAAACCGGCGAAGCACAGCCGGAAGTCGAGGAGATCGAAGCGCCGGTCCGCCCCGCCGATCCCCTCTTTCTCATCCGCGCCGGATCCCCGCAAAAATACTGGGCCGGCATCCGCGCCGAAGTGCGCCCCCGGAATCTCCGGCCGCCCCACTCGGGGATCGTCCTTGTGATTTCGGACTCGCTCCTCCAGGGCGGGCTCTTCTTCAATTACCAGCCCTGGTTGCTCGCCGGCCTCGGTGTCTTTGCATTCTGTCTCCTCTTCTGGTTCCCGCTGGTCCGCGGCATGACGCGCGCCATCCGCAAGATCACCCTGGCCACGGAGCAAGTGGCGGAGGGGAACTTCGATGCCCAGGTCGATACGCGGCGCGGCGATGAACTGGGTCGGCTCGGACGCGCCATCGATCGCATGGCCACGCGGCTGGAAGGATTCGTCACCGGTCAAAAGCGATTCATCGGGGACATCGCGCACGAGCTCTGCTCCCCCCTCGCCCGCATCCAGATGTCCATCGGCACCCTGGAACGCGATGCGCCGCCGGAGCAAAGAGAACGTATCAAAGATCTGCAGGAAGAGGTCGACCAGATGTCCGAAATGGTGAACGAGCTGCTCTCTTTCTCGCGCGCTACAATGCAGCCCAC
>JAHEJT010000269.1 GCA_024638765.1 Verrucomicrobiales bacterium
CGTCAGCTCCTCATACGTCACATCGTCATCCGAAAACCACACCCGCAAAAACACCGCCGCATTATCCGAGAACACACTCGCCGGCACCACCGTCATATTCGTGAGCGCCGCATCCCCCAGCCCCACCGCGTAATGCCCGCTCGTCACACTCACCGACACCCCGTCCGTCGCCTCCGGCCCCGCCGTCCCGTCACTCACCCAATAAGCCGTCGTCCCCGCCGCATCCGTCAGCGCAAACTTGAAATACCCCGTCCCGGAGAAATTCACCCCCGAGACCGAAATCCTCCCCTGGTGATTCAAAATCCCCGGCGGCTCCACCGCCAGCGCTCTTCCGGGGTTCACATTCACGACCACCGCCACCGCGATCGTCAGACCAAGCGAAATCAATTGTCTCATTTTCATAACAACATCCGGGCAAAAAAAACGGCAGCCTCTCGCTGCCGCCGGTCCCACAGGGTGTGAACCAATCACCGATCCTATCCGCCTCCCCCCCCCGAAGACCAGCCAAAACCCCCTCAAAATCATCAACATTCCCAAACCATCGCCTACCCTCACTCCAAAGGCGGAATCGACTATTGAAAGGAAATCCCTTTTTCAGCCCCTGCCTTTACCGCAGCCACCGGCCCTGGGTTGGAGGGGGTTCAACTCCGGAAGCGCCGCCCATGGAGGCGATCATGGCTTTGCCGACCGCGCCCAAGAGGTCTGCCGGCGTGGCGCTCTCCGGTGCGGCCTGCAGGGCTTCGCGCGCCGCTTCCATGCCGCGCCGCATCCCGAGGCCGTGGTCGCCGTCCCCGAGCCGGCGGTCGGCTTCGGAAAGTTCCGGTTCGGATTCGATAATACGTTCTGCCACGGTGAGCAACATTGCCCGCACTTGTGCGTTTGTCAGGGTCTCTTCCGTTTTCATCGTGAGTTGGTATTTATAAAGCGATTCGCTCGGGTTCGGGTTGAGAAAGGGTCAGTCCGGCAGCTTTCAAGTCCGCGCAGGCCTGGCGCACCCGCTCTGCAAACCCGAGCGCCCCCTTCCTCAGGTAGACCGCGGGATCGTAGGCGTTCTTGATTCCCATCTCCCCGTCGAGCCGCAAGGCGTTCTCAAAGTTCTGGAAGAGGTGTTGCGCGATCGGCCGCGTGAAAGCGTAGAGCGTGTCGCTGTCGAGATTCATCTTCACGACCCCGTGCCCGATCGCCTCCTGAATCTTTTTCACCGGCGAGCTCGAACCCCCATGGAAGACGAAATCGAACTGTGCCTTCCCGCCATTCTTGGCGCGCATCGCGAGCTGCCCGTCGCGGAGCACTTCGGGGCGCAGCTTCAGTTCGCCGGCCTTGTAGCTCCCGTGCTGGTTTCCGAAAGAGGGCGCCAGAAGATAGCGGCCGATCCCGCCGAGCGAGGCATCCACGTAGAGCATGTCCTCGGGCGTCGTGTAGGCTCCCGCGATCTCGTCCCCGCTCGCTCCGCTCTCGTCTTGTCCGCCAATCACCCCGGCCTCGACCTCGAGGATGATTTCCTCATTGGTGCACATCCTCAAGAGCTCCGCGGCTCTCTCCATGTTCTCCTCGAGCGGAAGCTGCGATCCGTCGAACATGTGCGAGTTGAAAAGATTTCCCCGCCCCTCGGCCCGCCGCCGCGCGGTTTCCTCGATCAACGGCAGGAGAAAGGCGTCGACCTCCTCCGGCAAACAGTGATCGGTGTGCAACGCCACGAGCACGTCGTAGCGCTGCGCGAGGCGGTGCGCCGCTTCCGCGAGCACGATCGCGCCCTCCGCCGTTGCCTCTCCGTCCAAGCCGCCGGCGAAGGCCCCCGCGGCCGGCAGCACTTGGAGAATGCCGTCGGACCGGGCCTCCGCGAGGCCCGCGAGGGCTCCGTTGATCGCCGTTACCGTCGATACGTTAATCGCGGGCAGGGCGTATCCGCCCCGGCGGGCCGCGTCCAGCATCTCACGAAATTGTCCGGGTGTTGCGATTGGCATGCGTGGATTCTCCTCCAGCCTGCCTCGATTACAATGCCTTCGCCGGTCAACAATGTGTCGGATTCGGCGGATGGCGGCTCTTAACTCGCCACCGCCGGTCCGAGACCGCCGTTGCGATAGGCAGCGGGAGAGATGGAGCGAACCTGCTTCATCATCCGGCTCAAGTAGTAGCGATTCGGAAAACCGCAGTCCTCGGCGATTTGATCGATGGTAAGATCGGTATGGCGGAGGAGCCGGCAGGCGTGGTTGATCCGGAACTCCAGGAGCACGTGCATCGGTGACATTCCGAGATCCTGCTGAAAGAGATGATTGAGAGTTCGGACGCTCACCGCCGAAGCGGTGGCGATTTCCGCGGCGGCGAGTTTTCGGGACATGTTGCCGTACATGTATTCCATGGCCTGTTCCACTCTCGCGTCGACGTTGCGCTTGCTCCAGATCGAGTTTGGAAGTTGAGAAAGGGCTTCGCCGACCAGGGTCAGAGATTCCCATGGATAAAGCGGCGGCTTCCGGCCCGAGAAGGATTCAATGACTTCCTGCATCTTCGCGGTGGATTCGACCCGGTAAACTCCCGGAACAGCCCGGTCACCCCTTTGCCCGAGAGTGAAATGCACATACCACTTGTGGAAGGGTTCCTTTTCGATTCTGGAATAGAGAGTCGTGTGGGGAGGAATCATGTACGCCTTGCCAGGCTGAAGTTTGATGGTCCCGGCTGAATCGGCATCCGCATCGTATTGCACCTCCGCCCTGCCTTTGATGGGAATATAGAGTCGCCAGAACGGATCGTTTAATCCGCACAGTTTCCACTCCGTCAGTTCGATCATCCGCGTCGACAGGATTTCAAGGGCGACTCCGGGCAGGATCACCTTTCGATCGCCCTTGACGCGGTGGTTTTGTCCTTCCGGAACCACGCTGATGACTTTTTTCGCGCCTGCGCTCATTGCGAATAAAGATACAGATTCCCGAAGATCGGGCATCCCTTCTTTTTGGCCAGAAATCTTTTTTACCACCGCCACGAAGCCGGGCGGGAGCAGCCGGCAAAGCGCCCGCCGCCCTGGTAGCACCCGGGGCCTCCTGCCGAATTCGACACAAACTTCGCCGAAGCGGCCATGGAACCATTCCGCGCCTTGGTCCATGCTTTCTCCATGAAAGCAAAGCAACCCTCATCCACGGAAACGAGCGCCTTTACGCGTCGCCACTCAGCCACGGAGACATCTCCTGTCTCGATGAAGGAGGTATTGAAACAATTCGCTCACCACATGATGAAGCCACTCGATCGGGCCATCATCGGAGTTGAATCTGCTTTTGAAGAGGAGATTGGATTGCACCAGACATTCGGTGGCGATTGAGAAAGTCTTACTGAAAGGAATTCCCTTTTTCAGCCTATCCCTTCACCGCCAACTGATAGGAAATCGCTTTTTCAGCCTATCCCTTCACCGCCATCACCGGGGCTGGGATGGAGGGGGTTCAGTAGGCGAACGGCCGCAATCTCGCGACGGAAGATGCCGCGATCCGCGGAACACGTTGGTTTTTACCTCGGGAATGTCTTTTCCGCTAAACCAGGCGGGGCGCGCCGCGCGGGCCGTCCCTGGCATCGATCACGCGCACCCGCAGATCGCGCATCACGTGGAGTTCTCCCCAATCGGCACCACGCATAGCGTGCGCGCCTTTTCGGCGTTTTCGTCCGAAGCGCTCCCGGTTGGCCTCGAAGATCTCGTCCACGTATTCTTTAGTGCCCAAGACTGCTCCGTCGCAGAGATAACGCACCCGACAACGCAATGCCTGCGGCACGGAGAGATGACCCTCGCGCTCTTGCGTGGCCTGCACCGCACCAGTCACAAATCCCCGTTTGGCTCCGCGCCCGTAATCATCCCCGTGGCGCTGCTCTCCCTGGTCAAAGAGCAGCAGGCGGTAGCGGGCCGCGGTCTGTCGCCAGTCGGCCCGGGCCGTCTCAGCCGGCGCCTCGTCGGCGGCTTCGAAGATCCGGCAGAGACCTTTTCGGGCAAGCGATTTTCCAGCGACCGCTTCCCCATAGCCGCACCAACGGTAATCCTTGGGATCTTTGACCAGGCCCGCGCGCACCGGGTTCAGATCGATGTAAGCGGCCATGGTGAGAAGGGCGTCTTCGCTGCCTTCCACCAGCACGCTCTTGAAGCGTTCTTCCCAGAGGGTGCCGCGTCGCTTGTTCTTGCGGTTGTACCACTGGGTGAAGCGCTGCTTGAGTTCTTTGATGAACACCGACAAATCTCCGAGGCGCGCCTCATAGCGCGCAAGGATCTCGCACTCCCAGGTCTTCGAGCCTGAGGCGGCCGCCCGCTCCAGTTCCTGGCGCACATCCATGACCTCGTGCTCACTATAGAGCAGCGGCAGCTTGCGCAAGAGTTCGTCAGGGGTGAGACGGGGACGTGGCCCATCGTTCTCGGGCGGCGGGGCGGGCACATCCAAGAGTAAATGGAAGTGATTAGACATGAGGCAGTAGGTGACGACCTGCACCTCGAGAAAGGCTTCGAGCCGGCGCATGGTCTTGCGAAAAAACTCCTTTTCTTCGCGTTCAAAGATAAACCGCCCGTCTACGACTCGGGACATGCAGTGGTAGAAGGATCGGCCTTCGCCGAGGAGGCGGGGATTTCTCATGGCGGGAATATACTGTTCAAAAGAACAATATATGTCAACCCCAAATAGATGACCTGTCCCTAATTGGCCGTCTGTCCCTAATTGGCCGTCTGTAGAATAGATGACCTGTCCCTTATTCTATGTCCTG
>JAHEJT010000270.1 GCA_024638765.1 Verrucomicrobiales bacterium
CTAGTATTCTGTCAATTTTGATATGATTGGTAAAGTAGCAGGCACACTCCGTGCGCCGTCCGCTCGAAGGGTTGCGGCACAGGGACTGTGCCTACTACTTTGATCCACCACGTTCTATCAAATCAATCTTGCTGATCTACTAAGCGGAACGGAGTTTCTTCAGCTTCCGCCGAAGGAGAGACGGATCTTGGTCGGCCGGTTCGTCCACCATTTTCAGCTCCCGCTCGATCTCGCCTTCGATGGCATCGACGTGGTCAAAGTAGTAAGCAAACGCAGAATGAACCTCGGCGGGTCGAAGATGGGGATATTCCCGGCAAACATCCTCGGCCTGCCAGCCGTGAGCCAGGTGATCCGCAACGATCTGCGCAACGCGAATCCGCGGCAGGCGTTCCACTCGAGCGACGCCTTCATCATCAACCAAGATGTGCGCGTATTTCAAATCGGTGGTCACATCATGAGTATCGCCTATCCAGTCAGTTACGTCAATCGACGAAGCAGCGCCGGTCAGCTCTTCTCGCCACCCTCGACTCTCTTCCCTCTCCGCTCTTCCCTTGCCACTCGGACGTGAGTCTCGCGTTGCCGGACAACGTCCCGCTCACGCGGGCACTCGCCCCTCCAGTTCGCCGTACCAGCCCGGCCCTAGGAGCTTTCCCAGTGCTCACCGCGTAGCACTGCGAGTAGCCAGAAGAGGAGAGAGAGCGCACTATTGCTCCGAACTCGGCCTCGCCGCGCGAAGCCCTTCTATCTCCGACAGCCGACACCCGACACTGACTCTATGAAACACACCGTCCTCTCCGTTATCGCCGTCCTCTTCACGACAGCCCTGCCCGCCTTCGCCCAAGACAAGCCCAACATCCTCATCATATTAGGCGACGATATCGGCTACTGGAACATCTCCATCTACAACCAGGGATGATGGGCTACGAGACGCCCAACATCGACCGCATCGCGAAGGGGGGGATGTTTTTTACCGACGCCTACGGCGAGCAGTCATGCACTGCCGGCCGCGCCGCCTTTGAACCACCTCCAACCCGGGGCTGGTGTCGGCGGCGATGGGATGGGCTGAAAAAGCAATTTTCTATCAGTTGGCCCCTTTGATGGAATCGGTTAGGCAGGACCGCTCCCCCCTCAAAGGTGCCGTGCGCGCGGTCGCCTTCATCCTCGTACTCGCGTGTGCCCTTGCCGGAATGGCGTTCGGGATCCAGCATTTCTCGGATCCTGAGTTCGCCCTCTTATTACGCACGGAGGAGGGGTATATTGAGCGCGCCACCGTCCTTGTTTACGGTGTCGCCCTGGTGATCTGCCTTTTCCTGGTCATCCGGGACCGGTGGAGATTCGGGTTGCTTCCCTCGATCGTGATTCTGGCTGCAATTTCCCGGGAGCTGGATTTACAGATACGGAAGACCGCCACCGGCACCGTGAAGATGACTTCGATCCGTTACTGGCGTTCCCCCGAATTTCCGTTCTTCGAAAAACTGGTGGGAGGTTTCTTGGTGATCGGTTTTTTCGTGGCGTTGTATTTTTTCCTGCGGCGATATTTGCCCCGTTTCCTGGCGGATTTGCGGGGTGGCTGCGCTTATGCATTTACGATCCTGGGCGCGCTGGCATTTACCCTGGGCAGTGATCGCGTGGACCGTTTGCTCGAAGGCCGGGCCATCGACAATCCGAGGCTGTTGTTCTTGTGCCTGCTCGAGGAGAGCCTTGAACTCGGTATCGCCCTGCTCTGTTGCATCGCGTTGATCCAGTTCGGGTCGCTGACCCGAAAGAATCCGTTGCCTCCGGTCCATGAAGGAGAATCCAAGGGCGATATCATGGGCTAGACCGTGATCGATGCAGTCCCCACACTCCAGGCGAGGACTCCGGACACCGATTCCCGTCGAGCGCCCTGAGTGCTATACGCTGTCCGGGATGGCTAATTCCTCGCGCATCGGGGGTTTGAGGAGCGCGTTGGCGTCGGAGGCGTGATCGCCGGTGAACCGTTCGCTCACGGGATCGAGAGTGAGAGCCGGTCCCAGGCGCATGGATTCCACCAGAGTTGCGGGGCCTGTATGTTCTCGGCCCTGGTCTCGCCGATCGAGAGGTGGCGAGTGAGCAATTCGAAACGGGGGAAGGCGAGTGCGGTTGGGAGGAGGGGAAAGGGTCCGGAGAATCGGTTCGGCAGCGGCTCCGGCAGCGCGAGCTGTACTCGCTCCCGAGGGTCTGGGGGGTGCTGAACTCACTTTCCCAAAATCGGATCTTTCCGGACGGCGTACTTAATAGAGAGAGGCCATTCGAAGATGAAGCACCGAAGCTGGAAATATTGTTCTCACCCACCCCCGTAGACTGTCGCAAATGGGATAACTTCTTGTCGCATATAGAAAATGCGAAAACTCTTTGTTCTCGTTCAAAAACTGACGCAAATGGGATAACAATTAAATGCACATAATGATTGCGCACTAATACGCACTCGTATAAGATCGAGCCCCCGATCTACCCTTCAACTGCTCTGTGTGGCGGTGTGATGAGATCCTGACCTCAACTCCTTAGCCCCCCCTGGAACAGTTAAGTTTCTCGGAGGCTGTCCCCCATCACGGCGGCGGAGCGGCTGTGATTCAGCAAGGAGAACATCATGTCAGGGAAAAATTATGCCGCCCAGGCGCCCGCTGTTATCAGGGGTGCCGCTGAGAAACCCCTCGTCCCGGATGAGGGAGAATACCATTCGCACCGCGCGGCAGGGCAGCCATGAATGGTTCAGAAGGCAGGACCGTCTTTTCAACAACAAGGGGGAGGACGGGTGCGGCGGCTTCGCCCGCGAGGGCGGGATTGCAACGCTGCAACGGAGTCGGGCGTAGGCGGCCTCGCACATTGGAAGGCGGACGCCGTCCATCCAGAGGTGATCAGCCGAAGCGGCCCGCTCCACTCGCAAATGGCCTCTGGGCGCGATTTCGGAAAGTAGGATGCGGATGCTGGATTCTGGTGCCTGGGATTCTCTTCCTTCCTGTAGAGGTTTGTGGCGACGTTGTCTTTTTTTCGAACCAAAGGGTTATCAGCAGGGCGGCGAACAGTGCCCGAACCGTGCACACAGCGGATCTGAACCCCCTCCAACCCGGGGCTGGTGTCGGCGGCGATGGGATGGGCTTAAAAGCAATTTCCTGCTATGAGGTTGGTCAAGCGTGAACGTGGTTCAGCCGCGTTTTTGTTTGTTTTGTTGGGGAGTATTCGGTCGTGCTCTTCTTGATCAATCAAGTGGTTAAGGATTCCAGAGTCGTTTCCACGAAGGTCTTTCTTTCGTAAATGGTCCGTCGAGGGTTCAACGAACGCAGCCTGCTATCCGCGCGTTTGCTCTCTTCGCAAAGCGCCAGGTGACCTATTCGAGTCGATGAAAGAAAGAGCGGAATATCTATGCCGAGGGGATAGACCAATGTCCGCCTTCCTTGCGCTTCACGTTCTCGCGGATACGAGCGCTGCGCCCCTAGTAATTCTCCCAGTAAGCTCCCGGTATCACTGCCAGTAGCCAGGTGGTCCCCGGCTTCCTATACTTGCAGCCTTCGATCTCAAATCCACAATCAATCGCCTCTATTTTTTATGACCGAACAAAGCGATTCCCTCGACGAAGCGACCCGCTTCATCAAACAGAAACGAGACGAACTGAAACTCAAAATGCATCTCGCCGGAAATGACGCCCAGGACGAATGGGACGCACTCGAATCGAAATGGCAGGAATTCGCGCGGGAAATGCAGCCGCTCAGCGATGCCTTCAAGGAAGCCGGGCAAGCCGCCGGCGAACAAGCCGGTAAAGTCGCTTCCGCCGCGGAACAAGTTACACCTCCCGAGGTGAAGGAAGGATTCGAGAAGCTCCGCAGCGAACTCAAGGAAGGATACGAAAAACTCGGTAAGATTCTCGAGTGAAGCAAACCACCAGCAACCTCAATTCCGCAAATCAGCCGTTCATCTCAAGTCTCCTGAATCCGTACAAAACCGTGATAACCATGAAGCGCAGCATCTTCCTCTCTATTGTTTTAGTGGCGCTTACCACTGTAGCCGCCTTCGCCCAAAGCAAACCGAACGTCCTCGTCATCTGGGGCGACGACGTCGGGCGATCCAACATCAGCGCCTATACCATGGGAATGATGGGATACCAGACGCCGAACATCGACCGCATCGCGCGCGAGGGGATCATCTTCACCGACTATTACGGCGAACAGTCCTGCACCGCGGGACGCGCTTCCTTCATGCTCGGCCAGAGCGTCTTCCGCACCGGCCTTTCCAAGGTCGGCCTCCCCGGCGCCAAGGAAGGGATCAACACCCTCGATCCCACCATCGCGGTGATCATGAAGGACCAGGGGTACGCCACCGGTCAGTTCGGCAAGAACCACTTCGGCGACCGCGACGAGCACCTCCCCACCAACCACGGCTTCGACGAATTCTACGGAAATCTCTACCACCTCAACGCCGAGGAGGAGCCCGAGAACGAAGATTACCCCGGTGACATGAAGCTCCCCGACGGTCGCACCTTCAAGGAAGCCTTCGGCCCGCGCGGCGTCATGGACTGCAAGGCCGACGGCAAGATCGAGGATACCGGCCCGCTCACCAAGAAACGCATGGAGACCGTTGACGACGACACCTCCGCCCGCGCCATCGATTTCATCCGGCGCCAGCACAAGGCCGGCAAACCCTGGTTCTGTTGGTGGAACGGCACGCGGATGCACTTCCGCA
>JAHEJT010000015.1 GCA_024638765.1 Verrucomicrobiales bacterium
ACGAACTGTGGAGAGGAGCCGGGGGGCTCCTCTCCCCACGCGGCGGCGAAACCAAGCGGAGTCCGCCCCCGCATTCATCCTTGCCCCGCCGGGCGCTTCCCTCTTGATCCCCTCTCCCGTCGGGAGAGGGTTAGGGTGCGGGGAATCCGCCTTCTGGGTTAGCTTTCCCCCCATCACTCACGCTACTCGCCCGCGAATTCGCGATACCGCGCCACCACCTGCGCCTCTTTTGCGTCCCCGCGGTGAAAATAAAAACGGTACCAGAGCCTCAGCTCGTCGCCTTCTTTCACGGTGTAATTGCCGGCTTCCTCGGGGGCCTTCCCTTTTTCAAAATCCCCCTGCCCGAAGGGATTGGCGGTCAGTAACCCGTAAGACCGCGCATGCCACCACGTCGGGTGCCGCAGATTCTCCGGGTGATCGAACAGGGCCACCCCGCACACGTTTCCGTCCGGGTCGGTCCCATAGTAATCCACCCAGTCGGCCCGCTGGCCCCAGGCCTCCTTTCCTTCGAGACCCTCACTGTTGAGGATTTCACCGGTCCCCCGGACTCCTTTCCGGTCCTCGAAGCGCAACCACGGGGCCACCCGGATCGCCATGATCCCGTCCTTCTGATTACCGAAACGGACCTCCGTGCCCTTGTCCGCTTTGATCGTCACGATGTAATCCAGCAAGACCTCGCCCCTCCCCAGGCCCCGGATGCGGTACTCCCGCGCCTCGCTGCACACCGCTGCGCCAGCAGCGCTCACAAGGTCGTTCTCCACCGCGATCAACGCCGCTCTTCCGCCGCCGCCAGATACCATCTTGCGCACGGCGCGATGCACCGTGACGCCGGGGTCTCTCGCCACACTCCAGAAACTGTGCCCATTGACATCCCGATGCCCGAACCAGATGGACCGATGGTGCTCGTGATCCGTCAATTCGCCCGGGACCCCCTTCTTCATGGGGTAATGCCGCGTCATACTTCTTCCGAACGGACCGATGACCGGATAGAAGATCGGCGTGCCGAGCTCGTCGAAGCGGTAAGCTGTAAAGAGCTTCCCGTCGATCTTCACCTCGATCCCGTCGCCTTTCAAAGCCAGGCCGACGTGCGGATCCTCCGCGCTCCACAGGGGGCCCACGCCGGGAAAAGTCGCCCAGAGGCCGGCGGCGATCACTGGAATTACCCTCCGCATGCGTTATTCTCCCCCGTTCTTGCCACCCGCCTCAAGAGCCAATACCCTCAATATTCGCCATGCAGACACCCTCCTCAAACCCCTCTGACGCCGCCCAAGCCGGGCGCAGGACTCCTGCGTCACGCCGACACTTTCTCAAGACATCCGCCTTGACCACCGCTGCCGCCTCGCTCGGCGCCGGCGTCGTCGATGCCGCCAAACCGGATCCGCGCAAACTCGATTCGGAAATCGCGAAGCGAAAGTTCCTAACCTTCATCAAGCCGTTCCAGTCCCTCTCTTACGACGATCTCGCCGACACGATCGCGGATCTCGGTTTCCAGGGGATCGAGGCCACCGTCCGCAAGAACGGCCACGTCCTGCCGGAAAAAGTCGAGGACGACCTCCCCAAGCTCGTCACCGCGCTCAAGAAGCGCGATCTCGAACTCAGCGTCATGGCTACGGACATCAACTCCGTAGATCCGCTCTCCGAAAAGGTCCTCCGCACCGCGGCCGCGCTCGGCGTGCCCCGTTACCGCATGTCCTATTACAAGTATGATTTGAAAAAGCCCCTCGACAACCAACTGGAGTCTTTCAAGGCGCCGCTCGCTGATCTCGTCGCGCTCAACCGCGACCTTGGCATCCAGGCGCTTTATCAGAATCATTCCGGCGCCAATTACTGCGGGGCCTCGCTCTGGGACCTCTTTTACCTGATGCGCGATCACCCCAAGGAATTCTTTGCGAGCGCTTTCGACGTCGGTCACGCTCTCGTCGAAGGCGGCAAGTGCTGGCCGCAGCATCTCGCCCTGATGCTCCCGCGCATCGAATTGCTCTACGTCAAGGGCCCGGCTTACCGCGACAACAAGATCGCGTTCGGTCCTCTCGAGGAATCCGCCCTCGATTCCGCGAAGCTCTTCAAGATGCTGAAGGAAGGCGGGTTCACCGGGCCCTACAATCTCCACGTCGAATACCACATGAAGTCGAAAGACAAAATGGGCGACACCCTCAAGGCCATGCCGCGCGATCTCGCGATGCTGAAGCAGTGGATCGCTTCAGCATGACCGCTGGAGGGCAACGAGTGGAGGGTTGCGCTTTGTCGCAACCGCGGCGTGCAGGGAAAGACGGGGCAATGACGAAGCATTGCCCTCCAAGTCGTGGATGGAGCGTTGCGCTTTGTCGCAACCGCGGCGTGCAGGGAAAGACGCGGCAATGACGAAGCATTGCCCTCCAGGTCGTGGGTGCAGCGTTGCGCTTTGACGCAACCGTGGGGGAGGATAAAGCATTGCCCTCCAGCGGTCATTTCTGGATCCTGGCACCGCCCTCCTCAATTCGCCTAAATAATCCGCGTCATCCGCGTCATCTGCGGTTAAATTATCCCCGTCCCAGGGACCTGATAACCAGTAACCGATAACCAGATTTGTTCGAAGTCCGCGAAAAACCCAAGATGGTCGAGCGCGCCCTCCTCGTGAGCTGCAGTTTCGCGCGCGACGACAAGGATCAGGCCGCCAGCCTGCTCGAAGAACTCCGCGAACTGGTTTCCACCCTCGGCATTGGAATCGTCGACTCTCTCCAGGTGCACGTCCGCGATTCCAACAAGCGTTATCTCATGGGGAAGGGGAAAGCCCATGAAATCATGGAGCTGGCCGCCGATCTCAAGTGCGATTGCATCGTCTTTGACAATGAACTGTCCCCGGCCCAGCAGCGCGCCTGGGAGGAAGAGTCAAACATTACCACGATCGACCGGCAGGAAATCATCCTCGACATCTTCAATATGCGCGCGCAGACGAAGGAGGCCCGCCTCCAGGTCGAGCTGGCGCGCATGGAGTATTCCCTGCCGCGACTCGCCCGCATGTGGGCGCACCTCGGCCGCCAGCGCGGGGGCGCCGGCGGCGGGAAAGGCGCGGCGCGCGGGGAAGGGGAACAGCAGATCGAGGTCGACCGCCGCATCGCCCGCAAACGGATCGGCAAGATCAAGGAAGAGCTCGCCCACGTCCGCAAGGTGCGCGAGACCCAGCGCAAGGAACGCCTCAGGACGCCCGTGCCCACCGCCGCCATCGTGGGGTACACCAATGCCGGCAAATCCTCTTTGCTCAACGCCCTCACCGGCAGCGAGGTCTACGTCGAAGACCAGCTTTTCGCCACCCTGGACCCGACCACTCGCAAGATCGAACTCCCTGACGGCCAATCGCTTCTGTTGACCGACACCGTCGGGTTCGTGCGCAACCTCCCCCACCGCCTCGTGGAGGCGTTCAAGGCCACCCTGGAGGAAGCCATTCTCGCTGATTTCCTCGTCCACGTCCTCGACGGCAGCGCGCCGGACATTTACGACCATCACCGCACCACCATGGAAGTGCTCGCCGAACTCGGCGCCGACGAGAAACGAATCCTGCTCGCAGTCAATAAAGTCGATCTCATTGAGGCGCGTGAACGATTGCACGAACTGCAGACGCATTTCGGCGATGCGATCTTCATTTCTGCGACCGGGGGTCAGGGGCTCGACCTCTTGTGCAACCGTATGAACGAAATGCTCCTGAATCGCGTCTTGAGCCTGGAGCTGCGCATACCGCAGAGCCGCCAGGATCTCGTCTCCCTGGTGCATCGCGAGGGCAAGGTGCTGTCGCAGGATTACGAGGGCAACGACGTCCTCATGAGGACCCTGATTCCCGTGCGACACGAAAGCAGGCTGCGAGAATTCGTGATCCCGCCCGAGCCGACACCCGCGCCGAAGCGGGAAGAGGAAGTCCTGTAGGTGCGAGCGTGAGCGAGTACCCGCCTGTAGGTGCGAGCGTGCGCGAGTACCCGCCTGTAGGTGCGAGCGTGCGCGAGTACCCGCCTGTAGGTGCGAGCGTGAGCGAGTACCCGCCTGTAGGTGCGAGCGTGAGCGAGTACCAGGGAACGCCAGCTGGGATCCGCGCGGGGCACTCGCTCACGCTCGCACCTACCTCGCCTCCTCCCTACGCCTCCTCTTCGCCCAGCAGGTATTTCGCCGCCTGTTCCACGTCCTTGTCCCCGCGGCCGGAGAGATTCACGATCACAATTTGATCTGCGCCCATTTCCGGCGCCAGCTTGCGCATGTGCGCCAGCCCGTGCGCCGTCTCCAGCGCGGGTATGATGCCCTCCACCTCACAGAGTTCCTTGAACGCGGCGAGCGCCTCGTCATCCGTGGCATAGGTGTATTCCACGCGGCCCTGGTCGCGCAGCCAGGCGTGTTCCGGGCCCACCGCCGCGTAATCCAGCCCCGCCGAAACCGAGTGCGTCAGCTGGATCTGTCCGTCCTCATCGGCGAGCAGATACGTCTTGGTCCCCTGGAGGACACCGAGTTTTCCTCCTTGAAAACGCGCCGCGTGTTCGCCTTCTTTGATCCCGTGGCCGCCGGCCTCCACCCCGATCATGCGCACGCCCTCATCGCCGAGGAAGGGATGGAACAACCCGATGGCGTTGCTCCCGCCGCCGACACAGGCCACCAGGGCGTCGGGGAGGCGCTCCTCGCGCTCCAGGATCTGGGCGCGCGCTTCGCGTCCGATGACGCGATGGAAATCGCGCACCATCATGGGATAGGGATGGGATCCTAACGCGGACCCCAAAATGTAGTGAGTGTTGCGCACATTGGTGACCCAATCGCGCATCGCTTCGTTGACCGCTTCCTTGAGCGTGGCCTGGCCCGCAGTCACCGCGCGGACATCCGCGCCCAGCAATTGCATGCGCACCACGTTGAGATGCTGGCGTTCCATGTCCACCGCGCCCATGTAAATGACGCACTCCATCCCGAAACGCGCGGCCACCGTGGCGGTGGCGACCCCGTGCTGGCCCGCGCCGGTCTCCGCGATGATGCGGCTCTTGCCAAGCCGTTTCGCCAGCAGGATCTGACCGAGGGCGTTGTTGATCTTGTGCGCCCCGGTGTGGAGCAGGTCTTCGCGCTTGAGATAAATCTTCGGTCCCGCCAGCTTTTCCGTCCACCGCTCTGCGAAATAAAGCGGGGTGGGACGACCGCAGTATTCCCGCAGCAACCCCTCGAGCTCGGACTGGAATCGATCGTCCTTCTTGGCGCGCCCGTATTCATCGGCCAACTCCGTGAGGGCGGCCATCAAGGTTTCCGGCACGAACATCCCCCCGTAGGTGCCGAAATGGCCGTGCGCGTCGGGGAGGGTATCGGGTTTTGTCTCCATTTTCAGCAGGCCGTCACGCTACACCATCCCCGGTCCCAATTCCAACTGCGCGGTGGAATCCGCCAGGATCGTTTCGACGGCCTTGCGGTAAGGGGCCGGCATGGGGATGCCGGGCAAGTCCTCCAAGGGAATACGCTTCTCCCCCGGTCCCGGTTTCGCCGGCGCCGCGGCATCGTAAACGCGCAAGGTGACGCGGTACCGGGTGATGGAGTATTTCATTTCGAGAAGAAGCGGCAGCCCGGCGAGTTCCTCTCGGGGGCGTTCCGGCAGTCTCCACAAGCCTTCGCGGCGGCGCCCTTTTTCTTCCCGATGCAGCAGGATCGATTCTTCGCGCGCACAAAATAACACGTGCTCATCAACCTTCTCGATTTCCACGCGCGCCTTTTTCAAAGGCAGCTCCCCGGGATTTTTCTCCCGCGAAGCGCATGAGGCGGCCACCGGGCAGTCCCGGCAGGCCGGGGCCCTCGGCAGGCAAATGCGCTGGCCCAACTCCATGATGGCGGAATTAAATTCGCGCGCGCCTTCGCCGGCCACGAGCGCAGACGCCCGGTCCCAGAGAAACTTCTTCCCGGGCTCGGAATCGATGTGCCCCCTGTAATCGTAGAGACGCGCCAGGACGCGCGCGATATTGGCGTCGACGATGGGCTCCGGCAGATTGAATGCGAAGGAGGCGACCGCCCCGGCGGTGTACCGCCCCACCCCCGGCAGCTTCAAAATGTCGGCGGCACGAGAGGGGAACACTCCGTCGAATTCCTCGACCACAGCCCGGGCTGCCTTTTGGAGGTTCCGGGCCCGGCGGTAATAGCCCAGGCCCTCCCAGGCCTTGAGGACTGCATCCTCAGGCGCCCGGGCCAGGGTTGCGACATCCGGAAAAATCTCGAGCCACCGCCGATAATAGTCTTTCGGCCCCAGCACCGTGGCGATCTGGGTCTGCTGCAGCATGACCTCCGAGACCAGGATTGCGTAGGGATCGGCCGTCCTGCGCCAGGGATAGTCTTTGCCCTCCTCGCGGAACCAGGCGCCCAGGACCATTCGAATTTCGTCCGTCTCTCGGCGCATCCTCTTCCGCGAATTCGACATTGGGTATTTGATCTTCGATTTCAGTTTATTGATAACTGATAACCGATAACTGATAACTGGACGCCCATGCCTCTCACCACGTATACCAGCGAGCTCACCGCGAATCAGGTTAGCGCACTCAAGGATCTCCTGGAGAGAGAAAACTTCGAGTTCAAGGAAAAGCCGCACACCATTTATGCGGCTTCCAAAGGAAAACTCCAGGTCTCGGTTTACTCCAAAGGGCCCAAGGTGCTGCTCCAGGGAAAGGAGACCGAGGACTTCGTCCGCTTCTTCCTGGAACCGGAGATCCTCGGGGAGGCGCGGCTCGGGTATGAAGAGGTCAATCACCCGGAGATGTTCGAGCCCCACATCGGCATCGACGAGAGCGGCAAGGGAGATTTTTTCGGGCCGTTGGTGATCGCGGCAGTCTACGTGGATCCCGATGTCTCCCGGGCTCTCATGGACGGCGGGATTCGCGACAGCAAGCGGGTAACCTCGGACGCGAAAATTCGGACCCTCGCCGGCCAAATCAAGGGGACCCGCGGCTTGCGTTACGAAATCGTCACCATCGGGCCCGAGCGCTACAATCAACTCTACGGTAAATTTCGCAATCTAAACAAACTCCTCGCCTGGGGGCATGCCCGGGTCCTGGAAAATCTGCTGGAAAAAGTCCCGGATTGTCCACGGGCGCTCTCCGACCAATTTGCCAACCCTCGCGAGCTCAAGGGTGCTCTTATGGAGCGTGGAACCACGATTACCCTGGAACAACGGCCCCGTGCCGAAAGCGATCCCGCGGTGGCGGCGGCCTCGATCCTGGCGCGGGCAGCATTTATAGATTGGATTTCGCGCAAGAGTGACGAACTCGATTGTATCATACCAAAAGGGGCGTCACGGCAGGTCACGGAGACCGCGGCCACGCTCGTCGACGTACACTCGACCGATATCCTGGAAAAAATTGCCAAGCTTCACTTTAAGATTGCAGACCCCTACCGTTAAGTTATCCTCCCCCATGGCGAGCCCGATTCGCGAAAGGATTACTTCGCGCGTCTTTCCGGCTTAGCATGGTTGGCAGCGGAAGGGACACCGCGCCAATATGCCTCGCGCCTTATTTTGGAACACATTTCTCATATCCCGGCCCTTTCCATCTCCCTCCACACAGCCCGTTAACCCGTATTTTTCAAGAGACCAGACTACCCCGGAAGAAACTCCGTCGACACCGCCACGTGGTCCCCCCCGGGGTTATCCGGCCTCTCTGAAGGATCGGATCCCCACCACCGCAAAGAGTCGCCCTTCTCAAAGTTACACGAACAACCAGGCGCATCCACTAATGGCAACCATTACAAAGAGAGACATCGTCGTCGCGATCAGCAATGAGACCGGCCTCACGCAACAGCAAGTTTTCAATGTGCTCCAGCATACCCTCGATCACGTCACCAAGAACCTCTCCGATGGACATGAAGTCGTCCTCCGGAACTTTGGAGCTTTCCAGGTCCGTAAAACCAAGGCCAAGGTCGGGCGCAATCCCAACCGCCCCGGAACCGATGTCGTCATTCCTCCGCGCGCCGTCGTGAAATTCAAACCGGGCAAGGAAATGAAAGAGAAAGTCGCGAAGCTTCTCCCCGAACTCGACGACTGATCCGGCGCCTCGGCAGGATCCCGTATTGCCGCACCTCGGCGGCGGACATATTCTCAACCGGATTCCCATCCCCTCCGGTCAATGCAAATCCGCCTCCGTTTCCTGCGCCTCACCCTGGCCGCGCCCTCTTGCGCGCTGCTGCTGGGGACCGCCGCATTCCTTGCAGGGTGCGCCACCCAGGGCTTTGTCATCACCTTGAAAGACGGGCGTCAGTTCATCTCCGCGGATAAGCCGGAGCTCAACCTCAAGACCGGTTACTATAAGTTTCGCGACCGCTATGGACGGGACGTGCTCATGCGGGAAGACGAGGTCCTCATGATTCACACTGATACCGGCGGCGGAAAAGACTGAGCCCGCAGGTCTCCCTGCTTCTCAGCCGCGAGTTTGCCCTGACGCGTCCTGTTCCGCGACGAAGGCCGCCATGGCCTCGATATGCGCGTCCTTCACAGTAAATTCCCGCGTCTCCCTGCTCTCTTCCAGGTCTCGCCCGGATTCGGCAAGCTCATCCACCCGGAGGATTTGTCCCCCTTTCCAGATCCAGCTCCGCGGGTTGTAAGGGCCCACTCTCCGCGGATCGGTCCACGTATGAATCCCCAGCAAGCGCCCCGTCAATGCCGACGCCAGGTGCATCGGGCCGCTGTCGACGCTGACGGTAAATCCCGCGTGCCGCATCAACCAGATGAGCTCACCGAGTTCGGTCGCATTTACCATGCTGCAAATGTTTTCACCGCAGAGATTTTGCGTTACGTCCGGTTCCCCTGACGTTCCCACTACCACCACCGTGCGTGGACGCAGGGCTTCGCAGAACCGCCGGACTTGCGCAACACTCAGCGATTTACCGCGGCCCCGCGCGAACGGGTGCAAGAGCACATAGTCCTCACCCGGCTTCAGCCCACGCCGTTCCAGCTCGCCGGGTTCGTTCCCCGCGGGAAGAATAAACTCTGGTTCCTCGCCTTCAGGGAGGCTGGCGCCCACCTGCGCCGCGACAGCCAGATACCGGTCCACCGCATGGCGGCGCCGATCGACTCTCACAGTTTCGTGGTAAAACATTCCGGCGCCCTCCCGCGCGTCGGACATCCCTACGATACGCCGGGCACGACTGCCCCGGGCCATGAGGGCACTGCGCAAGAGCCCCTGAAAATCGAGCGCCACGTCCGGCTGCAGGCTTCGCAAGCCCCGGGCCCAGCCCGCGGATCTCGACCAGCCCCTCACTCCCCGGCACTCGCCTCGTGGAAAACGCACTACTCCTACCAAATGCGGGTGCCCTTCCAGCAAGGGCGCCCACTCCGTATTCACCACCCAGCGCACTTTCAATTCAGGAAACTGCCCTTTGAGCACGCCCAGTGCCGGCAGGGTCTGCACCACGTCGCCAAGCGAACTCGGCTTGATGATAAGCACTGATTCTGTCCCGGAGAGATCCACTGTCCCTCCTCTTCACTTTCCCACTGCGAGACGATTCGCGAGCATCTCCGGCAACCCGGCATCGAGAATCTTCTGCTGGGCTTTTTCCAGATCGTACTCTATCCGGCGCACCGTCACCTTTTGCGTGCCCATGTCGTAAATGGCATAAGAAGCACGCCAGTCGCCGTCACGCGGCTGACCCACGCTGCCGACATTAATGAAATATTTTTTCCCGCTCTCGATCGGTATGGTGTCTCCCGGAACCGCGTGCACACCCTCGGCTTTCACATAGAAACGCGGTGTATGCGTGTGCCCGTAAAAGCAGACCGACGTGAACTGGTAACTGAAGCTCGCCATGGCGTCGAACTTGTTGGTGACATACCCCCAACCGCCGGGTGAATCCAGCGTGGCGTGGACAATGGTGAAGTCCCGCACCTGACGCACCAGGCGCAAGCCCTTGAGCCAATCGCGCTCTTCCTCGCCAAGATGGCTCCGGGTCCACTCCAATGCTTCCTTGGCCAGCGGATTGAGTCCGTTAAGCGGGGTATCGACGATGGCTTCATCATCGTGGTTGCCGCGCACCACCGGACAGTCCAGTTCCCGCACCCGCTGCACGCACTCGCTCGGGTTGGCGTTGTATCCCACGATGTCTCCAATACAGGCATAATGGGTGCAGACGTTCGCCTTGGCATCGTCGAGAACCGTCTCCAGCGCCTCAAGATTGGCGTGGATGTCCCCAAATATGGCGAACTTCATCATAGTATACGCAGCTGTGGCGGCGCATAGCGTTACCACATCTTCCCTTGATTTGCCACCGTTTGGACCTGAAATTCAAGGGCCCTTTTCGGGAAGAACCCGCTTAGCCTCCGGGATGGAAAGCTTCTCTTCCAGTTCCCCCAGCTTTGCGAGCAGGGTCGGCTTACGGTGCCGGACGCCTTCCCCGTAAAGCCCGGCCAGGGCAGCGTAGGCTTCCCATTCGCGCCCTTCGCAATCCGCCATCTCATAAGCGGCGAATCGCCGGCAATATTCCGGCGCCCCCTCCAATCGGGCGGCAATCGCGAATTCGTCCGCGGCCCGGCAATGGTCTCCAAATTTATTGCGGTATATCTCGGCGAGCCGCTGGCGTAGGAGGTATTCCTCCGGATTATTCCGGATACCCTCGCGCAGGAATTCTTCCCCCTTCCGGATATAGCGCCCGCCGAGGTGCCGCCGCACCCCCGGACTCATCTCCTCGTTCAAGAGATAAAACGCGCTGGCGTTGTAAGCCAGGTGCCAGGCGCCTTCCTCCCAGTACCCCGCCACCCGTGGCTGCAGCCGGGTCATCAACCCATAGGTGCTCTCCAGCTTCACCCAATCGACGTTCTCCCATTCGTTGAACGCCTTGACACTCAAGAAACTCGCCACCAGCGATCTGAAACCCCCGAGCGCGGCAAGGTAACTCATTTGGCCCAACTGCTCTCTGACCCCAAGATCCAGTCCTCCCGCCCGCAGCTGCAACCGTTTCCATTCTTCCTCCATGCTTCCCTCCCAGCTCATTCGCCCGATGCCGAAGACAAGCAGGACCAGGCCGGCCGCGGCGCGCTTAAGGTTTCTTCTAAGCCGATAACTCATGCCGTTCTTCCTGAAAATCCCCGGGTTATCCGCCGGCGACATCGCGCGGCCCCCACCTCACAATTCGCGGTCCGCGAAAACAAGGTAAGCCACCATGCTGTAAACCATTACGTAAAGGATCGTGAGCCCCGCCATCCGGGTCATGGCTCCCAACGGGATCACCTCCCCCGCGACCACGCCGTCGACCACATTGAAAATCTGAAAGTCCGGGAAAATCAACGCCACCAGGCCGCTGAACAAGCGCTTCCAAAGGCCCGCGTCCAGGGCGTGCATCCAGTAATCCCGCGCCACGCTCTGCAGATGCCCGATGAAAAAAATCACGAAGCCGACAATGATGGTAAAGAGGGAAGTGCTCGCAATTGTCGATACTAACATTGTTACTGCACAGATAACGCAGGACTTCAAGAAAATCGCCGCCACCGCATTTTGCAGATTCCAGTTAAGCCCCTGGCTGCGGAGCCGTTCCTCCAGGACGGCGAGGTCTTCCTCCGCGAAGCCCCCGCTTTCCGTGGCCCCCGCCAGCTCAGCGGCCACCATCATCTCCTCGCGCGCGTAAAGCACCGCGCCGAAAATGAGGTCCATGACCACGACACTCACCGCCACCACGAGGATGACTCCACACAGCTTGCCCAGGATATAATCGTAGCGCGGCACCGGCTTAGCCAGAATCGTCTGCAGCGTGCGGTCCTCCAGATCGCTGGGAATCAACAAAGCCGTCGCCACGATGGCGAAGAGCGAGGTGAACAGGCTCATGGCCCCGAGAGCCACGTCCTTCAGCAGCTTCAAATGCTGCTCCCCAGTGTGATGCAGCACGTTGAACGTACTCGCGACCACCACCAGGATGCTGAAAATGAGCAGAAAATAGAATGTCTTCATCCGCAGCAGCTGCAGGAACGTGGTCCCGGCCAGGGTCCCGATTCTCCCCGCCGAGGCCCCGATTCCCCGCCTCGTAGCAACGGTCCCCCCCGGCTTCACGCGTGGTTTCCGGTCCGCTTCCCTGGAACTCATTCCTCCCGCCCTTCCGTTTCCCGAAGGAATAGACTCTCCAGCGTCGTGCGCGGCTGGCCCATCTTGACGAACTCCGCGTCCGCCCCTTCCGCCAGATCCCGAATGCGTTCCAGGAGATCCGCCGAAGCATTCTTGAGAATGATTTCCGTCTGATTCTCGATGGAGATCAGGTCTTCGAGCCGCCCCTCCTGGACCATGCTTCCATTGAAAATGATGCCGACCCGGTCGCATACTTCCTGCACTTGCTCCAGGAGGTGCGAAGAAAGCACCACCGCGATTCCCCTCTGCTTCAATTCCAGGATCAGGTCTCGGATCTTTCGCGATCCGGCCGGATCCACACCGGCGGTCGGCTCGTCGAGCACTACCAGCCGCGGTTCCTGCACGAGCGCCTGGGCCAAGCCGATGCGCTGGAGCATTCCCTTCGAATACCCGCGCAGGGGGCGCCTCGCCGCGTGCCCGAGTTCTACCAGCTCCAGGAGCTCGTCAATCCGCGCCCTCAAGGCGCCTCTCCCCACCCCGCAGAGCCGCCCGTAAAACTGCAAGGTCTCACGCCCGGTAAGGTGTCTGTAAAAATAAGGGTTCTCGGGGAGAAAACCGACCTGCCGCCGGCTTTCCACCCGCGTGCTGTCCACGCCGAAGATGGCCGTCCGGCCCGCGCTGGGACGTATCAATCCCAGCAAAACCTTCATAGTGGTCGACTTCCCGGATCCATTGGGACCGATCAATCCGTAAACCTCACCCGGGGCCACCTCCAGCGAGAGCTCCTTCACCGCCACCACCGATTCCCGGGCCAGCGCCCCGCGAAAGACCTTGGTCAGTCCGTCGATGCTCACGGCTGCGGTTTTCTTTTCGCTCATGATTTCCCTTGCTCCTGCTCTCAGCCGATTTTTTCTGATCCACCGCCGTCACCGTCCCGTCAGTACCGAATCGAAAATCCGCTCACGCCCTCGAGGGACGCCAGCCCATGCACTTCCTCACTCTTGATGTGAGGACCCAAATTACTCTCGCGGATTTCACGGAGAAACTCTTCCACTTCATCCTCGGCCCCGGTGACCTGCAATTCCACTCTTCCATCCGGAAGATTGCGCACCCAGCCCGTGACCTCAAACCCCATCGCAATCTGCCTGGTCGAATAACGAAACCCCACTCCCTGGACGCGGCCTTCATAAAAAACCTGCTTCGAACTCATGGGACCAGCTCCTCGAGCATGCGCCGCCTTGCCGCGCTCCCCGCATCCAACAAGACGACCCCGAGCCCATCCGGAGTGAAGTTCACGCGGAGAAATCTTTTCCCATCATAAGTCCCGGCCACGGCTTCCTTCAATCCATAACGCTTCGTCAAAAACTCCCCCAGAGCTGTTTGAAACTCCACCGCCTGCTCCCGGTCGCTCCAATGCGAAACCCACAAGATGTCGAACGCCTCCGTCCCGCTTTTGCCCCCGCCCTTCTTACCCAAGGGCGGCCCCCCGCGCACCACCACAAAGCGGTCCCCGAACCATCCCTCCGCGGCGGCGGCCGCCCTTTCTTCCTCCAGGTATCGCCCCAGTAGAAGGCTGATCCCAAGTTCGCCGGCGACGTCCTCCCAGATTACCGCCTCGCGAGAACCCCCGGCCCTCGCAAGTTCTCCGGTGTCGAAAGACACAATCCGAGGAACGAAGTCCCCGCGGAGATAAAGTTCCGGATGCAAAATCTCCGCCGTGGTAGCTGGCGGGGCTCCGTAAGCTTTGTCCACGGCCAAAAAACTTTCGCCCGCGTGCAGCTCTCCGCAGAATCGCGCCCCCTCGCGATGCGCAAATGCGGCCATGGCAAACAGCACCTCCATGCCGGGGCCCTTCACGGCGGCTTGACGCAAGAGCATCGCCTCAGCGCCGAAGCGGCTCCCCGGCCCATCCAATCCGGCCAGCGGAGAACCGTATTCCCGGTTGTAAAAAGCCGCCAGCACGCCTGCGTCACCCGCGACGAGCGCTTTTCTCGCCAGCAACATGTCCGTGTTTCGGAACCCGCCTTCTTCCATCGGTTGCAGCAGTTCCTTTAAATCGAAGTGCTGGTCCGCCAGCGCGCGTGCCAGTTCGTGCACGAGCAGCACCCGCTGGGACGCTTCTTCCAGGGCCGTCCCCCGTGCCACGTAGAGCTGCCGCCGGGTTTCGTCGAACCAGGCCGTCGCTTCCCCTGAATAGATCTTGAGCAGCGATTTCTTAAGATCAAACCCGGCTTCCACCCAACCCATCGCCGCCATGGCGTCACCACGATTGCGCCATTGCGCGATCGCTTGCGCCGATGGATCCTCGATCCCGGCCACGAAGAGATCTCGGACCCCCTGGCGTGTCACGATCTTGGTCGGCGGGCGCTCCATCCACTCCAAGGCGCGCAACTCACCGGTCAAACGCTCCAGATCCCCGCGAATCACCGCTTCCGGATCATCGACGGCTCCCGCCCGCGCCATGCGATCGATCACCCCGCGAAGCCGCAGGTTCTCTTCCTCAAGCTCGCCGACGCGCCCCTCCAGGACAGCCGCCCTCTCCGTCTCGCTCACGGAATGCGATCGCGCTTGCCAGCCTGCAATCAAGCCCGCCGCCGCAACGGCCCCCGCGGCCAGTATTCCTAACAATGATACCGGTCGCATGCCAGTGGGCGCAGCCTATTTTCTACGGAAGAGCCGGAACCGCTTTTTCTTCTTGGGTTGCTCCGGGGCAGCGGGCATCGTCCCGCGCATCTGCGCGCCCGCGGCGGACTGTTCCGCCCCCGCCAGGGCGGCTTCCGGCGTTAAAGCGCGCGCGGCGACCGCCGGTGCGGCGTCGTTGAAGTTGAAGGCCTTGGGTGTCAGTGGGTTCCCCTTGGCGTCGTAACTGTGAATCACGCGTCGCACCACGACCTCGTTGGTGTTGTAGAGCACTTCTTCCTTGAGCCGGTCGATTTCATCATAGAAGTAGCCGATCTTGTAAATGAGGTTGTGCTCTCCATCGAAGATAAATCCCCTCCTGGACTTGCCGCGCTCATCTAGCTGCACGATCCGTTTCATGATGAGCACGTCATTGATCCCATAGGTCATCTGTTCGATGACACGGCTACCGGTATCCTTCTTCGATACCGTGCGGCTGCCGTCGGCGTGCAGAATGGTCCGCACCCAGACATTGGCCGGGGCCGCGCCGGCGGGCGCAACTGCTGAAAATAACAGGGCCGCCGCCAAGCCCGCTGCCAAGCCAGACCCGGGTGTCATCGAGAAAATCTTGAGGGTAACAGGCATGACGCGCGTGGAGGGAGGATCAGGATACGCCTCCCCGGCAATCACCCGCAAGCGGGAAAACCCGGTCCCAAAGTTCCCCGCCCTCTATCTTCCCTCTTCTATCTCCTATCTTCCATCGGGCATACTCATTCCATGCACTGGCGGCTGGCGGACAACACGATCGATCTCGGCGCTCGCGCCCTGCTCATGGGAGTGCTCAACGTCACGCCCGATTCCTTTTCCGACGGCGGCCGGTTTCTCGACCCCGGCGCCGCGGTCAGCCACGGGCTGGCCATGCTCGAGGCCGGCGCCGACATCCTCGACCTGGGGGGCGAGTCCACGCGCCCCGGCGCGAATGAGGTCTCCGAAAAAGAAGAGCTGCGCCGCGTCCTCCCCGTGATCTCGCTCTTGCGGCGAGAAGCATCTCGGGCGCTTCTTTCCATCGATACCTCCAAGAGCGCCGTCGCAGAGGCCGCCCTGGAAGCGGGGGCAGCCATCGTCAACGACGTCACCGGATTGCGCGGGGACCCGCGCATGGCGGAGGTGGTGGCGCGCGGGCGGGCCGGCCTTATCCTCATGCACATGCAGGGGGCGCCACGAGACATGCAACGCAATCCCCGCTACCACGACGTCGTGCGCGAGGTGCGCGCGTTCTTCGAAGAGCGGCTGCAGGCCGCGAGTGAAGCGGGCATCGATCCGGAGGCGATCCTTTTTGACCCCGGGATCGGCTTCGGCAAGACCCTCGAACACAATCTGGCCCTATTGCAGGCCCTGGACCGGCTCCGCGCGGGCGGCCGGCCCCTGGCTCTCGGGGTTTCCCGGAAGTCCTTCCTCGGAAAGATTCTCGGGAGCGAGGAGCTCGAGGACCGCGTCTGGCCCACCGTGGCCCTTACCTCCTATGCCCGCGAACGCGGCGTCGTCCTGCTCCGCGTCCACGATGTGACCCAGAATCTCGAAGCCCTGCGCATGACGGAAGCGATTGTCAATGCTCCTTCACCCGGCGTATGATACACTATTCAAGCCGCCCGCCGGGATCATGTTCGACCAGGTCATAGAATTCGCCAACGCCCACTGGAGAGACGCCATTGAGATTCTCATTCTCGGGGCCGCAGTCTATTACGGGTACCGTTATTTCCGCGCCACCCGCGGCGCGCGCATCCTCAGCGGGCTGGTACTCCTCTTCATTATCCTCACCTTGCTCTCCCAGATCCTGCAACTCGCCGTCATCGGCTGGCTCATCAAGAGCTTCTCCGTCTTCCTCGCCATCGCCATGGTCGTTATCTTTCAGCCGGAATTGCGGCGCGCCCTCGCCGAGATCGGCAGCCACCGGCTTTTCTCTTTTACCGAAACAAAGCGTGAACGCCTCGAACTCCTCCACGAAACCGTCATGGCGCTCTCCAAGAAACGCTTCGGCGCACTCATCGCCATCGAGCGCGGCATCAGCCTCAACCCCTACCTGGAAACCGGGGTGGAACTGGATTGCCAGTTCTCCATGGAAGCGGTGCTCGCCATTTTTCACCCCAAGGGCGCCTTGCACGACGGGGGCATGATCCTCCGCCAGGATCGCATCCTGGGATCGGGCTGTGTCTTTCCCGTCAGCCAGCGCGAACTTGCCGACCGCAGCGTGGGGCTTCGCCACCGCGCAGGCATGGGCGTGACCGAGGAATCCGATGCCATCGCCATCGTCATTTCTGAGGAAACCGGCGGCATCTCACTCACTCACAACGGAAAACTCGAGAAAGATCTCAATGAAGAGATCTTCAAGGAGCGCCTCCACGAATTACTCTTCCAGAAACCGGATGAACATGAAGACGATACTGCTGAACAATTGGAGAGCGAAAATCGGCAGCCTGCTGACAGCGATAGCGATTTGGTATCTTATCAAAAGCCACGTGGAGCGAGTGCCCAAGGAGCGGAATAAGTACCCCATCCCCGGCAATCCGCAGAAGCCGTTGTCCACCTCCGCCCATCCGCCCGGCGTTTACCCCGTCGCTCTCACCTGATGCCCACAACCGTCCCTTCTTCGCGGATTCGCCAGTTATTTGGCACCGACGGCATCCGGGGCACTGCCAACGTGCATCCGATCACCCCGGAACTCATGCTCCGGCTCGGCGCTGCCGTCGGCCACCACCTCTGCGAGGCCGGCGGTGACCGGCGGGCACATCCTTCCGCCGTCGTCGGCAAAGACACGCGCATCTCCGGCGGGATGCTCGAGTCGGCGTTCGCCGCCGGCCTCGCGTCCGCCGGAGTCGACGTCGCCCTCGCCGGGGTCATCCCCACTCCCGCGGTCGCTTTTCTCACCCGCAAACTCAAGGCCAATCTCGGCGCCGTCATTTCCGCCTCCCACAATCCTTACCCCGACAACGGTATCAAGTTCTTCGGTCCGGACGGATATAAGCTCGATGACGAAGAAGAATTGGAGCTGGAAAGCCGCGTCCTCGAAGTCCGCGCGGCCGCTTCCGCAGCGCCCGTGACCCGAGGTCAGGTGGGGCGCCTCGCCACCCTGCAGGATGCCCCGGAACCATACCTCGAATTTGCGCTCCATACCCTGACTCACGGCCGCACCGGTGATCCCGGCGCCCCGCTTGGTGGCGTCAAGATTGCCATCGACAACGCCAATGGCGCCGCCGTGCGCGTCTGCCCGGAAATCTTCCAGCGTCTCGGCGCCGAGTGCGTCCTCATCCATTCGGAGCCCAACGGCATTAATATCAACGAGGACTGCGGCTGCACCCATCCCGACGCCATCCGGGCCGCGGTGCGCGAATCCGGCGCCCATCTCGGCATCGCTTTCGACGGAGACGCCGACCGCGTCCTGGTCTGCGATGAGAACGGAGAAATTCTCGACGGAGACGAGATCATGGCGATCGCCGCCACCACCATGATTCGCGAGGGATCTCTCGTGGAAAACACCCTGGTCACCACCGTGATGAGCAACTGCGGGCTCGATGACCTCCTGCGGTCGCGCGGTGGAAAAGTGGTGCGCGCGCGTGTGGGAGACCGCTACGTGATCGAGCAGATGCGCGCCGGCGGGTTCAACTTCGGCGGCGAACAGAGCGGCCATTTCATTTTTCACGATCTCAATACCACCGGTGACGGAATTATCTCCGCCTTGCAGGTGCTGCGCATCATGGTCGAAAGCGGCGAACCCTTGGGCGCGCTCAAGCAAGTCCTGACGAAGTATCCCCAGGCTCAGCGAAATCTCGCGATCAAGGCCAAGCCGCCGCTGGAAGAGCTTACGGAAGCCGCCGCCCTGATCTCTGAGACGGAACAAAATCTCGGTGATGCCGGGCGGGTGCTCCTGCGCTACTCCGGCACCGAACCCGTGATCCGACTCCTCGTGGAAGGCAAGGACGCAGCCTATATTCAAGGCCGGGCGGACGAGATCGCCGGGGCCATTTCCTCGGCAATTGGGGCCTGACATCGGCCGGATTCGAGGGCAGCATATCCCCGACTCCGCAAATCACCGGCCAGATGCGCTTCTTCCTCACCGGCACCGACACGGGTGTGGGCAAAACCTACGCCGCGACCCTCTTGCTGAAAACGCTCACTTCCGTCGGCCACCGGGCCGCGGGCTTCAAGCCCATCAGCTGCGGCGACCGCGATGACGCCGTCGCGCTTCTCGAAGCCGGCGACTCGCGCCTCCAGTTGGATCAGGTCAACCCTTGCCATCTGGAAACCGCGGCCTCTCCTTACGCCGCCAGCCTCATTGAAAACAAGACCATCGATCTCGCGCGGATCCGCGAAACCTTCGACTTTCTCTCCACCCGCTACGAACACCTTCTCGTGGAGGGAGTCGGCGGGTGGGAAGTTCCCATTACCAAGGATTACAGTGTCGCCGATCTCGCCAAGGACATGGGTCTGCCCGTGATTATCGTCGTGCACAACCGCCTGGGCGCGCTCAATCACACCATTCTCACCGTGAAGAATATGCGCGCGCGCAAGATCCGCTGCGCCGGTCTCATTTTCAATCATCTTACCGATGAGATCGACACCGCCACCATCACCAACAAGAAAACCCTCGAGGAAATGCTCGAGCTCCCCGTCCTCCAGGAGATTCTTTACGAGGAAACCGAGATCGATCTCGCCGCGTTCAAGGGCTGAACCGCGGAGCCTCCCGCCTGCACGCCGCCAATCCTAAAGCCCCAATCCAGCGGGGATGCTGCGCTCCAGATCCGGCAAAGCCACGGTATTGGCCACCATGCGACCGCCGATGGGCACTGCCAGGACCGCCACGCTTTCGCCGAGGACGGCGCCGACCTTGCTGGGCTCCACCTCCACGCCCTCCATCACGAAGCGCGTGGAGTCGTCCCAGAAGACGGCCCGATGACGATCGCGATCGGGACTCGCGAGAGAAAATGAGCGTTCACCGGGATCCACCCCGGAGAGCACCCCGCTGATCTCCAGCGGTCTCGGCGTGGGCGTCTGGGGCAAGGCACAGGACGCGAGATGCACCGCGCCGAGAAGCAGCGTGGCGAGCGCGAGGGGGCACAGATCGGTCCGTTTTGGGGCGGCCATGGGCGGAGAAACGCAAAATTGAAAAATTTAAGTAATGTTAACTATGTTCAAGAGTAGCACACATCCGGGACCGGCGCACCTGCCCAGTCTTCTGGCATTTCCCGCCCGCGCGGCGGGACCCAATATTTTGCTTGCCCGCCCCGAAAAGCTGTGTGAAGTTTCGCGCCTCCCATCGGACGGCGGAACTGTTCCATCAGCACCCCCGCAAGGGGCTCGGGCGAGGAACGGACGGCCACGACACCAGGGAGGAACCCACCATGGCTTACGCGATATTCAAGACCGGCGGCAAACAGTACCGTGTCACCGAAGGCGACACCATAGACGTCGAGAAACTCGCTGTCGAGGAAGGCAAGGACGCCGTCTTTGAAGACGTCCTCATGGTCGGCGACGGCTCTAAAATCATGCTTGGCGACCCCTTGCTGACAGGCGCCAAGGTTACCGCGGAGGTCGTCAGCCAGCATCGCGGCAAGAAGGTGACCGCCTTCAAGTTCAAGCGCCGCAAGGGGTACCACCGCACCAAAGGGCACCGCCGCGACTTGACCAGGCTCTCCATCAAAAAGATTTCCGCCTGAGGACGTTTCCCTCCCAATTCCACAATCTTCCACCCCGCATCCCAAGATGGCGCATAAAAAAGGACAGGGCAGCGTTAAGAACGGCCGTGACAGCAACAGCCAGCGGCGCGGTGTGAAAAAGTTCGGCGGCGAACGCGTCATCGCCGGCAACATCATCATCCGCCAGTGCGGCACGAAATGGCATCCCGGCAGCAATGTCGGCCTCGGCCGGGATTACACCATCTATGCTCTCAAAGACGGAGTCGTTCGATTTGATCGCGACGGCCGCCGTGTCAACGTGGATGCGGCATCCGCTTCCGTGTAGTTATCTGTTACCAGTTAATAGTTATCAGGGAAGTTTCGCGCCTCCGGCGGCGCCTGTTCCCGATAACCAATAACCACTAACTGATAACCCGTGTATAACGTCGTCCTCGTCGAACCGGAGATTCCCCCTAATACCGGCAGTATAGGACGGCTCTGTCTCGCCACCGGCTCCCGGCTCCACCTCGTGGAGCCTTTGGGCTTTTCCCTCGAAGACCGGGCGCTGCGCCGGGCCGGCCTGGATTACTGGGATCAGGTCGATGTGACGCTCTGGGAAAATCTGGAAGTCTTGCACGCCTCCGCGCCGCGCGCCAAGGGCGCCCGCTTTTTCTATCTCTCGACGAAAGCCACCACCGCGTATTGGGACGTGGAATTCCGGCGTGGCGACTACTTCGTTTTCGGCAGGGAAACGCGAGGGCTCCCGGAAAGCCTGCTGCGCCAAAACGCCTCGCGCTGCCTTCGGATCCCCACTGAAGATGCGACGCGAAGTCTTAATCTGGCCACCGCCGCGGGCATCGTCCTATACGAAGCCGTGCGACAGTTGCATGGACGTTAGGCCCGTGTCCGTTGTTTCTCATCGTCATCTGCCGCCCGCATTCCGGGGCCTAACCCCGCAAGAAAAAACCCTGACAATCGTCGAAGAAGGGCTTGCATTGAATTGCCGGACTTTTACACTGGACGTCTGGCCCTAGGAAAAACGGCATCTCCGTTGCTTTGCTCTTTTTGACCTTTTGCCTTTTCCCGGCATCACACCCCAATACTGAGAGGAGACTGCGTCATGCAACGCCCCAGACCCAATTACGGGATCAGCCGTATCGATCAGCCCGAAAAAAAGAATCACGGCTATTACGTCCGCATCACGCACCGTGGTAAAACCACCCAGAAGTTCTTTCCCGATAAGTCCCTCGGCGGCAAGTCCAAGGCTCTCACTGCGGCACGCAAGTTCCGCGACAGCATCGTCCGCAAGCTTCCCAAATTTAAACAGGAAGCCGCCTCCCGCGAGAAACGCCGCGTCCTCAAAAGCGGCGTCACCGGGGTGACCCACGTGGTCTCGCGTGCCAAGGGCCGCAACGATTACGCTTACTGGCAGGCCGCCTGGACCGATTCCCGCGGCCGGCGCCGCACCGCCAAGTTCTCCATCAGCCGATACGGCAACGCCAAGGCCCTCGCCATGGCCAAGAAAGCCCTGCGCGACGCCAAGAGCGGGAAACGGCGCTGAGACCGGCTCCTCCACCGCTCGGGGACCGCTTTTCTTCTCCCGCGTCGTGGTGTATGTAAAGCCCGTCTTGAACCACCCATCGCCGAAGCCGGACCCCTCCACCGCCCTCGTCGCCGCCCGCGACCTGTGCCAGTCCTTCACCATCGGCAGCAAGCGAATCGACGTCCTCCGCGGAATCGATCTGGATATTGCCCCGGGCGAAAAACTCTTCCTTTGCGGCGCTTCCGGCGCCGGAAAAACCACCCTCCTTTATATTCTCGCGGGACTGGAGAAGCCTACCGCCGGGAAAGTGTTTTTCGGCGACAACTCCATTTACGAGACTCGCCAGTCCACGCTCACGAGGTTGCGTAATGAACTCATGGGCTATGTTTTCCAAAATTACCTTCTGCTCCCTGAACTCACCGCGCTGGAGAACGTCCTCCTCCCCGCCCTCATCGGTGGCACCGCCGCCGCCGGCCTCGCAGAGCACACCCTGGACCGCGTCGGCCTCGGCGAACGTCTCCATCACTTGCCCGCGGAATTGTCCGGAGGAGAACAACAGCGTGTCGCCATCGCCCGGGCCCTCATCAACGAGCCTCGCATCCTCTTCGCGGATGAACCCACCGGAAACCTCGATTCCAAGACCGGGTCCGACGTGATGCAGCTGCTCCTGGGTATTGCCGACGAAAAGAAGAAAACCCTTGTCGTCGTCACCCATGATGAGGAACTGGCGGAAGCCGGTGACCGGACCCTCCATATCGTCGACGGCCGCATCGTCGAGCCCGCCTGACTCCGCCCGCGCGCCGCTGCGGCAGGAGCAGCTCCCTGCAACACGGGAAACCTTGCGCCGGAGCTTATCCTCCTCCATGGTTCCCTGCGCCATGCCCAAGATCTACATCAATGGAGACCTGGTGGACGAAAGTGCCGCCAAGATCTCCGTATTCGACCACGGCCTGCTCTACGGAGACGGGGTGTTCGAGGGCATCCGCTTTTACGAGGGGCGCGTCTTCCGGTTAGAGGAACACATCGATCGCCTCTACGACTCCGCGCGCGCCATCCACTTGGAGATTCCTTTGGACGCCGCCGAATTGATCGGGGCCGTCCTCGCCACCATCCGCGCCAACGAACTGCAGGACGGATACGTCCGGCTCCTGGTTACCCGGGGCCCCGGCAGTCTCGGTCTCAATCCGTTCCTTTGTGAAAAGGCCTCGGTAATCATCATCGCCTCGAAGATTGCCCTTTATGCTGAGGAAAAATACCAGGCCGGCCTCGCACTCGTGACCTGCTCGACCCGGCGTCCCCCCCCCGGCGCGCTGACGCCCACCGTCAAATCTCTCAACTATCTCAACAATGTAATGGCCAAGATCGAGGCCATCACCGCCGGTTGCGAGGAAGGCGTCATGCTCAACGAGCAGGGCTACGTGGCGGAATGCACCGGGGATAATATTTTTATCATCAAGAACGGCGAGGCCTTCACTCCCCCCGTCTCGGCGGGCTCCCTCAACGGCATCACCCGCCGCGTCGCCATGGATCTTCTCCGTAAGTTGGGACACCCGCCCGCCGAACCCATGCTTACCCGATACGATCTTTACACCGCCGACGAACTCTTCCTCACGGGAACCGCCGCCGAAGTGATCCCAGTCGTCAAATATGACGAACGCCTCATCGGGGGCGGGGTCCCCGGAAAAATCACCCTGGCCTGCATCGAGGCCTATCATAAACTGACGCGCACAACGGGAACGCCGATTTACAAGTGATCGCGTGAATCGTATGGTTTAGACTCTCGGCCCGAGCCCGTGCGCGGGCGGACGCCTCCCGATTATTCGAAAAACCGCTGCCCCATGCTTTGCGACGCCTGCAAAAAGGAAAATGCCACGGTCTACTTGACCCAGATCGTTGAAGGCAAGATGCAGAAAGTCAACTTATGCGAAGCGTGCGCCAGCGAGAAAGGAGTAGATGATCCTACAGGCTTTGCGCTTGCCGATCTTCTCCTCGGTCTCGGCAGCCAGGAACAGGTGAAGAAGACCTCCGTGGAACCGACCTGCGATCTCTGCGGCTTCACTCAGACTGATTTCAAGAAAACCGGGCGCCTGGGCTGCAGCTCCTGTTACAGTATCTTTGGCGAGGGATTGGACAGTCTCCTCAAAGCCATGCACAAGGGCACTCGCCACGTGGGTAAAGTGCCGGAGAGTTACGCGGAGACAAAAAACATCCAGGACCAACTCGAAAATCTGCAGGAAGAACTGAGCTCCGCGGTCACCAACGAGCAGTACGAAGAAGCCGCCCGCCTGCGCGACGAGATCAAGAATCTCGAAACTCGACTGTCCGAGCCCCAGGGGGGGCACTAGCGCCGCAAGAGGGCGCCTGGAATCCGGGCCCGGGAAAGTCCCGCGCCGCGCCGGCCGGGAGGCCGATCGCCCGCGGCAAGCGTATTAAATGGAGATCTGGCAGCCAGATTGGCGAATAACCGCTTTTCCAGATCGTCTAAAATAATGATAATCTTGTAATATGGGAGAGATTGCCCTTTACCCGTAACAGCTACGCCCGCCCCCCGCGGGCGCACGCCGCCATGATGAAATTTTCCACATTGATGCGGAAGCCCGCCGACTGGATGCAGGGCGCCGGCCCGCATAGCGACATCGTGGTCAGCAGCCGTATCCGCCTCGCCCGCAACGTCCGCCAGATTCCCTTCCCCGGTTGGGCCACCAAGGACGTCCGCAACGGCGTGCTCGAGCAGCTCAAACCGGAGATGGAAGGTCTCCCGGAGATGAAAGACGGTTTTTCGAGCGAGTTGGAAAAGCTCAGTTCCATCGAAAAACAGGTGCTGGTGGAACGCCATCTCATCAGCCGTGAGCACGCCGCCAAGAGTGGCGGGAGTGCGGCGGTCATCAATCGCAAGCAAACGATCAGTATTATGATTAACGAGGAGGATCACGTGCGCATGCAGGCGATCCGTCCCGGGCTTCAGCTTAACGCCACTTACGAACTCATCGATAATGTCGACAGCGAGCTGGAGGAGCAAGTCGGGTATGCATTCGATGGAAGGCTGGGATATCTCACCGCCTGTCCCACCAATCTTGGCACCGGCCTGCGCGCCTCCGCCATGCTCCATCTTCCGGCCCTCGTTCTCAGTGAACAGATCAACCAGGTGATTCAAGCCGTGCACAAGATCGGCTTCGCGGTGCGCGGTCTTTACGGCGAGGGCACCGAGGCTCTCGCCAATCTCTTTCAGGTGTCAAACCAGACCACCTTGGGCGACAAGGAAGTCGAGATTATCGCGCGCCTCGAAAAGATCGTGCAACAAATTATCCAGCACGAACATAACGCGAGAGTAAAATTGCTGGAAGAGAGTCGCACCATGCTCAACGACCAGATTGGGCGCGCCTTCGCAGTTTTGCGCTACAGCCACATAATTTCCTCCAAAGAGGCCCTTAATCTGATCTCCCTGATTCGACTCGGTTGCGATCTCAATTATTACCCCGAGGAGTTCCGCGCGGTGGTCGATTTACTGCTTATGGAAATCCAGCCTGCCCATCTTCAAATTGAGGCCAAGAAAAAACTTTCCCCCGAGGAACGCGATGTTCTACGGGCGGAAATGACACGCCGGAAGTTGAAAATGCTCCCTGAGCCTGATAATGTAGATAACAGTGCCGCTTCAGGCCCTGCGTCCGATCAATTAAATCACCCTGATGATGAATAACTTCACTCCACGCGCCCAGCAGGTGCTCGCTCTCGCCCGTAAAGAGGCGGACCGATTCAACCACAATTACGTGGGGACCGAGCACTTACTGTTAGGACTTATTAAGCTTGGGCAGGGGGTGGCAGTCAACGTCCTCCAAAAAATGGGTCTCGATCTTGAGACAGTCCGCATGGAAGTGGAAAAGCAGGTCGGCTCCGGTCCCGAGACCAAAATGGTGGGAAATATTCCCTACACTCCCCGGGTCAAGAAAGTGCTCGCACTGGCAGGTAAAGAAGCCAAGGCGCTCAACCATTCCTACGTCGGCACCGAACACATTCTCCTGGGCTTGCTCCGCGAAGGTGAAGGCGTCGCGGCACGCGTCCTCAAGAGTCTCGAAGTCGACATCGAGCGCACCCGCAATGAAATCCTGCGCGAGCTTGATCCTAACTTTTCACCCGAAGATATGGAGGAGGGCGACTTTGAGGAAGGCGCTCCCACCGGAGGAAAGAAAGACACCAAGACCCCGGCCTTGCGCGCTTTCGGTCGTGATCTTACTGAGCTCGCCCAGAAAGACGAACTCGATCCCGTTATCGGAAGGATTTCGGAAATCGAGCGCGTCATTCAGATCCTCTGCCGCCGCACCAAAAACAATCCCGTCCTCATCGGTGAAGCCGGCGTCGGTAAGACCGCCATCGTCGAGGGACTGGCCCAGGAGATCGCTTCCGGGAACGTGCCGGAACTCCTCCGTGAGAAGCGGGTCATCACCCTGGACCTCGCCCTCATGGTCGCAGGCACCAAGTATCGCGGCCAATTCGAAGAACGTATCAAAGCCGTCATGGACGAAATCCGCCGCGCCAAGAACGTGATTCTCTTTATCGATGAGCTGCACACTATCGTGGGCGCCGGCTCCGCCGAAGGCGCCATGGACGCGTCCAATATCATCAAGCCGGCCTTGAGTCGTGGCGAACTCCAATGTGTGGGCGCCACCACCATGAACGAATACCGCAAGTACATTGAAAAAGACGCCGCCCTCGAGCGCCGTTTCCAGACCGTCAAGGTGGAAGAACCCAACGTCGAGGATGCCATCCTCATCCTTCAGGGGCTTCGTTCAAAATACGAAGTCCACCACAACTCCCAGTATACCGAGAAAGCCATCGAGGCCTGCGTCAAACTCTCCGAACGCTATCTTACCGGCCGCTTCCTCCCGGATAAAGCCATCGATATCATGGATGAAGCCGGCTCCCGCGCCCGCATCTCCGCCATGACACGGCCTCCCGAGGTCAAGGAAATCGAGGCTGAGATCGAGGAAATCGTGGGCCGCAAGGAAACCTCCATCAAGGAACAGGATTTCGAAAAAGCCGCCGCCCTGCGCGACGAAGAGAAACAGGCAAAGAAGCGCCTTGAAAACCTTCTCGAAGAATGGCGCGCCAACAACGAAGAGAAACGCGTCGAAGTCAGCGAGGAAGACATCATGACCGTGGTGTCCAAGTGGACCGGCGTCCCCTTGCAGCGGATGGAAGAAAAAGAAGCCAAGCGGCTCCTCAAGATGGAAGACGAACTCAAGAAGTCCGTCATCGGTCAGGACGAAGCTGTGGCCGCTATCTCCAAGGCGTTGCGCCGCTCACGCGCCGACCTCAAGGATCCCAAGCGCCCCATCGGCTCTTTCATCTTCCTGGGCCCCACCGGGGTCGGCAAGACCTTCCTGGCCCGCAACCTGGCGGAATTCATGTTCGGAGATCCGGAAGCGCTCATCCAGATCGACATGTCCGAATACATGGAGAAATTCACGTCCAGCCGCCTCATCGGCTCGCCTCCCGGCTATGTCGGCTACGAAGAAGGCGGACAACTTTCGGAAGCCGTCCGCCGCCGGCCCTATTCCGTGGTGCTTTTCGATGAGGTCGAAAAAGCGCACCCCGACGTCATGAACCTTCTCCTGCAGATCCTGGAGGAAGGCACTATCACCGACAGCCTGGGCCGCAAGATCGACTTCCGAAACACCATCATTATCCTCACTTCCAACGTCGGCGCCGAACTCATCAAAAAGCAGATCTCTCTCGGCTTCGGAGCCATGAGCGACGAAAAACAGGATCACGAGGGCATGAAGGGCAAGATCCTCGAAGCCACCAAGAAAGTCTTCAAACCGGAGTTCATCAACCGACTCGATGATCTCATTGTGTTCCGCATGCTCGAGAAATCCGATCTTCTCCAGATCATCGATCTGGAAATCAACAAGGTCCTGGAGCGTCTCGCCGACAAGGCTATCACCCTGGACCTTTCCCCCGACGCCCGGGAGTTCCTTATCGACGAGGGTTACGATCCCGCTTACGGCGCCCGGCCCATGCGCCGCGCCGTGGAGAAACATCTCGAGGACCCCCTCGCGGAACACCTCCTGCGCGGTGACGTCAAGGAAGGCGACACCGTCGATGTCACCGCCGACGCCAAAGAAAAAAAACTCGCCTTCAACGCCCGGGAATCCGATCCCGAGCATCCCGAGGCCGTCGAGTCCGAAGGCTAAGGCCGGCCAGGCTGTTGGGAACGAGCGCACCCGCACAGGCGAACCCGAGACTCGCCAGGGGACAGCACGTATGGGGTAATGACGAAGTCCGAAATACCCAATTCCCCAAGGAATCCCGAAGCCCGAAATCCGATTTTCCAGCCTCGCAACCGCCCCTGACGGGGTGCGCCATCAGGGGATACGGTTTTATTTCATTTCGAAATTAGCGCTTGGGGCTTCGTCATTGCTTGGGTATCTCGCCACTCCCCACTCGTCATTCCTCATTAGTCATTTTCTATGTCCTCCTCCCTGCGCATCGGTTTTATCTCCACCCGCTTCCACGGCACCGACGGCGTTTCGCTGGAAACCGCCAAGTGGGCCCAGATCTTCGAAGAGATGGGCCACACCTGCTATTACTTTGCCGGCAAACTCGATACCCCCGAGGACCGGAGTTACCTATTTGAGGAAGCATTCTTCGATCATCCCGATGTCCTCGACCTCCAGAAACATCTCTTCGGTGTCTCCTATACCCGCACGCGCGAAATTACATCCCGCATTCAGCTGCAGAAGGAATTCCTCAAGGACCATCTCTACGCCTTTATCGAAAAGTTCAAACTGAACCTCATCATTCCGCAGAATATTTTCGCCATACCCATGCACGTCCCCCTGGGCATGGCACTCACGGAGGTCATCGCGGAAACCCGAGTCCCGACCATCGCCCACCACCATGATTTCGTCTGGGAACGCGAACGCTTTATCAAGAATGCCGTGCCCGATTATCTCGAAATGGCGTTCCCTCCGCCTTTTGCCGTCAATTTCGAGCACGTCGTCATCAACTCCACCGCCCAGGCCGAGCTGGCCCGCCGCCGCGGTATCCCCAGCACCCTCATCCCCAACGTCCTCGACTTCCAGACCCCCCCCGAGCCGGTCGACGGCCACGCCCGCGATTTTCGGGAGGAATTCGAGATCCGCCCCGACGAAATCCTCGTGCTCCAGCCCACCCGCGTCGTCACCCGCAAGGGAATCGAACACGCCATCGAACTCGTCCATCAATTGCAAAGCCCGCAGAGGAAGGTCTGCCTTGTCGTCTCTCACGACGCCGGGGACGAGGGATTGGAGTATTACCAGTTGCTTAAGGAACGCGCACGCGAGGCCCAGATCCGCATGCTCTTCATCTCCGAACGCATCGCCGAAGACCGCCACGTTGATGATTACGGCCGCAAGAGCTATACTCTCTGGGATTTTTACCCGCACGCCGACTTCGTCACCTATCCCAGCAAATACGAAGGCTTCGGCAACGCTTTCCTGGAGGCCGTCTATTTCCGTAAGCCCGTCCTCGTCAATCGCTATTCCATTTATACCCGCGATATCGAGCCGCTCGGCTTCAAAGTGATCGCCATGGACGGCATCGTGACCCATTCAGTCGTCAAGAGCGTGGGAGATATTCTCGGGAACCCCGATCAAAGCCGCGAGTGGGCGGATCACAATTACGAACTCTGCCTCAAGCATTTTTCGTACGATGTCCTTCGCAGCAAGCTCCGCCGGCGCCTGGCCGCCCTTTTCGGCGAGTAAACTCCCGTCCCCGCCGCTTCAGGCTCAAGGACCCGCCGCCGCCGGCTCGACGCAGAGACGCAGATACCGCGCCGGCTGCCCGCCCGCCTCCAGCGCATCGTAGACCTTGAGGACAGTCGGAGAATCCGACTCTACCACGGTATGAGGCCCTCCCGAGGACCAGGTCTGCAAGTCCGAGGACACTTCCACGCGGTAGGTCACATCGGGGTGATTCGATCCGCGACACACCACCAGCCCCACATGCGATCCCTCGCCGCCGGTGGGCACACCGTGCACCAGGCGTGGCAAGGCGCCACACGAACTGGCGTGCGGATCCAGATCGAGGGCATACTCTTGGAGATTGGTGATCGCATCGCCATCCGGATCGTCGCCGGGCCCGCCGCCAATCGCCGCTTCCCCGCCAAAATACATCTGCGCCCACGACGCGTAGGATGTCGCCCCCAGCGAAATCACGAACTCCAGCCTCCAGCCGAGAATCGTCCCCGCGTTCATGGCGTCGTCGTCCATCACGAACAGTTCCCAGGCGCCGTTCGGATCAGTGCCCACAAAAGCCTCCAACCCGGCTTCCGCAGCCGCCGCCGGAGCCGGAGCATCGAAGATGTCTCCGCCGAAATGGTCGGTCGGGGCATAGGTCCCGGACACCAGGGGATCGAAAGCGGGCATCGCCGCCGCGAATCCCCGCAAGGACGTCACGAATTCCAGATCGGCCGCCTGGATCTGGTAATCTCCGCCCGCGTCCGATACCAGAATGACGCTCTGTCCTTCGGGACCTTTCAGGAGAATGTCTACATCCCGGGCGCGATCGTGGCTGAGCCCGTCGAGTTTGACCGTGAGATCCGCGATCGTCCCGTTGACCCCCTGGACATCGATCGTCGAAGGATAAGGCGCTGCCGGGCCGACTCCCCATTCCCCCGGGCCGATAGTAAGCGGCCCCGCAGACTGGAACTCCACGATCTCGCTGGTGTCCTCGTCGAGTATCCGGACCACCACTGGAACTTCCACCGGTGCTCCCGTGCTGCCGGTGATACGGACCACGTCCATGTAAGTGCCCGCCGAAAGGTCCTCGGTGTGCAACCCAACCGAATGCGGGGATTCCACGGGATGTTCCGCGGTGCCGTTCCCGGGCGATACGGAGAGCCAGGAACAGGAGTGGCCGACGTCGTAGGAGATGACGCCCTCGCCGATATTGCGCACGGAAACCCCTTCCACCGGCAGTGTCTCGCCTTGCAGGGCCAGTCGCTCCAGCCGGCCCGGTCCCGCAGCCAACGCCGGATCCGCAATCCATCGCCACCCGGCGATCACATCGCAAAGGTTGTTCAGGGAGCTTACATTATCGGCTTCCTCCGGAGAACCCATCGGTTCGCCGGTCGGCATTCCCATGTAGAAAACTTCCGGATTCGAGAACTGCGCAACGCGCGTCCCCGGCCAGTGCGCCATGATGGTTCGATAAAGATATCCGTCGCTTCCCGTCCACCTCCAGCCGTTGGAGTAGTTATAGGCCCCGTCGCCCGGCTGGTTGCCATTGTCTCCCACCGCGTGATGAGACCCCATGTTGTGCCCCATCTCGTGCGCAAAAGTCAGATTACCCGTGGCACAGGAATAATCACACACGTTAAAAGCGGATTCCTCGAACTCCGCCACCGGGTCCTCGAGAAGATGGGCGATCCCGCAGTAATCTGAATAATCGCCCCAGAGACTGACGATGTCGGCGTAATAATAATCCCGCAGCGCGTGGACCTCGTCCATGAATCCGTCGATCTTCCCGCTGAACCTGTTCAGGTCGTAGGGCATGCTCGGGCTTTCCAGGTCGTTCAATTCCTGGTGATGCACCAGCCGCCCTTGCAAATGCACCCCGCTGTTGGCGTAACAAATATTGGTTTCATCGACCGCCATATTCGCCAGCGCCGCGATTGCGCTCTCGCCTCCCACCAGATTCGTTACCGTGGGCGTGTAAACGATGAGGATGTCAAAGCCCGTCTGACCGCCGCCGGAGTTGGTGGGTGCGGGCGCGTTGCCCTCCGGCGGCGGTTCCACAGGCGGTGATGCACCATCACTCGCAAATTCGTTGCCGTCCGCGGCCACGCCGACGTGCTCGACAGGCTCAAGACGATGTCCTTGCGCATCGGCGGATGAGGATCGCGCGCGTCCGTCCGCCATGGCGCACTTCGGCGCCCGGCTCTCATCGAAAGCGCGCACCTCGTGCACGCCTTCCCCCAGGTATCGGATCTGCCAGAGTCCCTCCCGTGCCGAACGGATGTTCGCAACTACCACCGAGTCATGCACGCTGAGGACAAAGCTTCCCCCCAGTTCACCCCTTAGTTTTCCATGCAGCGTGTAGGAATTTTCGCCCCGGATGATCCGATTCGCGGTCTTGCCCACGACTTTCCTCCCGCCTCCGAGATCAAATCGCAGCCGCGGGGCGGTCCCGTCACGCGCCAGTCGCACCCGCTCCAGATCGACGGTGACCGGCTGTCTTTCGCCGAACCACTGCTTGCCGCTGCGGAGCCTTGTTGCCGCTCCGGCGCTGAGTGCACTCGCCGCCGCGGGCGTGAGAATACGAGCCGAGTGATGCCCTTCCGCATCGAGGCCCGCCGCCGGTGCCGCCGTCGCCACAACCGCGCCGGGCCGCCTTGTCCTCAGGCTCCGCGGTTGCGCGGCTTTCTCCTGCCCTCCCTGAGTGATCGCACTTTCTCCCTTGGCGACGGCCGCTCCGAACCGATCGCCGGGCCACGTCAACGTCACCGTCCACGACACCGCTGTCATTAAAGACAAAAGCGCTCCCCCCCAGAGCGCACCCCTGCTCAGGACTTTCATGGTTCTCCCCCTCAGAGACCAGATAGAATGTTTTTCCCACCTGCTTAGTTGTTACAAATCCGCCCGCTTCCGTTTGCACTGCTTTGATAAATACTTGAAACTTGACTCCCCCTGGTCCCCCGCTGACGATGCTCCTCCGGGCCGGGGCTCCCCCGGAACCGTCTCCAACCCGAATTTGTGCAACCCCGTTACCCATTCATTCCCTATGAAACGCCGCAACTTTCTTAAAGGCTCCTCGCTGACTTCCCTGACGGCCGCCGCGGGTCTCTCCGGAGCCGCCTCCAGCGCCACCGCGCGCGCCGCCCACCACAAGAAAAAACGCCCGTTCAAGCTGAAGTACGCCCCGCACTTCAACATGTTCAAGGTCTCCGCCAGCGACGCCCCGGCCGACCAGTTGAAATTCGCCCACGACCGCGGCTTCACCGCCTGGGAAGACAACAAGTTCAAGAGCCGCGAACTCGGCGAGCAGAAAAAAATCGCGAAGACCATGGAGCAACTCGGCATGCACATGGGCGTCTTTGTGGCGCACGGCTCCATCGGCCAAACCACCTTTGCGGTCAAAGACGACGCCGTCTGGAGCGGCGTCCTCAAGGAAATCGAGGAATCCGTCGAGGTCGCCAAGCGCGTAAACGCCACGTGGATGACCGTCGTCCCCGGCAACCTCGACGAGAACCCGAAAAACCGGCTCGAACTCGGTTACCAGCGCGCCAATGTCATCGAACTGTTGCGGCGCTGCAGCGATATCCTCGAACCCCACGGTCTCGTCATGGTGCTTGAGCCTCTCAACTGGCACGCAAACCACGGCGGCGTCTTCCTCGAGCGCTCGGACCAGGCCTATGCTATCTGCAAGGCCGTCGACAGCCCGAGTTGCAAGATCCTCTTCGATATCTATCACCAGCAGATCACCGAGGGGAACCTCATCCCCAACATTGATTTGAGCTGGGACGAGATCGGATATTTTCAGATCGGCGACAATCCCGGCCGCAAGGAACCCGGGACCGGCGAGATCAACTACAAGAACATCTTCAAGCACGTCCACGCCAAGATGAAAGAGACCGGCCGCGATTTCATCTGGGGGATGGAACACGGCAACTCCATCAAGGGAGTCGAAGGTGAAGAAGCCGTCATCCAGGCGTATGTGGAGGCCGACAACTTCGAGGTCTGAAGCCGGCCCTGCCCCGGTTAACAATTCCCCCCCTCAGGCGTGATATTCCTGGAGCGATTTCACCTCGAAACCGCTCTTTTGCAGGGAACGCATCCCCAGGACGCTGGCGCGGGCCGCGCGAATCGTCGTCATAATCGGCACACGATTCGCCACTGCCCCACTGCGAATACGCACTTCATCCCGCCGAGGCGATTCTCCCGCGGGCGTGTTTACGATGAAATTGATTTCGCCGTTCTTGATCAAATCGAGCACGTTGGGCCGGCCCTCCGAAAGCTTTGACACGCGCTTCACGGGGAGCCCGGCTTTTTCGAGCACGGCGGCGGTGCCCGAGGTGGATAAAAGGGTGAATCCCAATGCGATGAAATCCGCGGCAATGGGAATGACGGCGTCTTTATCCGCATCCTTGACGCTAATGAAGATACTGCCGGCCAAGGGAAGCGCTCCGCCAGCCGCCATCTGGGCTTTGGCGTATGCGATTCCCAAGTCCGGATCCAGCCCCATGACTTCACCGGTGGATTTCATTTCCGGCCCCAGGGAAATATCCACGCCCGGAAAGCGATTGAAGGGAAAGACCGCCTCTTTTACGGAGTAATAAGGGGGCACGGTTTCCGTGGTGAACCCGAGGTCCGCCAGTTTTTCACCCGCCATGACCTTGGCGGCGAGTTTAGCGAGGGCCACACCGATAGCTTTGCTCACGAACGGGACCGTCCGGGAGGCGCGCGGGTTGACCTCAATGACGTAAAGTTCCTCGTCCTTGACGGCGAATTGGATATTCATGAGGCCGCACACCTCCAACTCCCGCGCCAGGTTTTTGCTGGCGACGAGAATGGATTCCTGTATCTCCGGGCTCAGGGTCACCGAGGGAATCACGCAGGCGCTGTCGCCGCTGTGAATTCCCGCCTGTTCGATGTGCTCCATGATGGCGCCGACCACCGTGGTCTCCCCATCGGAAATGCAGTCCACATCCACCTCCGTGGCGTCTTCCAGGAATCGATCCACCAGGACGGGCCGCTCGGAACTGGCCTCCACCGCATGCTGCATGTAATGGCTCAGCTCTTCATCGTTGTAGACAATCATCATGGCGCGCCCCCCGAGCACGAACGAGGGCCGCACCAGCACCGGATACCCGATGCGTCCTGCGATCTTAAGGGCTTCCTCCTGCGAGACCGCGGTATCGCTGGCCGCCTGTTGTAACTCCAGCTTTTCGAGAAGCTCGCGGAAAAATTTACGGTCCTCCGCCCGTTCGATGCTCGCCGGAGAGGTGCCGATGATATTGACGCCGTGCTTTTCCAGGTCGGATGCCAGGTTCAGCGGCGTTTGCCCGCCAAACTGCACGATCGCCGCCCAGCAATCTTCCCGCTCGTAAATATTGAGCACGTCCTCGAGCGTGAGCGGTTCGAAGTAAAGTTTGTCGCTGGTATCGTAATCCGTAGAAACCGTTTCCGGATTAGAATTGACCATGATGGTTTCAAACCCCAGCTCCTTGAGCGCGAAGGCCGCGTGGACGCAACAGTAGTCGAACTCAATCCCCTGGCCGATGCGGTTGGGGCCCCCCCCCAGGATCATGACGCGCTTTTTTTCACTCTGCCGTGCCTCGTCTTCTTCGCCGTAAGTGGAATAGTAGTAAGGCGTATAGGCTTCGAACTCCGCGGCACAGGTGTCGACAAGCCGATAGGTGGGCAGCACCCCCGCTGCTTTGCGGCCCGCCCGCACCTCCAGTTCACTCCCGCCCCGGCAGGCCGCCAGCTGTCGATCCGAAAACCCGAGCTTCTTCATCCGCCGCAGATCCGTGTCGCGGTCGGCGGCGGCGGCCTCCGCTTCCACAATTTGCCGGAGGTTGCGCAGAAACCAGGGATCGATGGCGGTGAGCGATTGCACTTCTTCTTCCGTCATCCCGAGCCTGAAAGCGCTTCGGAGGTAAAAAATCCTTTCCGCGTTCGGCGAGCTAAGCTTGCTCTTGACGAATTCCGGGTCGTCCTCGCCCTCGAGACTCTTTCCGTCCGAACCAAGTCCGAAGCGGCCGGTCTCCAGGGAACGTAACGCTTTCTGTACCGCTTCCTTGAAGGTCCGCCCGATGGCCATGGCCTCACCGACGCTCTTCATCTGGGTAGTCAGCGTGGGGTCTGCTTGTGTAAATTTTTCAAAGGTGAAGCGCGGGACCTTGACGACACAGTAATCGATGGTCGGCTCAAAACTCGCCGGCGTTTCCCGCGTAATGTCGTTGGGCAACTCGTCAAGCGTGTATCCCACCGCAAGCTTTGCAGCGATCTTCGCAATCGGAAACCCCGTGGCCTTGGAGGCCAGCGCCGAGGACCGCGAAACCCGCGGATTCATCTCGATTACCACCATGCGCCCGTTGCGCGGGTCCACCGCAAACTGAATGTTCGATCCCCCTGTCTCCACCCCGATCTCGCGAATGACGGCAAAGGATGCATCCCGCATCAGCTGGAATTCCTTGTCAGTCAGGGTCTGCGCCGGGGCCACCGTGATGGAGTCGCCCGTGTGGACCCCCATGGGATCCAGATTCTCGATGGAACAAATCACCACGCAGTTGTCATTGCAGTCGCGCATCACTTCCATCTCGAATTCTTTCCAGCCGAGCAATGACTCATCCACGAGGATTTCGTTTACGGGAGAAAGATCGAGCCCCCGGGCCGCGATCTCTTCGTATTCCTCGCGGTTGTAGGCGATGCCCCCGCCGCTGCCACCAAGGGTGTAGGCAGGACGGATGATAAGAGGCAGAGTCCCGATCTCTTCGCGCACCTCCGCCGCCTCTCTCATGTCGTGCGCAATTCCCGAGCGCGGCATGTCCAAGCCAATGCGCAACATGGCTTCCTTGAAAAGCTGCCGGTCTTCGCCTTTCTCAATGGCCTCGGCATTGGCGCCGATCAGACGCACCCCGGCGCGTTCCAAGGCCCCGGCGCGGGCCAGCTCCATGGCCGTGTTCAGGGCCGTCTGCCCGCCCAAAGTGGGTAAGAGGGCGTCGGGCTTCTCCCGCGCGATGATTTTTGAGACTACCTCGGGCGTGATCGGCTCGACGTAAGTGCGACCCGCGAACTCCGGGTCTGTCATGATGGTGGCGGGATTGGAATTGACGAGGACCACGTCATACCCCTCCTCCTGGAGCGCCTTGCAGGCCTGGACACCGGAGTAATCAAATTCGCACCCCTGGCCGATCACGATGGGTCCCGAGCCGATCAAGAGAATGGTGCGAATGCTGGTATCTCTGGGCATGTGGTCTGCTCGCCCGGCGCCGCGAAGCCGAATCGCAGGACTTTCTGCCATCAGCCTCCAGGGTTGTAAAGCGGAACCGAGTTGAGGGCGGCGGTCGCATGCCTTTCCGGGAGAGGGACGGGACCCGAAACTTTTCTAGACGCGGGCGAGTCGATCTTGTAAGTACGAAGATTACGAATTTCCACCCGTCATGATTGATCTCCAGGTCTATGCAGCCGGCTTGCGAGGGGAGGACTACATCCTTCAACTCGGTCACGCCCTCGAGATGTACCGGGATCTGCGTTACAAGCTGGATCCGGACCACGACATGGTCTATTTCGAGTTCGAGCCCGCTGCCACCAGCCTCCGTGAAATCAGGGGCATCTTCGAGGGGATCGGCCTGGAACCGCGATTCGTCGGGGAGATCCCCCCGGAAATCACGGAGGCCGGCACCAAGACCGAGCGCATCCAGGTCTAAGCCGCCCGCGGCGGAAAAGCATTATTGATTCGATCGATGATTTCTTAGATTTTATCGATTTCTTTCTTTCCTCCTCCCGGGTTTATCGTGTCCCTCTATGGCCGAGGAATCAGAAACCCAGCGGGCTCTCGAGGCTGTCCTCCGGGAACAAGCTGCCATCAAGGCGCGTGTCGCCGCCCTCGACAGCCGAATTGCCGAACTCCGCGCCTCGCCGGAAAAAGATACCGCGGCCCCGGCCCCGGAGGCCCCGGAGGCCGTGGCGCCGGAGCCCGCGCCGCTGCCTCCGCGCAAGGCGCCCGCCGTTCCCCCTCCCCTTCCCGCTGCGGCCGCGGCCGCCGCCCCGAACCCGGCCCCGCTGCCCGCAAAGACTCTCGCCCCCGATACCGATACCGGCGGGGGATTGGAATGGAAACTGGGCACTTATTGGCTGGTCCGCGTCGGCGTCGTCATGCTGCTGACCGGCTTTGTGTTCCTTGCGAATTACTACCTTTTCGGCGACCGACTCGCTCCCGGGGTCAAAGTGGCGCTGCTCTACCTGTTCTCCTTCGGTTTGCTTGGAGCCGGCGCCTGGCTTGAAAAAACCCGGGTAGCCCTCCGCAACTACGGGCAGGTGCTCGCCGCCGGCGGACTGGCTGCGGTCTATTTCACCACTTACGGCGCCCATCACATCGAAAGCCTGCGCGTCATCGGGAGCCCTTTGCTCGCCGGTTTTCTGCTCCTGCTGTGGGCCGGGTGCATGGTGGTGCTGGCGGACCGCAAGCAGTCGCAGACGCTGGCGGTCATGGGCGTCCTCCTCGCCTATTACACGTCTCTCATCAACACCGCCACGCTCTTCTCGTTGTGTTCCTCGCTGATCCTGGCCTTTGCGGCCCTCGCTTTTCTCATCCGCAACCGCTGGATGGTGGTGGGATTCGTGAGCTTGGCGGGCACCTATCTTTCCTTTGCCTACTGGCGATACCCTCACTTGTTGGAGTGGTTGCAAAAGGCCCCCCTCGAAGCCGGCGCATTCTGGCCCGCCTATCTCTTTCTCGTCTGTTACTGGGCGATCTTCACGGCCGCTGTTTTTCTTTCCTCGCCGGAGAACCTCTCGCTGGAACGGCGGTCCGCTTTCGCGGGCATTAACAACGCCTCCTTTCTGATCCTCTTCGGCCTGGGCATGCTGCGCTATTACCCGGACCAAGTCTGGCTCTTCGCCCTGGTCTCGGGCGTGGTGTCCATGGGACTGAGTCTCCCCGCCGCGCGCCGCTTCGAGGCGGGATCGCGATCCCCCGGGTCGAACTCTCTGGCGGACATGTATCTCGTCGTGGGGATCGCGCTCACGACCCTCTCCTTTCTCATTAAATTGAGCGGCGTGTCGCTGGCACTCACCCTGGCCGCCGAGTCCGCGATCCTGGCGGTGCTGGCGCGGCGCCGGCCGGAAACCGTCATCCTCGAAGCCAGCGCCTGGACGGCCGCGGGATTGGCGGTGTTTTACACCTTCCTCTGCGAAATCCACGGTCCCGGCACCTTGTCGCCGGCGCCCCTCGCGGTCGCTTATCCCGCCGATGTCCCCTTCTTCGCGGCTGTCGGCCAAGCGCTTTTTCTCTTTGCGGCCGCAATTTTCTCGCGACGGGACACCGCGGCGCCCCGCTTTGATCTGCACGCCTGTTTCTTCGTGGCTGCCGGCATCCTCTGCGCAATCGCGGGCGCCTTGTGGGATCTCCCCCGGGAATGGCGTCCCTTCGGGTTCATGATCGCGGGTCTGCTCTCCGCCGGGACCGCTTACCTCCCCCTTACCGGGATTTCCGGGGAGCGCCGTCCCCGCGAAATCCCTGTCCTCGGGCAGATCTTCACCTTTCTCGGACTCGCATTCCTGCTCCCGGCGCTGGATCGCGCGCACGCCTTTCCCCTCGGCGCTTCTCTCCCCGTGCTTGGGGGAGGCCTTCTCCTCATCGCATGGTGCGCCCGCAGCCGCGATCTCGCGGCGCCCCCGCTCCTGGCCCGCGTCCTCGAGGCCGTCCTGACTTTCGTCTTCAGCCTCGCGATTATTTTCTTCGTGGAGGACCGCCTCACCTCGCCCGCCGACGCGTGGCTCTACCTCGGCGGCCTGCTGGCCCTCGTCCAATTGTTCACCGGCCTGGCCCTGCGTGCGCGTTTCCTCGCCGTTTTTTCCCAGCTCTACCACCTCCCGGCCTTTACGACTTTCTGGAGTCACTCGCAAGGCGCCTTCCTCGGCGCGCTTCCCATCGTCCTTTTGTTAGTCAACCTTGGAATTCTCCACCGGGTCATCACGATCCGTGAGCCCGGTCCCCGGTCCCGAGGGCCGGTGCATATCGGGTTGTTCTCCCTGGCCGTCCTCGCACTCTGGATGTTCACCGGCTGGGTCGGCGCGTACTTCACCCGGGAGTGGCACGCCCTCTGGTTCGCGGGGGCCGCGCTCGCCCTCTTCCTGCCGGGTGTCGCCTGGAACCGGCGCCAATGCCTTCTCTTTGCGCTGGTGTTGCTGGGATTCGGGGTCGCCGATCTCGCCGAAGCACTGTTCTACCCGGGGCGCCATCACTGGCAGCATTATCTCACCGCGCTGACTCCCCTGGCGATGCAACAGGCGATGCGACGGCTGGGCGCCGCCTCCGCGGCCGATTCCCTGGAACCGGCCCCCGGTCCATTGACCTTCCTCAGCGCGGCTTCTTTCCGCCGCACCCTGCATCCCGGGCTCATCGTCCTGGGCGTGGTCCTGCTCTGGAGAGTCTTATCCCTGGACGCCGCCGACTGGGTCCGCGGGTTTTATCTCACGGTCACGTGGTCGGTTTTCGGGTTACTGCTTTTCGCCCTCGGCTGGTTGCTGCGTGAAAAACTTTACCGCCTCGCCAGCCTCGGAGTTCTCGCAGCGGCGCTCCTCCGCGTGCTCACCGTGGATGTCTGGACTTTGGACCAAGTCGCCCGCATCTGGAGTTTCCTGGTCATCGGAGTGGTGCTCCTGCTCCTCGGGTTCGTCTATACGCGATTTCAGGAGCGCCTGCGGCGCTTTTTCTGATTCTCCCCATCGCCCGTGTCTATCCGCCCGGATTGCTCCGGGCTTTCCCTGGAGCCCCTCCGCGGGTAGAACCTGATTGGCCGCAGCAGCTCCATGGACACTGAATCAACCGGCGAAGCAGCCCAGAAAACCCCCTCGCGCCGCGATTGGATCTCCCTCATCAGCGTGCTCGTGGTGCAAACGCAAAACGCGTTTAACGACAACCTCGTCAAGTTTGTCCTCATCGGTCTCGCCCTGGCGGTGGCGGCGGGCACACCCATCGGCGATAACATCCAGTTCATTCTCTCCGCCCTCCTCCCGATCCCCTTCATTCTCCTCGCGCCGATCGCGGGCTTTTTCGCCGATCGCTTTTCCAAGCAAGCGGTGATTTACCGCTGCCTGATTGCGCAACTTCTCATCTTTCTATTCATCGCGGGCGCGGTTTATTTCAGCAGTATCCCCCTCGCGGTGCTCGGCTTTTTCCTGCTGAGTGTCCAGTCGACATTCTTTTCGCCGGCCAAGATGGGCATTCTCAAGGAACTGGTCGGCTCCGAACGGCTCGGCATGGCCAACGGCCTCATGCAAATGCTCACGATGGTCGGCATCCTCGCAGGCATGTGGCTGGGGGGACTCTGGTTTGATTCGCTCCTGCGCGGGTATAACCAGGCCTCGGCCAATGGTCCCGAAACCGCCAGCGCCTGGAGCGCGGCACTCTGGCCCATCGGTGCGGTCGGTGCCGCCTCGCTGGTGCCCCTGGTGGTCGCGCGCTTCATCCAGCGCACGCCGGCCCACCGGGCAACCGCTTTCAGTAAGACGATCTTTTTCCGTCATTTCACTCATCTGCGTTATGTCTTCTCGCAGCGCGGTCTCCGACTCACGGTGCTGGGGATCGCCTACTACTGGTTCGTGGCCTACTTCGTCGGGCTGGTCCTGGTTGCGTTTGGCAAAGAAATGCACCCCGATCTGGCGCAAGGCGGGGCCTCCAGCGCCACCGCCGGAATGACGGCGGTAATCGGGATCGGGTTGATGGTGGGCAGCACCCTGGTGTCGCTCCTGAGCCGCCACCGAATTGACTTGGGCATGGTCCCCTTCGGCGGCCTCGGCATGACCCTGTCACTTTGGGGCCTCGGCGTCTTTGCGCCCGGCAGCACGTGGTTTTCATTGAGCCTCGCCTTCCTCGGATTCACCGGCGGATTCTATGTGGTCCCGCTCTCCGCGCATTTGCAGGATCAGGCGGAAGAGGCACACCGCGGCCGGGTGCTCTCCGCCAATAACCTGGTGGTGTCACTGACCGGCGTCATTGCCATTGGCGCGGGATTGCTGCTTGAAAACACGGGGTTTACTCCCTCGGCGCAGATTCTCTTTTTTGTCCTTCCCACCCTGCTGGTCAGCGCTTTCGTGGTAAAACTCCTGCCCCAGGGCGCCCTTCGTTTTCCCTTCCTCGTCCTCCTTCTTTTGATTTATCGCGTCCGGTCATTGCACCCGGAAAACGTGCCCAAGAAAGGCGGCGCCCTCGTGATCTGCAATCATGTCAGTTACATCGACGCCTTCCTGCTCACCGCCGCCAGTCCCCGCGAAGTCCGCTTCGTCATGTTCGATCACTACCGAAGCGTCTGGTGGATGGCGTGGTTCCTGCGCATTTTTAATGTCATTTTCATCTCCAAAACACGCGCCAAGGAAGCCATTGTCACCACGGCCGACGCGCTCCGCAAAGGAAGCCTGGTGTGCGTTTTCCCCGAGGGTCAGTTAACCCGCACCGGGGTCCTCAATGAACTGAAAAAAGGCTTTCAAATGATCGCCCGCCAGGCAGAGGTCCCCGTGCTCCCGGCTTATATCGATTCTCTCTGGGGCTCGATCTTTTCTTTTGAACGCAACAAGTTCCTCTACAAGATTCCCCGCCGTTTTCCCTACGGGGTCACCGTGAATTTCGGCGCGCCGATTCCGCCCGAAGAGGTCACTGCCGACCGCGCACGCAAAGAGTTACAGGAACTTTCAGTGGAAGCCTTCGCCTCGAGAGAACCACTCCAGGACACCCTTCCCGCCGCCCTGGCCCGCAGTCTGAAAAAACGCGGGCGTGCCACCGCAATCACCGATCGCACCGGCAAGCGTATCCGCCTCTCCCGCGCCACACTCCTCGCGACCGCGGAAACCTTGGCATCCCATTGGCGCAAAACCGGCCTCTTTGACAAAAGCGAACATCGGGTCGCCCTCGCACTGCCGCATGGTTCCCCCGCCCTCATTCTCGAAACCGCCCTCGTCTTGAGCGGAAAGATTCCGGTAGTCCTGCCTCTGGATCGCCACCCCTCGCGCGACGATTTCGCGCGCTGGGACATCCGCTCCGTGGTTTCCTCCCACAAGGTGCGTGAACATCTGCCCACCTTTCCCTGGCCGGAGAAATTCGTCGACATGGCGGAAACATTTCGTGATCTGCCGAGAGGATTGCTTCTTTGGAAATGGCTTTGCGCTTACCTCGAGCCCACGCGCCTGGCGGTGCGCCGTCTTCGCTCCGCCGCCCGCGCCGCTGAGCCGGGAGCGGAAACGGACGCCGCCGGCTATGTCTGTGTCGCGCCGGACGGCGCCTTCGATCTGATTTCGCTCTCCCACCGCCAGATTATTGCCAACGTCGCGCAAATCGATTCCGCCAATTTTCTCCATCGCCGTGAGATCATTCTCACCGAGGCCGCCCCCCACAGCGCCGCCGGAAATCTCTTCTCCTTGTGGCTGCCGCTGCTCGCCGGTCACCAGGTGGTCACTCTCTCCCTGGCCGCGGACGATGCCGAACTCTTCACCGCCGTTGCCGAGGAACATGCCACCGCGCTCCTGCCGCGCGCTTCACGCTGGCCCGCGCTCCTCGCCTTTCAGGGCGACGCGCCCGATGACCTGCGCCTCATACTTTCGTTCGATGAAAACTGCATCGATGCGGAAACCGCCGAGGTGGTGCGCGAAAAATGGGGCGCGTCGCTCGCGCCGGCTTCCGCGGACGACGGCGCCGGCCTCGTCATGACGCTCAGCATGTCAGATCCCGACGCGGAAACCGTTACCGCGCAGCATCAGGCGGGCTCCCGCGCGGGATCCGTCGGCCGCCTCTTGCCCGCGCTCTCCGCCCGACTCCTCGGACCGGACGGCGCCGAACTGCCGCCTCTTGAGGAGGGCGCCCTCCATTTACGCGGGGTATCCTTTCCCGTCCCCGCCCGATGGATGGACACCGGGAGACGCGGCCGTTTTGACAAGGACGGCTTTCTCTTCCTGGGCCGCGGCGCCGGTCCCGCACCAAGTCAGGATCCGATCACCTCGAGCACTTGAGCGCGTCGCGCCGCAAAAGCCTCTTCCCCGAGAACCGGTTCCAAGGCCTGTTTTTCAAGTGGCTCCGGGAGGGAAACCCACGACCGACAGCCACCGTAGCTTTTCTCGTTGGGGAGCCGCCAGGGTTCCGGCAGGCGGTAAACACGAATCATCGCGAGACTGATCCCGGGTTCTTCCTCCCAATCGAAGCGCTTGCGGATTTCATCTTTCGCCCAGATATGGAAGGGTTCCAGTGACTCCACCGTCACCCAGTCGGAGATAACCCGGTGAAATTCCACTCGCGCAAAAAGCTCGATCTCGATTTGCTCGCGTTTCGCATCCGCCTTCTCGGAGGGAGCTGTCATTTCTCCGCGTCCTTCCGCACGCACCTTATCGAGCTGGGCGTGAAAGAGCGTCGGAAACAAATAGAATTCTCCGTGTTTAAACTGGAATCCCTCGCGGCCTTCCGCAATCCCGCCTTTCCGCAGGAGAATGCTCTGTTTCCCATTGCCCAAAGCCTCGCATACAACTTGCCATTCTTTGAATCCCATTCGCATGCCGGTCCACTCTCTCACGGGGAGTATTGGCGCGCAACACCACGGCGCCTCGCCTTTTTCGGTCGCAAAAAATCACTGGATTTGACTCTTTTTTTCCCCTAAGTTCCAAGCTCCGCCTGAGCTCGAGGTCTGACCCGGGGACAACAGGGAGCGCTACCAGGCGTTTCCGGGGCTGTCAAAACCTGAGTTGCCAGATCTCGATCTCGAGCGGATCAAAGCTAGAGAGTATCCTCCGCAACGCGGCGCATCCAGGCGCCCTTGATGGTGACCATAGCTCAGTTGGTAGAGCCCCGGATTGTGATTCCGGTTGTCGCGGGTTCGAGTCCCGTCGGTCACCCCACTCGATGGAACCTGCGCCCGCCCGCGAGGAACTCAGCCCGGCAAAGCCGGTCGGAAGGCACGCCGCCATGAACTCGCTCGAAGAAAAAATCGCATACAAATTTCGTAACTCGCTCTTGCTTGCGGAAGCTCTCACCCACCCGAGCCTGGCTTACGAAAGCCAGCGCCCGCATTTTGATAATCAGCGCCTCGAGTTTCTTGGCGATGCCGTCCTCCAGCTCATCCTCACCGAGGAGCTCTTTCATCTCTTCCCGCAATTCGGTGAGGGGCGCCTGACCAAACTGCGCGCCCGCCTTGTCTCTCGCAACGCTCTGGCTGAATGCGCAAGTAACCTGGAACTCGGTAAATACCTGATGCTCGGCAAAGGGGAAGAACGCTCCGGCGGAAGAACGCGGCCTTCCTCACTGGCGGACGCCCTCGAAGCCTTGATTGGAGCCATTTATACCGATTCCGGACTCGAATCCGCACGCGCCTTTGTCCTCTCTCGCTTTTCCACGGAAATTTCCGTGATCGCGGCGGAGCCCACCGAAATCAACCCCAAGGGCGAACTTCAGGAAATCCTCCAGGCACTCTCCTCCACGAGCCCGGATTATTCCATCGTTTCCCAGGAAGGCCCCGATCACAGCAAACTCTTCTCCGCACGCGTCTCCTGGGAAAACACGGAGCTCGGAGCCGGCACTGGAGCCAGCAAGAAGGAGGCTGAAGCCTCGGCGGCCGATGACGCCCTTGCCAAGCGCTTGTGGGACGATCCCCCCGCCCAGCGTCTTACAAGATAGCCCAGCCCTGCCCAACAAGACGCGGAATAACCTTGGAAGAACTGCGAACAATCAGAAATAAATCCGGGCCGATACACCCGGAACCGCGTTACCCGAAAATTACCGCCACTCTATCCGCAACCCTTTTTCATCGTGGAACGCCCGCTCCCAGCCGGAGGAACGTCCCGGCACCAAGTTATTCAGACCTATACGGTTAATAGAGGAGAACCCCAATCAAGTCTTATCAGAACAGAAGCTGGGGAATAACTCAGAAATCCAAGTAGACCTCCGCCCGCCGATTCCGCTTTCGCCCGATGGGATTATCCGAACCGTCCGGATTGACATTCGGGCTAAGGGGCCGTGATTCCCCGAAGGATGTCGTCACGATCTGATCCGGTCTCACGCCGGCGTCAATCAATCCACGCTTTACTTCTGCGGCACGCGTGTCGGAGAGGGCAATGTTGTAATTCTCGGTGCCCATGGCGTCGGCGTGGCCGTTGATGTGGATTTTCTTGGTGGGATCACCACGCATGATCTTCGCGATGATCTCGAGCTGACGACGCGCCCGCAAATGAAGTTCTCCGACGTCGTATTCGAAATATAAGACCAGGGAATCTCCACCCTGTGGTGTTTCCATGAGCGGTGTGTAAGTGACCGCGTCGGCGCCGGAAGCGGCGGCCTGGTCGGCAATAAGCTTGGAAAAATTCAGTCCTGCAATCTTCCAATTGCCGGGATTTTTGGGGTCTTTGGAGAGTTCCAGACCGAAAACAGAGGGCCCGCTTTTTGCCTCAAGTTGGGCAATAATCCAAGCGCGATCGTCTTTGGTCGCGGTGGCTATCAACGGCTGCTTTTCACGCATTTCCATCTTGGCTTCTTCCGATACGATGAGCAGTCCGGTCAGCTTTTCCTCGGTGACTTTGTCCAGGTCGAGGAGGGATCTTGCTTTTTCGAAGTCGAGATTGGTGACGGCGGTAACAAAGGCGTGAGCTAACTGGAGAGGATCGGTGGTTTCGCCCGCGGCGGCGTCGCCTCGCACGACCATGATGCCCTCCGACGCTCCCTGGGATCGCACAGAATCAGGAAGACTTGCGATCGCACCGGTGGCGGCCGCGGCTGTGCCTGGAGCCAGCGCTGTGAAAGTGGGCACATGCACCTTGTCCACGGACCAGGTTCCCCCGGTCTCAAGGACCATGTCGAAAAGAACCTTTGTTTCATCGGCGGAAAGTCCATCTTGTTCTTGCCGGACGACTTTGATCGCGAAACGCGTCCGGTCGTCTATATCTCCGATTTCGGTGATGGGGTTTTCCTCGGCGATTTTGTATTTCCCCTCATTGAACAAAGCGCGAAGACGCGCGCCGCCGTGATCGCGAAGCGCTGATGCGTCCACCAAGTCCAGGGCGCCGCCGAGATTTCCCTGTGTAATCCGGGAGGAAAAAGCGGAGAGAAGTTTGAGCGGGTCCGAATAACCTTCTGGTTGGCTTGGAGCCGGGGAGGTGTCCACGGGCGTGGGAACTTGCCGCGCCGTCGTCTTGGGAGTCCCGTCCGGAGCTGACGCCGTGGAAGATTGATCGGCCGGTGTTGCCATCGCTGTCGGGGCTTCGGTGTCAGAAGAACATTTCGGGAGAGTCACCGCGAAGAAAAGCACCACGCTGAGGGCGACGATTCCGAGGATAATTCCAATCGGGGGGCCACTATTGCCGCCAAACGCGTCCCCAGAATCCTCCGGGGAGTCGGGATCGTGAGAAGAGGGAGAGGACATGGACTCGGTTCTGTCTGTTTATTGAAGCCCGTATTTAACGCATCGCGATGCGTTTGCAGAGAAAAATCTGCCGGCTCACCGGCCTTCCGAGTGCGGATCCGTGGTGTGGGTGTGCAACACCACCAAAGCCCGTGACCCGTTGCGTGTGATCAACAAGGCGGAACTGCGATTCAACGGGATTGCGTTGAGAGCTTCGAAAAATTGCTCCGCACTGTCCACGGGCTGGCGGTTCACTTCATGGATGAGATCATTTGGTTGCAGCGATTTGGCAGCCGGAGAGTTGGGTGAGACCTCCGTAATAATGATCGCGGCGGTCTCCGGATGGAGACCCAGGGACAGTTTCTCTCTCGCTTCCAACTTGCGGACCATCACGCCGAGAAGATCACTCATGCTCGGTCGTCGCTCGCCGTCTGGACCCGGTTGCGTGGCAATGGCCACCTCTCTCGTGCGTTCCCCGATAGTGGCCTCGACTTCGAGCTGCTGACCCTCGCGCCATAAGCCCAGTTTGACCCGGGTGCCCACGGGGATCTCCCGGACTCTTCGAATAAGATCGCTGCTACCCTCTAAAGGCGTGTCGCCGAATGAAAGAATAATGTCCGCGGGCTGGAGTTCGGCAGCTGCGGCGGGCGAGTCCGCCACGACTTCCAGCACATGGACGCCGCGCCGATCCGAGGGGAGCCCCGCCCCGATCGCCACATGCGGATAAAGTTCCTCGGGGACAATCCCCAGGTAACCTCGCCCGGGGCTGCCGCGGAGCATGATCGACTCAAAACTCGCGCGGATGTCGTTCGCAGGAATCGCCAGACCGATTCCCTGCCAGGCGGGTGCTTCCTGTGCCCCGGAGTAAATCGACGCATTGATCGCGACGACCTCGCCCCGGAGGTTGACGAGCGGTCCTCCGGAACTTCCCGGATTAATCACCGCGTCGGTCTGGAAGAACTCTGTGTCCGCGTCGGTAAGGCGCCGCTCCTTGGCGCTGATGATGCCGCGAGTCACCGATTCGCTGAGCCCGAATGGATTGCCGATGGCAAATACCATCTCCCCGACCTGCACCTTGTCAGAATCGCCCAGCGGCAGCGCGGGGAACACCTCGTTTTCTCTGCCGGTGATCTTGAGGATCGTGAGATCCACGGCGAGATCGCTTCCGACAACCTCGGCGCGATAGGATTTTCCATCGCTACGGGTAACCTGGATTTCGTCGACATCCGCGATCACGTGATAACTGGTCATCACGTGACCCTGTTCGGAAACGATGAAACCGGAACCGAGACTTGGCCGGTTGAATTGCACGTTGCGGGTTGCAAACCCCGCGCGGTTCCAGTCCCAGTAATAGCGTTTCGTTGTATATGTTTTCTTAGTGTTGATACTGACGACAGAGGGCACCACGCGCTGCATCAAGGTGGTGTATTCCTGGTTGAGCCGGCTGAGGAGTTGGATCTCGTTGAGGTCGATGAGCGGTTCGCTTTGCGGAGTGAATTCCGCCGCTGTCGCCGGGGCCGGCCTCCCGCCGAGCACATTGATAAGAGAATATTCACTGTTCCCGCTCCCGATTTTCCACGCGTAATACAGGCCTGTGGCGAGGAGAAACAGGATCGCCGCCAGAAAGAATCGGCTCCAGTGGTAGTGCATGGCTGTATCCACGATACCGAGGCGCCGTCCGATTGCAAGGGAGCCGCCCCTGGCCGGGCCCGGCCGATCGCGGTTGGCAGGGCACCCCTGTTCTGCTAGAAAGCTTCTCAGCGCCACCTCATGCACGCCCAGGCAATTCCACCACCTCTCACTGCCTCGAAAACTTCTAAGGCGGCGGTGGCCAGCCTCGTGCTCGGGATTCTCAGTGTCCTCGGTGGAATCCTCACCGGATTGCCCGCCATCGTTTGCGGCATCGTCGGCATCAGTAAAATAGGCAATTCCTCAGGCCGGTTGACAGGGAAGGGCCTCGCGGTCGCGGGCATCGCCACCGGCGGGTTCGGGATCATGTTTACCGCCGTCCTCGCGGCGATCGCGATACCGGCTTACGTCAAAGTCGTGGAAAAGGCGAAGCTTGCCCAAAGTCAGCAGAGAGCTCGTGTCATTGTTCTCGCCTGCCAACTCTATGCCGCCGACCATGACGGCAATCTGCCTGTAGATGTGATGACCTTGCTAGACGAAAGCTACATCGAAAAAGGCACGGACTTGCGCAGCCCCTTTGCCGAAGCCGGTGGCTCCGCCATCGGATACAAGTTCCTGATCTCCGGAAACCTCGCCGATTTTCCCCAACCAGGCCAAACCGTGCTCCTGCATGACGAAGTCCAGGCTCCCGGCGGACAAATGGTGATGGCCTTCCTCGATGGCCACGTCGCAGTGGGCCGGGTGGCGGGAAAGATCGCAAGACCGGAGTAATCCGGAACTGCCGGCGGTAAACCCGATCGGATAAACGCTCAGGTGACCAGGGCTTCCCGCGATTTCACGCTGAGTGCCCGCAGCGCCTCGTGCTCCGGAGCCGCCAGCTCGGGATCTTCCTCCAGAATTCGGCGGGCCAGGTCGCGCGCCTCTTTCACCAGGGCGGTGTCGGTCACCAGATCTCCCAGTTTCAGGTCGGGCAAGCCGCTCTGCGCGGTCCCCAGCACGTCGCCGGGCCCGCGAAGTTCCAGGTCCGCTTCCGCAATCTCGAAACCGTCCGTGGTGTCTTCGAGCACCTGCAGCTTGGCCAGAGCTTCCGCGCTCCCCTTTTTCATATCGGCCATCAGGATGCAGTAAGACTTGTGCGCTCCCCGCCCAATACGGCCGCGGAGTTGGTGCAACTGCGCAAGGCCAAAGCGTTCCGCGTTGTATATCAGCATGATATTGGCGTTGGGAACGTCGACACCCACTTCAATCACCGTGGTGCACACTAACACCTGGATCTCTCCGGAGCGAAAGCGCGTCATCACCGCGTCTTTCTCGTCGGGCCGCAGCCGGCCGTGCAGGAGTCCCACTTCGTGATCCGGAAATCTGGGGACCCACCTCTCATGCTCAACTGTGGCGGACTTGAGCTTGAGCGTTTCCGAATCTTCGATCAGTGGATACACAATGTAGGCCTGACGGCCTTGCGCCAGGTGATCCCGCACGAATCTGGCGGCGTCTACGGTCTTCGAAGCCGGTCGCACCGCAGTGATCACCGTCCCCCGCCCCGGGGGCAGTTCGTCCAGAATGGAAACGTCCAGATCCCCGTATACCGTCATCGTTAAAGTGCGCGGAATCGGAGTCGCCGTCATCACCAGCACGTCGGGCACGCGCCCCTCCTCGATGAGACGCCCGCGTTGGGCCACCCCGAATTTGTGCTGCTCGTCGATAACGACCAAGCCGAGTTCTTGAAAGGCGACATTATCGTGAATCAGCGCGTGGGTCCCCACGACGATTTGCGGGGCGCCCTCAAGTTCGAGAAAATCGTCCTGCTGCTTTGCGGAGGTCCGCAGGGAAATCCGGACGTCGAGGCCCGCGAGCTGGCGCTGCAGTGTCAGAAAGTGTTGTTCCGCGAGAATCTGGGTCGGCGCCATCAGCGCGCATTGGTATCCCGCTTCCACCACGATAAGCATCGCCGCAAGCGCGACCGCCGTTTTCCCGGAGCCGACGTCCCCCTGCAGCAGCCGGTTCATGGGGCGATTCGATTTCAGGTCGGCGCGAATCTCCTTGATGACGTGCTTTTGCGCATCGGTCAGTTCGAAAGGCAATTGCTGGAACCACTGCGTCAGCAAGACCGCGCCGTCCGAGTGCGCTTTCCCGGGTCGTGAAAGGTATTCCCGCCTGCGGCGCGCCACGTTGATCTGGAGAGAAAAGAATTCTTCAAAGGCAAAGTAACGGCGCGCCGCTTTGAGCGCGTCAAAATCCTCCGGGAAATGGATCTGCTGCAGGTGAGCGTAGCGGAAGTTGCCGGATCCTTCCGCAGCCGCCTCGCCGGCCCCCCCCGTCTCCGGTGGTGCGGGCAGCAAATCCGGCACGCTTTCGGGATCGAGCTCCTCTAGCAGCCGGTGTAGCAACGTGCGCAGCGGGCGTTGAGAAACACCCGACCCCAAGCGGTAAACCGGCGTGATACGCCGCAGGTGGATCGAGGCCTCCTCGCTTTCCGGATCCACGATTTCAAACTCCGGGTGATCAATGACGAGGCGCTTGCCGCTTTGCTTCGGCTTCCCGAAGACCACCAGTTCCTGGTCGGCGGCGATAATCTTGTGAATCCACGGCATGTTGAACCAGCGGCACACCACCGGATGCGAAAAGGCGTCATCGGAGATCTCCTCGAGAGTCGCCTCAAAAAATTGTTTTCTTCGACCGAACCGGCGCAAGGAGGTGTCGGTGACACGGCCGTGGATGCAGACCGGCGTCATCGAGGCTTCCGAGGGGAAGCGGTCGAACTGGCGGCGGTCCTCGTAGCGTTTCGGAAAATGCGTGAGGACGTCGCCGGCGGTCACAAAGCCGGCTTTTTCCAACGCGGAGCGCTCCCGGGCCGCCAGCTTCGGGATCTCCGCGAGCGGGGTGCTTAGTTCGACCGTGGAGGACACGGGAGCGTTTTAACCCATGAAGCGACACGAATCGACACGAATTAAGTGCCTTGGACGGTCCTCGCGGTTGCTATGGTGTGATTCAAGAAAAGAGCGAAAGCTGCGGCGAATCAGACTGGGGCAAGTCGTCGCCGCCCTCCTTTTTCTTTTTCCCGGCCGCCGGTTTCGGCACGGTGACGCGACTCGACGGTGCCGCCTTTTCCGTAGCGGGCTGCGCGCCGGCCTCTTGGTCGGGGCGGCTCGCGTTGGCTTCGAGATGTCGCAGAATCTCCTTGGAACGCGCGATGATTTCGTCGGGGAGACCGGCGAGACGCGCCACCTGGATCCCATAGGATTTATCCGCGCTGCCCTCCACGATCTTTCGAAGGAAGATGATCTGATCGTTCCATTCGCGCACCGCGATATTGTAATTGCGCACCGCCGGGCGAGTCTTGGAAAGGGCCGTCAGCTCGTGGTAATGCGTGGCGAAGAGTCCCCGCGCGCCGATAACATCGTGCAGGTATTCCGCCACGCTCCACGCGATGGAAAGTCCGTCAAAGGTCGCGGTGCCGCGGCCGATCTCGTCGAGAATTACCAGGGAACGCTCGGTGGCGTTGTTGACGATCAACGCGGTCTCATTCATTTCCACCATGAAAGTCGATTGGCCGCGCGAGATGTCGTCGCTGGCCCCCACCCGGGTGAAAATCCGGTCGACCACCCCGATCTCGGCGCTCGCGGCCGGCAGGTAACTCCCGATCTGCGCCATCAACGTCAGCAGCGCCACCTGGCGGATGTATGTGGATTTCCCCGCCATATTGGGCCCCGTGATCAGGAGGAGCCGATTCTTTTCCGGTTCGATGGAGGTATCGTTGGGGACGAATTTCTCTTCCGCGATGTTCTGATCCAGTACCGGGTGGCGGCCCTCGGAAATATACAGAGTGCGCGTTTCATTGAGCACCGGTCTCGTGTACCCGAAGAGACGCGCCGTTTCCGCCAGCCCGCACAACACGTCCAGGGTGGCCAGGGCGCCCGCCGTTTCCTGGATCTCGAGAAGATGCTCGAGCGCCGTTTCGCGCAGATTGAGAAATTCTTCATACTCAAGTTTGCGGGCGCGCTCATCGGCTCCCAGGATCTTGTTTTCGACCTCTTTAAGCTCCGCCGTGTAAAAACGCTCGGCGTTGGCGGTGGTCTGCTTGCGCTGATAATCCTCGGGCACGAGGCCGAGATTCGATTTGGTAACCTCGATGAAATAACCGAAAACAGAGTTGTACTTGATCTTGAGAGACTTGATTCCCGTGCGCGCCGCTTCCGAGCTCTGAAGATCCGCGATCCATTGCTTCCCCTCGGTCGAGGCGGTCCGCATCTCGTCGAGGGCCGCACTGTATCCGTCGCAGAAAATTCCACCTTCCTTGACCGCGACCGGCGGTTCGTCCACCAGGGCTTTCTCCAGCACGGCCACCAGTGCATCAAACCCGTGAAGTCGGGCCTGCAACTCGGCCGCGAGAGATGATGGCGCTCCCTCGAGTCCCAGCGCCGCCAGATGTGATTTAATCCCGGGCACCGCCTCGAGGGATGTGCTCAGGGCCTGGAGATCACGTGCGTTGCCGGATCCCTGACTCAGGCGGCTAAGCGTCCGCTCGATATCCCGGACGACCTTGAGCGATTCCCGGAGTTCACTGAGGACAAACGGCTGCGCCAGAAGCGTTTCAATAAGATCCTGCCGGGCCTTCAAGCGTGCGACTTCTCGGAGCGGATGGAGAATCCAATGGCGCAGCAAGCGCGCGCCCATGGGTGTGGATGTGCGGTCCAGGGCGGATACCAGGGTGACGGTCGCGCCGGATTTTGCAGCGACCGCTTGGCCGCTCCGCTGGTCCACCAGATCGAGGTTTTGCTGGGTGGCGCGGTCAATAACCACGAATTCGTCTGCGGAATATACCGTCAGCTTGCGCACGTGCGCGGTGCTGCGTCGCAGCTGGTGCTCCAGGTAATGAAGGATCGCCCCGGCTGCGCCGATGGCGGCTGGCATCTGCGCGCAACCGAAGCCGTCGAGCGATTGGACTTTGAAATGCGCTTTGAGCGCGTAAAAAGCCTGTTCGTGGAGGAAGGCATATCCGTCGCAGGGCAGTGCGTGTCGCAGCGCTGCGAAAGATTCGGCCTGCTCTTCGCTGTAAAGCAGTTCCGAGGGCGCGATTCGGCTCAATTCGTCTTCCAGAGCTTCGCGGTCGGCGCATTCCGTGACCCGGAATTCCCCAGTGGTGTGATCCAGGCAGGCCAGGCCGAGCGCCCCCCCCGCGGACTTTCTGCCGGCGGGACCCTCGTAAACTGCGGCGAGATAATTGTGGCGTTTGGCATCCAGTAGATTGAGATCGTCGATGGTTCCAGCGCTTACGATTTGCGCGATTGCGCGGTCCACGATCTTGCCGGCCTGCGGTGCGCTGGTTTGTTCCGCGATGGCGACGCGCTTGCCGGCCTTGACGAGTTTCGCGATGTAGGATTCGGCGGAATGATGCGGCACCCCGCACATGGGGACCTCGTTGCGCTTGGTGAGGGCGACGTTGAGGAGGCCCGACGCTTCTTTGGCGTCTTCAAAAAAGAGCTCGTAAAAATCGCCGAGCCGATAGAAGAGCAGCACGTCGTCCGGCAGGCCGCGCCGGATCTGCTGATATTGCCGCATCATGGGCGAGGTGGAGCCCGCTGCCTTTGCCATGGAGGGAGACTAAGTTGGAGCCGCCCCCCTTTCAAGGCTCATCCCCGGCGCCCCCTTTCGAGTATGCCTGCATGGGTGCAAGGGCACGACCCGGAGGGATCCGGCATAGAACGGGATGAGCCGCGAAATGAACAGGGCGCCGCGTTGACAGGTCGTGAAGTTCTGGAAAGATACGGGCGGCCGGGACAATCCCTCCCCCCACGTGATAGCGATCAGAAAATGAGAATACTTTCAGGCTTACAGCCCAGCGGAAGACTGCACCTTGGGAATTACTTCGGGATGATGCAGCCGGCACTGCAGTTGCAGCACGAAGGCGAGGCCTTCTACTTTATCGCCGATTACCACTCGCTCACCAGCATGACCGACCCCGGTGAGCTGCGGAATCACGTCCAGGATCTGGCTCTCGATTTTCTCGCCTGCGGCCTGGATCCCTCCAAGGCCGTGTTTTTCCGCCAGAGCGACGTGCCCGAGGTAACCGAACTGGCCTGGATTCTGAGCTGCGTGACCCCGATGGGATTGCTGGAGCGCTGCCATTCTTACAAGGACAAGATCGCGCAGGGAGCGGCGCCCAGCCACGGGCTCTTCGCTTACCCGGTGCTGATGGCGGCGGACATACTGATTTATGACAGCGATGTAGTCCCGGTGGGCAAAGATCAGAAGCAGCACCTCGAGGTGACGCGCGATATTGCGATCAAAATGAATGAGCGTTACGGCGAGGGGACACTGAAGTTGCCGGAAGCCCGCATCCGAGAGGAGACTGCGGTGGTCCCGGGCACTGATGGCCAGAAGATGAGCAAGAGTTATGGCAATACCATTCCCATCTTCGATGGAGAGAAAACGCTGCGGAAAAAAATTATGGCGCTGGTTACCGATTCTACTCCGGTGGAAGATCCGAAACCGGTCGAAGGTTCCACCCTTCTCGACCTCTACCGGCTGGTGGCGGGCGCCGCGGAAATCGAGTCCATGGAACAAGACTTTCGGGCGGGAGGCGTCGGGTACGGCGATTTCAAGAAACGGTTGTTCGAAGCGGTCTGGGCGTTCTTTTCTGAAGCGCGTGAAAAGCGCGCCGGACTCGAAGCGGATCCCGGTTTCGTCGACGAAGTTTTGCGGGATGGCGCCGAAAAGGCGCGCGTGGAGGCGGCGCCCGTGCTGCAGCGTGTCCTCGCGGCGGTGGGGCTGCGGTAGATTCAACGTTCAACTGCAAGCGGGAGAAAGAGAAAGCAGCTAGCTGCCTGGAGCTCTGAATCTTGGTAAAAGAGCAGTGTGAAAAAGAACCCAATCACCAAGACCAGGCGCTACAA